>DASTSL010000097.1:0-30449 GCA_035760705.1 Meiothermus sp. | reverse complement strand
GGCGTTCGCGGGGTCGGAGAAAGCCCCTACCGCCACCCGCCAGCCCCCCGTGGCCGGAGCAGGGCTCGGCGTCGGGGTGGCGGAAGGACTGGGGCTGGCCGGGGTGGGCTGGGTCGCCGCAGGCGCGGGGGTGGGCGTCGGGGTTTCGCTGGGGGCCTTCGGCAGCACCGGAATGACCTGGACCGGGGGATTGGCGGTCGTGGGGGTTTGGGAGGGAGTTTGTGAAGCCGGAGGAGAGGTCTGGGTGGGGGTGAGCTGAGCCGGACTGGCCGGTGGGCGAGCGAAGGGGTTCACCCCGGTTAGAAACAGTACCACCCCAGCCACCACCAGCGCGAATAGCACGAAGATTACGGCGTCGAGCCAATTATCTCGCAACCAACCCATAGTTTTCCTCTAAGTATGTCCAAGGCGAGGCGCTTCTTACACCGCGAAGCGGAGAGACGTCCATTTCGCTGCACAGCGGGGAGGCGTCGGTTTCGCCGCGCAGCGGGGAGGCGGGCGGAGCATCCAGGGGTGGCGCGACCGAGCCCCGCGTCCGCCACCGCGTTCCCTCTGATCCACCCATCCTTCGAGGCTTCATCCCGATAAACTTCCCTTGGCACAGCTTAACCGAGTTTAGCGGACAAAAGTGAGGACGAATGAACCTTGAAGCCTGTCGCCCAGCGAATACGGAGCGGATCACCCCATAAAGAAACTGCCGGTTGGTCTTTTGACTGCATCCAGATTGGGTTTAGCGCCAGTGCGGCCCAGCGTCAACCCAGCCTCGAGCTAAGTTGCGCCATGATCACGCCATGATCAGTACACCAAGGAGTTGGGGCAGTACCCTTTCGCTGGCGCAATCCCCGCCTACTCCCTTACCCCTGCATCTCGCTTAGCGCAGCAAGGCTCGAGCCGGTTCGTAGCCGAGGTCGAGCGAGCGCTGCCAGGCCCGCTTGGCCTCGTTCTCACGGGCCAAGGAGCGCAATGCCCAGCCCAGGTTGTACCAGGCCACCGCGTTGCGGGTGTCCTGGCTGACCACCTGGCGCAGTACCCGCTCGGCGTCGGAGTAGCGGCCCGCCGCCAGATAGGTCGCCCCCAGGTTGACCGCCACGCTCGCGTTGTTGGCGTCCAGGCTCTGGGCGCGCTCGAGCGAGGCGATGGCCCCACCGTAGTTCTTGACCGCGTACTGGCTGAGCCCCAGGTAGAGCCAGGCCGAAGCGCTGTCCGCCTTGAGCTGGGTGGCCTGGGTCAGCGCCTGCTGGGCTTCGTTGTGGCGGCCTTGCTGGTAGGCGGCTTTGCCCTGGATCATCAGGGCCTCGAACTTGTCGGCGCCCTGGGATAAACGCGCCGCTAGGGCCGCGAAGCGGGCCGCGTCAGAGGGCCGCTTGAGCTGGTCGTAAGCCGAGGCCAGGGCCAGGAGCACCTTGGGATCCTCGGGGACCTGGCTGTAAGCAGCCTGCAAGGGACCCAAGGCCTGCTGGGCCTGCCCGGCCTGCAAGCGGAGGAGACCCAGGTTGAACTGGGCCTGCCACAGCCTGGAGTCGAGCTGGACCGCCTGGCGCAAGGCCGCCTCGCGGGCCGCGCCGGTGGAGAGTTCGGCCTTCTTGACCAGCAGCAAGGCCTTCTGGCGCAGATCCTGGACAGCCTCGAGGCTGCGGTCAAGTTCGCGCACCGCCCGGTCGCGCAAGTCCTGGGCTACGTAGATGTCCACCAGCAGGTTGGTGGCGGTGACGTTGCCCCGGTCGGCGTTCAGGATCTTGTAGAGGTAGGGGATGGCCTCGAGCTGTCTACCGGAGCGGGTGAGGCTATCGGCCAGTTGCAGGTTGATCTCACGGTCGTCGGGGAGCTTTTTGGCGGCGTTCTCCAGGGCGCTGGCCGCCTCGGCGAACTTCTGCTGGTCGCGGAGGGTCTTGGCCAGACCCAAGTAGGCGGGTCGCAGGGCCTCGGGGGTGAATTCGGCCTGCTCCCCGAGCTCCACCGCACGGGCCAAAGCCTGAGCAGCATCGGCATCCTGGCCCAGACGGTCCAGGGTCACGCCCAGGTTGAACCAGCCGTCATAGCGCTCGGGGGCCAGCACGGTGAGCTGCTGGAACTCGAAACGCGCCCCGCGCAGGTCACCCTTGCGGTAAAGCGCCAAACCGAGGCCGAAGTGGGCCGGGTAGCTGTTATAGTCCTGGGCGATCACCAGCTCGAAACCCTTGACCGCGTCGTCCAGACGGTTCGCCTCGAGGTCGGCCTGGGCCTTCTGCAACACCGGGTTGGCCGGTTGGGCCTGCTGCGGCTGGGTCTGTTCTTGCTGGGGTTGTGCCGCTGGGGTTTGTTGCTGGGCCAGCCCCACGGATAGGGCTATGCACACCACGACCCAGTATCGTTTCATATCGTGTCCTCCACGGATATCCTCATTTCGGCTCTCGCTCTCAAACGCCTTCCGTGTTCATGCTAACACGCCATTTTGCTGCTTCCGGTGACATTTGACAGAAGCCGCTCGGCTTTGCTAGATTAGCGGTTGCCCTCTCGAGGGCTCGAGGTTAAGCGGCGCGGGCGTGGAGTACAGCGTGTTAGCGCGACGCGGGGTGGAGCAGTCTGGTAGCTCGTCGGGCTCATAACCCGAAGGTCGAAGGTTCAAATCCTTCCCCCGCAACCAAAAAAGCTGGAGGCTGGAGTTGGGAGCTTGAAAAAGCTTTTGCTTCTAGCCTCCAGCTTCTAGCTTTTCTATCCGGCCCAAAGCCTCTTCGGGGCGCTTGGCTCCCAGCGCGAACAAGGCCACCTTGAGTTCCCACAGGAAGTTTTCGATCCAGGCGATCACGGCTTGGGGCCCCTCGAGCGCCGGTTGAACCAGCGGCCTCGCCACCGCCACCACCTGAGCCCCCAGGGCCAGGGCTTTTGCCGCGTCAGTGCCGCTACGGATGCCGCCCGAGGCCACCAGGGGCATCCGGGGCAACACCTCACGGCACTCGGTCAAGGCCTGGGCCGTCGGCAGGCCAATCTCGACCAGTTCGGGATGGAGCACCCTGCCGTAGCGCACGTACTGCTCGACCTTGGCCCAACTGGTGCCCCCAGCTCCAGCCACGTCCAACGCCGCGATGGGCAACCCCCGGAGCCGCTCGGCCACCTCGCGCCCGATCCCGTGCCCCACCTCCTTGAGCAGCACCGGGAAACCCAACCCGGGCAGGATTGCCCCGAGTTTCTGCAACAGCCCGGAAAAATCGGTGTCGCCATGCTGGGCGGCTTCCTGCAAAGGGTTGGTGTGGAGGGCCAAGGCGTCGGCCCCCACGAGCGAGACGGCCCGCTCGAGGTGTTCCGGCCCGTACCCCTTGTTGAGTTGCACCAGCCCCAGGTTGCCCACCAGCAGAGCGGTCGGGGCCACCTCGCGCACCCGGAAGCTGGGCAGGGCCTGGGGTTTTTCCAGCATCACCCGCTGGCTCCCCAGCATCATCCCCACCCCCAAGCGCTCGGCGGCTTGGGCCAAGGCCCGGTTGATCTGACCGCCCTTCTCCTCGCCCCCGGTCATGGCGCCGATCAAGAAGGGGGCAAGGAGCTTTTTACCCAGGAACTCGGTGCCGAGGTCCACCTGTTCTAAGGCCAGTTCAGGCAGGGCTCGGTAGCGCAGACGGTACCGCTCGAGCCCTGGGCTCACCCGCTCGAACCCCACCGGCTCGTTCAGGCAGACCTCGAGGTGTTTGCGTTTGCGTTCGCGGATTTCCAACCCCACCTTGTCAGTCTACCCGCAGGAGCAGGTACGATTTGGAGCATGGAAAGCGAAGCGCGAACCCTGGAACTGGTCTTCCCCGAACACGCCAACCCCGGCGGCAACGCCTTCGGCGGGTTCGTCTTGGGTCTGATGGACAAGGTGGGCTCTTATGCCGCCATCCGGCGGGCCCGCAAACGCTGCGTGACGGTACGGGTGGGCGAGGTGGTGTTCGAGGTGCCGATCCGGGTGGGGGATCTGCTCGAGATCGTGGGCCGGGTAGTCCGGGTCGGGCGTACCTCCATCACCGTGGAAGTCGAGGTGTACCGGGAGAACCTGCGCGAGCCCAAGATGCTCGCCACCCGGGGCAACCTGACCTACGTGGCGGTAGACGAGCAGGGTAAACCGACCCCGGTGGACCCGTAGGCGGCTGCACAGGAGGAGCTGGCTGAAGCTACATGACCTTTAGCCACAAGGGCCCCCGCGGGGCCAGGGTGAGCAGCGGCCTAGGGGTGGGATCGCCCTGGATGGGCTTTAGCCCAGCGGGAAACAACGCCAGGGCCTGCTCGAGCACCAGATGGGCGAAGTGCATCCCCAGACAGATGCGTTCGCCGCCGCCAAAAGGCAGGTAGCCCCAAGCCGGGATCTTTCCTACGAAGCGCTCCGGGTCGAAGCGGAGGGGGTTTGGCCAGAGGTCGGGGTGGCGGTGGGTGAGGTAGGGACTATACAAGACCAGCCCCCCTGGACGAAATTCCTGCCCACCAAACGCGAAGGCCCGGCTCGAGACCCGGCTGCCGATATACCCCGGCGGAAAGAGCCGCAGGGTCTCCTTGACGAGCAGGGGAACCCCTTGCGGGGTGTGCCACTCGGGATGACTCGCCGCGTGCCATAAGGCCCAGGCCAGGGTGTGGGCGGTGGTGTCGTACCCTGCCGCCAGGCCGATCAGCACCTCCTCGAGCGGCAGGTGGGCGGCCATTCCGTGCCCTTCGGCCTGGATCCGGGTAACGGTCCGGCGCATCCGCGTGAAGAGCAGCGGGCGAGGGAGGAGCGGGGCGGGGAACGGCTGCTTCAGCGGTGCGAGAAAGGCCGCGAGCTGAGCTGGGGGAAGCCTCGAGGCGAAATAGGCCAGGTTCAGGCTGACCCGAACCACCCGCGAGGCCCAGCTTCCCGCTTCGAACTCTCCCCGGGGGCGGATCGCTTCGATGGACTCACGGATTTGCCCGGCCAAACCCCGGACCGCCCCGGCGTGAAACTCCCGGTTGAGTTCGGTCTTCCTGGGCCGGTGCTGGGGATGATCGGTGGTGATGATCCCGCCGTTCAAGTAGGGGATGAGTCCCGAAAAACTCCCTTTGGAACGAAAGGTCTCGAGGTCCGAGAGCACCTTGCGGTTCCACTGCGGGGTGAAGCCCACCAGCGCGCTCCGGCCCAGCCGCAGGCCGAACGGGGAGCCCAACTTAGCCCCCTCCTCGAGCAGCTCGAGCGGTTGGCCTGCCCAGCGGGGAAAATGGCCAAAACGGGTGGGATACCCTCGGGGTTCGGAAAGCCGCAAACTACCCTCTCTCCCCCCTGTTGCGGTCCAACAGCCAGGCTGCCCCGTTCCAGCCCGAAAGCATCGCGAGCGGCACCCCCCCGCCGGGGTGAACAGTCCCCCCGACCTGGACCAGATTTTGCAAGTTCCCCAACCGCCAGCCCGGGCGGAGTGCCCCCAGCAAGCCGTGCGGGGCCTTGCCATAAAAGGCCCCCTGGTAGGCGGTAAAGGCATAGTCCTGGGGGCTCAGGGCCTTCCAGTCGCGAACCGGGAGGGGGTGGACGGCTTGCAGCTTCCCCAGCAGGAATTGGGCGTACTCCTCGAAGCTCACCTCCCCCAACCGCCTCAGGTTGGGCGTGTTCACCAATAAGAACGCGGTGTCCCCGTCGGTGTGCAGGTAGAGCGTGGGGTCTTGGGAGAAGCGCCCGGCCTCGAGTTCGCGCCACTCCGAGCGGTAATCCGCTGAGAAATAGATCTGATGGGCCAGCGGCTGGGCTTCGGAAAGCCTCATCAGCAGGGCCAGACCGGACGTGCCCAACTCGTAGTGGGGGGCGGGCCAGTCGAGCATCCCCAGCGTGAAGTGACGGTCCACCGCCGAGACGAACACATCCGCAAAGTAGCGGGCGTCCCCGGCTCGAGCGGCCACCACCTGACCCTTTCGCAGCTCGAGATCCCCCACGTACACCCCGAACTCAAAGCGCACCCCCTGCAGGGCGGCCAGGCGATATAGCGCATCGGCCAGCGCCCGCATCCCCCCCTCGAGGTGATAGACCCCCAGCCCCAACTCCACCCAGGCGATGTTGTGCAACACCGCCGGAGCCCGGTAAGGGTTGGCCCCCAAGTAGGTGGCGAAACGCAGGAAAAAAGGCGTGAGGTACGGACCCGAGGCGACCAACCGGGGCAGGGGCTCGAGCGGGTGGGCCGCGAGGCCGTGCCGCAGACCGTACCCCAAGATGGCCGAAAGCGTCGGCGGCGAGCCCTGGATAAAGGTTCCCCCGACCCCCTCGTAGAGCTGGCGGGCCTGCTCGAGCAGGCGGCGGTAATGGCGGGCCTCGATTCGGGAAAGTTGCCCCAGCGTGGCCTCCAAGTCAACCTGGGGGGCGAAGGTGCGCCCGTCCGGCCAGACATAGCGGGTGAGCGGCGAGACCGGCTCGAGCGTGGGCGGTTCGGCCCCCAGGGCTTGAAAGATCGTCCGGGGAACCTCGGGCAGGGTGAGCACCGTGGGGCCGGTGGGAACCCCGTTCCAGCCGATGGCCTTGCCGCCGGGGGCTTCCTGTTTGTCCAGCACAGCGACCTCGAGCCCCGCCAGGCGCAGCCGCAACGCCGCGGCCAGCCCGGCAAACCCCGCCCCGATCACCACCGCTCTCATCTGGCGTACCGTCTCCCCTTCCAGGTATACGTCTTGCGCATCGCCCGGCGATAAATCGGCAGGCTCAGCAGGGGAGCCAGCGGGACCAGCACGGCCTCCCAGGGTTCCCGCCCGGTCTTGAGGTTGACCAACAGGCGCTCGAGCAAGCCCAGCAGCCCCACCGATAGCCAGCGCGCATCCGCGAACAGCAGCAGCCAGGGCGCGGTGTAGACGAACAAGTGAAATAGGGCGGAAAAAGCCAACAGGAAGGGGTTCTCCCCGTGAAAGGCCCCCAGGTTCTTGCCAAACCCCTCGCGGATCTCGGCGTAGCTGCGGTACATTCGCACCCCGATCAAATCGCCGCCCAGGGCGATGCTGAGGGGCTGTCTGGCCCGTTTGATCTGCTGAGCCAGGCGCACGTCCTCGAGCACCTCCCCCCGCACCCCCAGGTGCCCGCCGCAGGCCTGGTAGGCGGCCCGGGTAAAGGCCATCACCTGCCCGTTCGCCGCCGAGGCCGAGGGAAAGCGGGTCCGCACCAGCGGGTAGGGCAGAAAAGCCAGCAGCACCGTGTCGATGAGCGGCACCAGTACCCGTTCGACCAGGCTGCCGACCTGCTGACGGGGATACACGCTGAGGAGACCGGGCGCGCGCTCGAGCCGCTCCAGCAGCGCTCCCAAAGCTCCCGGCTCCCAGCCCACGTCCGCGTCGGTGAAGATCAGCACCTCGCCGACCGCGGCTTGGGCCAGTTGGTGGCAGGCCCAGTTTTTGCCCTTCCAGCCGCCGGGGAGTTCCTGCCCGACCAGCACCCTAAACCGCGGATCAGCCCCGGCGACCCGGCGGGCCACCTCGGCGGTGCCGTCGCTCGAGCGGTCGTCGAGCAGGAGGATCTCCTGGGCCGGCTGGGCCAGAAGCCGGGGCAGGATTCGGGGGAGGTTGTGCGCTTCGTTCCGCGCCGGGACCAGGATCGAGACTCGAGCCTTCCTGCGGGGAACCGAAGGCCGCAGGAGCGGAAAACTCACCAGGTTGACCAGCAGCACGGCGAGTTTGAGCCCCATCACCGCCAGGGCAGCGTAGAGGAGGGTCATCGTTCCTCCGTAAGCTGGGCCTGGCCGGTGAGCCGGGCGAGAGCCGGCCCCCAGAAAGCCATGCGCTCATGGGTGCTTTTCCGCCCCGCCAGGGCCAGGCGAAAACCCGCCAGGGGCTCCTCCGCCGGGGCCGTGCCAATCTGCCCGTCCAGTTCGGACAGCATCCGGCTCAGGGTCCGCTCGAGCCCCTCCAAATCGGCCCTCAGCGGTTCTCCAAACACCACATAGGCCTCAGGGAACTCCTGGCCGCGCATCACCACCCGCACAGCTACCGGGACCAGCGGGACCTCCGCTTTTTCGGCGAGCCAAACCGCCCCCCGGTGGAGCGACCCCAACCCCCCTGGCGGGCGGAGTTCGCCCTCGGGGAAGACGACCAGGGCCTCTTTTCGCTGCAAGGCGAAGAGAGCCCGGCGCGGGCGGGAGGCCTCGAGCGCCCCCAGAAGGCGGAAGAAACCGAACTCGCGAAGACGCCGGTCGCTCACGATGATCCTAAAATCCCCTCCCCAGCGCTCGAGCAGCACCGGGAGGAGATAGCTGTCCCACCAGGAATGATGGTTGGAGGCCAGCACCCAAGGCCCCGCCGGGAGTTCCCCCCGCACCCAAACCCCGCGCAACCCCTGGCGCACGGTCCGCCGAAAAAGCGCGACCAAAAGACGCTCGAGCAGGATCTCCCAGGGGCGTTTGCGGGGGGTAGCGCTCAAGGGGCGGCCTCCCGACTATCGTCACGAAAACACGCCTCCCGACTATCGTCGCGAAAACCCGCCACCCGACTATCGTCGCGAAACGACACCTCCTGAATGTCGTCGCCAAGCGACAACTCCCCACGCTCGCGCTGAAACGAGACATCGGCAACTCGGGCCGAGCCTACCCCCCACCAGGCTAGGGCGTTCATGGCCACCCCACAAACCAGGGCGGCGGGCCAGAGCCCGAAGAGGGCCAGCCCCACCGGCATGAAGAGGGCCTCGAGGCGGTAGGCCCAGGCCAGCCCGGTGCCGCGCCGCAACTCCGGGCCGAGCCGCAGGTAAACCCAGGACAGGAGGGCTCCCACCGCGAACCAGGAGAGGTAATTCTGCAGCGGCGCACCGTACCAGAGCGGGTCGGGGTCCTGCCAGGTCCAATACCCCGTGTGGGGCATCAAAGCCTCGAGGCCCAAGTCCCAGGCCACCACTAGCAGACCGGTCAGCCAGGGGCGACCCCCGGCCAGCACGTGCGCCGCCAACACCATGCCGAACCACCCCAGCGGGACGATGAGCGGAACGCCCAGCAAGGTAGGTGGCGGCGAGGTCTGGTAGCTATAGAGGCCGAAGGGAAAGCCGGTTCGGCTCCCCAGCAGTTCCACCCCCAACCCCAGGGAAAAGGCGACCCCACCCATCAGCAAGATGCGCGGCCCCACCTTTCCCCAAGCCCAGAGTATCGCCGCCAATCCGATCAGGCTCATCTGGAGTAGGCTCACCGGCGCGAACCCTTCGGGCCAGAGCGGAACCGGGATGCGCACCAAAGCCGAAAGGGCCAACAGCACCATCCACAGACGGGTCTGCCGCCGCAGCCGGGAAAGGCGGGCTCGAGCCCGCTGATTCCCCGCCAGCCAGACTGCCTGGGCCACGAATGCTCCCAGCAAACCCGCCAGCGCCAGGGCCGAAGGGGGCAGGGCCAGGAGGGATGCGGCCCCACCCCCGACCAACAGGGCCAGCGCAACCGCCCAACCCAGCCGGACCCGAGCCGCCCACAGCAGATCCCCGCCCCAGAGCGCCAGCAGGGCCAGCAGCGACCCGAAGAAGGCCAGGGAACCGGCCAGGACGCGCTCCGAGCCGCTCACCCACAGCACCGCCCCAACCAGCGCCAGACCCAGCCAAAAAACCCCGCCCAGCCAGCGCGACCCGGCGGGACCCGGCAGGACCCGGCTCGAGCCGGCCCAGCTTCGCAAGAACCAGGCGGGCAAAGCGACCAGCAGGGCCAGGAGAAGCCAGCTCATGCGTACTTCAGGCTACGCTGCGCCGGGGCTTTAGGGATGGTGCGCCTCACAAATCCTCTAAGGGCGGCCTGGGGCCGGCCAGAACCGGGCCTTGAGCCTCGAGGCCATCACGTCCCAACCCGCCGCCAGGAAGGCCGGCACATTCACGGCGGTCATGAGCCGGAGGTCTTCGGCCAGCGAGGTCTCCTCGTCGAGAAAACGCAGCACCTGAGCTACCGGGCGCTGCCGGAACAGGCGGCTGAAGAATGCTCTCCCCTCCTCCCGCCCCTTGCTCAGCGCGTTGAGGAAGAGGCTATCCATCCAGTAATGGCGGTCGAAGCCAGGTTTGTCCCCCAAGGGTTTCCCGTAGCGGGCCAGGTTCTCGGCGATCTGGCGCGAGTGGTGCTGGATGCGCTGGAAGGTGTAGCCGGTGGAAGCCTTGGTGCGCCCCCCCGCCGTGCCGATGGGGACCACCCAGGGGCTGGGGTGGGCCTCAAAGGGTGCGTCGGTCATCGGGATGACCCCGAACTCCTCGTGCTGGACGGTGTAGTCCCGGAGGTGGAGGAAGCGCTCGAGGTAATCCTGTAGCCCCCGGTCGTACTCTTCGGGTTGGAGGAGCGCCGGCGAGAACAGGGTGTACTCGACCAGGGCCGTCCGCTCGTCGTAGGGCAGGACGTAGGCGAAGCGCACCGCTCCCTGCTGCTCGAGGCGAAAATCCATGAAGGTCGCGGCGCCGGGGTCGAACACCGGCCCCGGCGATTCCACCACCCAGCCTTTGAAGTGTTGCAACAGGTAGTGGTAGGCGGGCCGCCGGGGGGCGGGGCGGTAGATGCTGTCGAACACCCACTCGGCCCGGTAAGGCTCCCCGTCCACCCAGACCCGACCCTCCTCCACCGCGCCCACCGCGCCGTAGAGCCGGGTGATCTGCGGCTGGGTATAAAGCCAGCGGTCCATGAAGGTGTAAAAGTCGATTCCCCGGATCATCTTGTAGCGGTAAGGGGCGAGGTCCAAGCACTCGGAGATCCCCTCGCCGTGGAACCAGACCTTCGGCCAGCGGCGAAAAACCAGGGGTTCGAAGGGCCCCTCCCCCTTCTCCCAAAAGCACCAGGTGCGGTCGTTGTGGGTCTTGCGTTCGCGGTCGACGAGCAGCACCCGCTTATCCCCCAACCCCGCCCGCACCAGATGGTAGACCAGGCTGAGCCCGGCGGCCCCGGCCCCGGCGATGATGTAGTCATATCTCTGGCTCATCGGTCTTCCAGGGCGGCCTCACGCCCCTGCCCTACGGCTCAAATCCCTGAGGATCACCCGCGCCGAGTTCCGCCCGCTGGCCCCCATGATCCCCCCGCCGGGATGGGTACTGGCCCCGCACAGGTAGAGGTTTTTTACCGTCGGCCAGCGGTAATTGGCCGCACCCAGCCAGGGCCGCAACATGAACATCTGGTCGAGGCTCATCTCCAGGTGCATTACGTTCCCGGCGGGCATAGCAAACTCGGATTCGAGCCAGGCCGGAGTCTGCATGAGTTCGCCTACGATCTTGCCCCGGATGTCCGGGTCCCAGCGCTCGAAGCTGCTGAGGATGTTGTCCCGCACTTCCGGAGCGCGTTCCTCCCAAGTCCCCCGGGCCAGCCGGTAGGGGTAATACTGCGCCCACAGCCACAGCACCTCGCCGCCGGGCGGGGCCAGACTGGGGTCCACCGCGCTGAAGCTCATGGCGATGAGCGGGGGTTTGGAGGCGGGTTCACCGGCCAGGTACTCGCCATAAGCCCGGGAAAGCTCGAGTTCGCTCCCGATCAAAAGTCCCAGCCCGGTTCTGGCCTCGTCCCCCGGGTGAGTCCGGTAACGAAGCTTTTCCTCGAGCGCTAACCGCAGGATCGCCCCGAAACCGTTGCCGACCCGAACTTTTCGCGCTCCCTCGGGGACAAATGCCTCGGGGAGCATCTGCGCGGTTTTGAGGACATGGCTCCCGGCCAGCACCGCTCTACCCAAGATGCGCTCGCCGCCCGCTTGAATGCCGACGGCTTTGCCGTTTTCGATCAGGATCTGTTCAACCGGGGTGGCGAGGTGCACCTCGCCACCGTGGGCCTCGATCATCCGCACCAGGGCTTGGGAGAGCTCGCCCGAACCGCCCCGGGGCCGGGCCACCCCGCCCACGTGGTAGAGCGGGTGCCAGAGCAAAAAGGGGGCCGAGAGGGGGTCGGTGGGGGGCGGGCCGGACTGGGCCGCCATCCAGACCAGGGGGGCACGGACCCGCTCCTCGCGGAAATACTCGGCAGCCACCTCGCCGTAGGGCCGGAGGATCTGCGGGAGGCGCCTCCGCCAGTCCCTGCCGAGCCCGGAACCCAACACCATCTTGCGCCCCAGCTCGAGGGGGTTCGGCAAGCTCAAAAACACCTCCTTGACCGCCGTGCTGAAGGGCAGCCAGTCGGCCATGAAGCGCCGGTAGGCCTCGCCTTCCCCGGGGAATCGCCCCTCGAGTTCGTGGACAGTACGCTCCACGTCACGCCAGACGAACCAGCTCTGCTCGCCATCCGAGGCGTGGAAGAGGGGGTCCAGCTCGAGGTACTCGAGCCCGTACTTGTACAGCTCGAGTTCGCCCACGATGGGGGTCAGCCGGATCAGGATGTGGGCGCTGCCGCCCAAGTCGAAACGGTAGCCGGGGACCATTTCGGTGGTCGAAACCGCGCCCCCGGGCAACTTTCGTCGCTCGAACACCCCCACCTTATACCCGGCCTTGGCCGCGTAAGCGGCGGCCACCAGGGCATTGTGTCCGGCTCCGATGACGATGAGATCGTACAAGCTTGAACCCTCTCTCCTCGAGAAGCCTACCGCAAAACACCCAGCCCCGTCGCAGCGTCTAGCATCTAGCGTTTCGTGTTTAGCATTTAGCGTTGTGGATTTAGCCTTCAGCGTTCACCCTCCTGCTTTCAAGCAGAATTCGCCCGAATCCAAATCGCCCGGGGGAGCAGCAACAACCGCTCGTAGGTCTTGAGCGAGGCCCGGCTCGAGAGGTTGTTCCAGCCCGAACGCTCGAGCTTGTCCAGGATGCCCTCGTATTGCAAAGCGGCCAGGGCGATCGCGGCCCGGCCCTGGCGCAGATAACGAAGCCCGTCCAACCCCTCGCGGTAGAGCTTCCGTGCCGCCGCCGCGAGTTCGCGCATCAGGCCGATGTAGGGCTGCTGGATGGACCCGCCGTAGAGGTCTTCCAGGCTGAGCCCGTAGCGGTCCATGAGTTCGGCGGGCAGATAAACCCGGCCCATCGCCAGGTCTTCGCCCACGTCGCGCAGGCAGTTGGTGAGTTGCATGGCCTGGCCCAGCTTGACGGCGGCCTCTTCCGCCAACGTGGGGACTCCCGGCGGGAACCCACCTCCTGTGGAGCGCACCCCGGCGATGGGAGCGATCATCCGGCCCACCGTACCGGCCACCCGGTAACAGTAGAGCAGAAGCTCGTCGAGGCTGTGGGGGCGTACGGGCTCGAGGTCGTCCAGAAACCCCTGGCGCATGTCGGCGAAGGCGACCTGGGGGACCGCCCAGCGCTCGAGGGTCCACGCCAACCCCTTCTCCCACTCGCTCTGGGGCTGTGCCCGGTAAGCCCGCTCGATCCCTTCCCACCAGCGCTCGAGTTCACCCCCGGGGTCAGACGACTCGTCTACCGCGTCGTCCCCGGTGCGACAAGCAGCGTAGACCGCCCAGACCCCCTTGCGGGCTTCCCCCCGGAACAGGAGGCTACCGTAGTAGAACGTGGCGGAGTGTTGGCGGATGGTCGCCGCTACAGCTTTCCAATCCGGTTCCATGCTGGGGCCTCCTTGGTAGACAAGCCTGAACCTATACAATTCGCTCGACCTTAGTTCCGCTCACAAAGCCGACCCCGCCCTCACGCCAGCTCTTCCCCACGAGCCCGACCCTTTCCAGAATATTTTGGACTTTCTCACGGCTGGGGAAGCGCAATCCACCGTACGCGAACAGCCTTTGCAGAGGACTCCCGCTCGCGTGGCTGAGCATCACCCAAAAGCGACCTCCCGGCTTGAGGATGCGGGCCATCTCGGCGGCGACCCGCTCGGGCTGGGAAAACTCGTTCCAGCTCCCACCCACCGCCACTCCGTCACAGCTCGCAGCAGGGAGCGGCAGATGCTCAGCCCGGGCCAGGACCGGTTCAAAGCCGGGCAGACCCCGAGCCCTCGAGGCCGCCACCCGCAGCATCGCCGGGGAGAGGTCCACCGCGTAGACCCTGGCCGCCCCGGCCCGCAGCAGGGCCCGGGCGTAGAGCCCGGTGGCGGTCCCCAGATCGGCGAAGACCCTACCCCGCACCGGCTCGAGGGCCGCGACCAGCCGGGCGAACTCCTCCTCGAGCGGGAACCTCCGGCCCGACAAAAGGGTGAGCGCTTGGGTCCGCCATAGCTCATACCCCCAGGCCACCGGCGGAAGCAGGTTGCTGGCGGCAGCCAGGGTGAGGCGGGCCGGAAGGCGGGAATCGGGCAGGACCATCCCCTCTATCTCAGCACGTTGTACCAGTTTTGTAAAGATATGCCGCAAATTTGCCGGGATTTATTGACAAAACTTAGACAGTAAGCTAGACTGAACTTCAAGTAGAGTGTCAACGATGAGACGGGACTTGGGGGTCTACAACATTGCCGAGGTCGAGGAGCGCACCGGGTTGAGCTCGGCCCTCCTGCGCCAGTGGGAGCGGCGCTATGGCTTTCCCCACCCCGAGCGCTCCCCCGGCGGCCACCGCCTCTATTCCGAAGCTGACTTGGCGGCACTGCGGCAGATCAAGGCCTGGATTAGCGAGGGGATTGCCCCCTCCCAGGCGGTACGCCGTTACCTGGATAGCCTGACCCAAGAGGGTCCGCGCGCCCCTGAAGCGCTCTCGGCGGAACTCGAGGAGGCTCTGGTCCGAGCCGATACCGAATCGGCGGAGCGCATCATGGCCGAGGCGCACCGGCTCTACCCGCTCGAGGTGGTGGTGATGGATATAATCTCCCCCACCCTGCGGCGGATCGGGGATGGCTGGCACTTAGGACGGGTCACCACCGCGCAGGAGCACCTGGCCAGCACCTACCTGCGCGGGCGGCTGCAAGAACTCCTGCACCTCATGGGCGGCTCGCTGGGGCCTTCGGTGGTCGTCTCCACCCTCCCCGGCGAGCAGCACGAACTCGGCAGCCTGATCACCGCCCTCTTTTTGCGCCGGGCCGGGTACATGGTCTACTACCTGGGTCCCAACACCCCGCTCATAGACCTCAAGGGCTTCGCTGAGCGGATGGGAGCCAGGGTGGTGGTGCTCTCGGCCATGCAGCCGGTGAGCCTGGACTCGCTGCCCCACGCGGCCTTGGAGGGTCTGGCTCCGCTGGTGATCGTGGGAGGTCGGGCCGCAGAGTACCACCCGGAGCTGGTCGAGCGGCTGGGTGGGCGATACCTGGGAAACGACCCCCGGCTACTGGCGGAAAATCTGGCCACGCTACTCAAGGAGATGGGCGTATGGTAAAGTTGCGTACAAGCTACTCAAGCGTTTTCCCCGTTCAACCCACGGCTCTGTTCGACCAACGCCCGACCTGCGAGGAGATGCGCACTTCGCCGCACGACGGGATGACGGTTTTTCGCAGCGTTAGCTGGGTGACGGTTTTTCGCAGCAAAAGCTGGGAGGAGGCTCTATGAAGAAGGTTCGCCGTAAGGAGGTCATCTACCGGGCGGGCGACCGCGCCGAGGCCCTCTACCACCTGGAGCGGGGGCTGGTACGGATCGTGGAGATCCTGCCCGATGGTCGCCAACTCACCCTCAGACATGTCCTGCCGGGCGATTACTTTGGTGAAGAAGCCCTCTCCGACGCCCATCACCGCTACACCGCCGAAGCCCTTACCGACGCGAGCGCCCTGGGCATCGACGTGGTCAGCCTTTCCGCCGACGACTTGCGGGCGGTAGCGGGCAACCTGGCCACCCAGATGGCCCAGGTGCAGGCCTACGAAACCCACCTGCAATGGGGCGAGCTTCGCAGCCGGATCTGCCGCTACCTGATCTACCTGGCTGGGACCGCCGCCCGCGGCCAGGATGAGCGCGGCGTTTACGTCACCGCCTCGCACGAGGAGATCGCCGACGCCACCGCCTCCACCCGCGAGTCGGTGTCCAAGCTGCTCTCCGACCTGCGCCACGAAGGCCTTTTGGACACCGGTTACCGCAAGATCTACCTGATGGATCGGCGCTCGCTCGAGCTGGAGGCCGACACCCCCATGCTCGAGGCCGTATAGGGGCAGAGATTCCTCGTTGCAGAGGACGCTTAAACGTTTTGTCAAGAGCCTCCTGCTGGGTTTCCTTGACCCGCCCGCGGCGCTGTAGGCGGGTCGTTTGCTGGGCCCGGAGGTATCCGGGCTGCGTCAATCGGCTGTAGGAGCGTGCATGAACGTCTTGGTCGTCGGAGGTACGGGCTTCGTGGGGACCCACCTGGCCCGCCGCCTGTTGCAGCAGGGTCACCGAGTTCAGGTCTTGTCGAGGCGGGCCACCGGTTCGGTCGGCGGAGCCCGCTATATCCGCGGCAATGCGGCCACGGGCGAGGGGCTGGCCCCGGCCATGAAGGACGCCGAGGCGGTGATTTATCTGGTCGCCATCATCCGTGAGCGCGGCGATCAGACCTTCCGGCAAGCCATCGTGGAGGGAACCCGCAACACGCTCGAGGCCGCCCGGGCTGCCGGAATCCGGCGTTACTTGCACATGTCCGCCCTGGGGACCGCCCGGGGCACCGGGAGCCGCTACTTCGAGGCCAAGGCCGAGGCCGAGGAGTTGGTGCGGGCCTCCGGGCTGGATTGGACTATCTTCCGGCCCAGCCTGATCTTCGGCGAGGGGGATGATTTCTTCGGGGGGGTGCTGCGGGGCCTGGTCCGGGGGGGGACCCAAAACGGGCTGTGGTATCCGCCCGCGCCGGTGATCCCCCAGATCGGGGACGGGCGTTTTCCCTTCCGCCCGGTCTGGGTCGGGGATGTGGCGGAGGCCTTCGCCCAGGCGTTGGAAAAACCCCAGACCATCGGCCAAACCTACCCACTGGTAGGCCCCCAGGAGTACACCTTCCGCGAGCTGATCCTCCGGGTGCGCGACAGGTTAGGCTCGCGCAAACCGCTTTTACCGATCCCGATCTTTCTGATGGACCTCGCAGTCCCCTGGCTTTCGCGTATCCCGGGCTTTCCGCTCACGATGGATCAATACCGAATGCTCAAGGTGGGTAATACCGCCGATCCCCAGGCCATGCGGCAGGACTTCGACCTGGAATGGCGAAGCCTCGAGACCGAGCTACCGATCATCCTCGGCAACCCTGGAAAAAGCTCAAGTTTCGAGATCGAGTAATCTCCTTCAGTTATAACCGAAAAACGTTTAAATCGCTTTACTTATTAGCCCAGCACGCATTTGGAAATTTCACCGACCGGTTGGTCAGTGAATAGTCTAGGCTACGATGTCGGCGGTTATAGGTGCTAGGCTGGAGCCATGCCAAAAGCCGCTGTCCGCCCTGCTTACGTTCACCGGATGGACCTTCACTCCCTCGAGCGCGTTGTGGCGGCTTCCCCCCTGACCCGGGACCTGCTCCAGCGGACCTGGGAGGAACTGGCCCCGCGCATCAAGGTACTCTGCCCCGAACGCCACCGGGCCATTCGGCAGGCTTTTGCCCTGGAGGATCTCCCGCTCGAGGTGCTGGCCTCTTACTTTCTGCGCGAAACTCAGCGGGCTTTGGAAGCGCTCCCGATTGAACGGATTGCCCGCTAATCCCCAAGCAACCGACCCAAGGGCTGGCCGGACCTTAATCAAATCGTAAATCGGTGAGCTCGCCCGCTGTGGGCAGGGTGGGCTTTCGTAGTATGGGCTCATGCACCCTTGGCTTCGTCTGGGTTTCGTCTTGCTTTTCGGGCTGGGGATGGCCCTGGCTGGCCCTAGAGAGCTGATCGTGAGCGGACGCTACGGCGAAGCCTACCGCGAGGCGCAAGGCCTGGGTTCGGAGGGGCTGGTCTGGGCGGCCCGGGCCGCCAATTTGTACGCCAGCTACCTGGCCCAAGGCGACGAGATTACCCTCTGGTTCACCCGCGCCGAGCAGGCCGCCACCCAAGCCCTCAAGCTCAACCCCCGCTCGGCAGAGGCCCATTTCGAACTGGCCCGAGCCCAGGGAGGTCTCCTCTCCCGGCGGGGTCTGCTCGAGGCAGCGGCAATGGTCACCTCGATGCGCGAACACCTGGAAGAAGCCTTGAAGATCAAACCCGACTACGCCGAGGCCAAGGCCGCCCTGGCGGTCTGGCACGGAGCCCTCACGCAAAACGGGATGGGCTGGCTGTACGGCGCCGACGCCAACCAGGTCAGCCCCTTGTTCGAAGAATCGCTCAAGCTCGAGGACTCGGTGGTGGTACGGGTCTGGTATGCCCTGGCCTTGCAGCAGCAAGGAAAGATCTCCGAGGCCCGCCGCCACCTGGAAAAAGCCCTGGCGATGCCCCCCAAAGACGCGGCGGATCGCTTCGAGCAGAACATTGCCCGGGAGCGGCTGAAGAGCCTGAGGTAAAGCGGGAAAGCAGCAGATCACCGTTGGCTTAGGTTTTTCTCCTCTTCTAGCGCCCCTCTCCTCCGTTTATTCCGCGTTTATTCCGCCATACACAAAACCCCGCCCCTCTTGATGTAAGCTAAACACCGTGCCCGAACTTCCCGAAGTCGAGACGACCCGGCGCATCCTCGAGCCCTACCTGTTGGGTCAGACCATCCAAAAGCTCAGCCACTCCGATCCGGCCCGCTACCGCCACACTGAACTGGCCCACGGGCGCAGGGTCCTCGGCACCGCGCGGCGCGGCAAGTACATCCTCTTGCAGTTAGAGGGCGGGCTCGAGGCGGTCATTCACCTGGGCATGACCGGCGGTTTTCGCTTTGAGTCGCATGCCCACACCCGGCTCACCGTCGAGCTTCCCGGACGGACCCTGTACTACACCGACCCCCGCCGCTTCGGGAAGTGGTGGGTGGTGGAGGCCGGGAACTACCGGGGGATTAACCTGCTGGGCCGGATGGGGCCGGAACCGCTCTCCGAAGCGTTCACGCCGCCCCAGTTCGGGCTGGTCCTGGCCAAAACCAGCCGCCGGATCAAGGAAGTCCTGTTGGGGCAAGAAGCAGTGGCCGGGGTCGGGAACATCTACGCCGACGAGTCCTTGTGGCTGAGCCGCATCCACCCCGAGCGCCCGGCCAACACGCTCAAACCCACCGAGGTCAAGCGGCTCTATAAGGCCATCCGGGACGTGATGAGCCGGGCCGTGGAGGCGGGAGGCTCTACCCTATCCGACAACTCCTACCAGCAACCCACCGGCGAGAGCGGCTATTTCCAGTTCGAGCACAACGCCTACGACCGGGCCGGGCAGCGCTGCAAACGGCCCGGCTGCACGGGAAAGATCGTCCGGATCGTGGTGGGGGGGCGGGGAACCCATTTCTGCCCCAACTGTCAGCGCTTGGTGGGCCTTATCCGGGCCAAACCTTATCAGGAGCCATCACCCGGCCCGGCAAAGTGGGCAAAGCGGGCAAAGTAAACGCGTTCATAAAGCGATCCGCCCACTTGCCCTAAGCTGGGTGGATGCTCGAGTTCGCCCACTACAAGCAACTCGGCTTCGCCGACGCGCTCCACGCCCACTACGTCACCCACGAGTTTGCCCGGCACAGTCACGACTTCTTTGTGGTGGGGATGGTGACGCGGGGGGTCGAGGCTTTTCGGCTCGAGGGCTCCATTCGGTACGCCCCGGCGGGGAGCGTGGTGGTGATCCACCCCGGCCAGGTCCACACCGGCTACGCGGTTCAACGAGAAGGCTGGGAATACCGGATGTTTTATCCGAGCGTGGGCTGGGTGCGCGAGGTCGCGGAGTCTATAGGGCTGGGCGAGGAGCTACCCCGGATCAGCGACGCGGTGTTGGACGATCTCGAGGTGGCGGGAAAGCTCGAGCAGGCCCACCGGGTTTCCATGAGCGGCAATAACCCTCTGGCCGGGGAAACCCTGCTGAGCGAGGCGATGGGCTTGTTGCTTGGGCGGTATGGTCGGGGGTTGAACCCCCCGCAACGCTCCCTGCCCAAAGCGGCGGTGATCCAGGCGGTGAATTACCTCCGCCGGGAGGTAAGCCAGCCGGTGACACTGGAGGAACTCTCGCGGGTGAGCGGCCTTTCCCGGTTTCATCTGGTGCGGGCTTTCCGCCAGCACACCGGCCTGCCGCCGCACCTCTACCAGCTTCAACTCCGCATCGAGGAGGCCAAAGTCCGGCTGCGTGGCCCCGAGAGCCTGGCCCAGATCGCGCTCGAGGTGGGTTTTACCGATCAGGCCCACTTCACCAAGGCCTTCAAGCGGATCGTGGGGGTGACTCCGGGGGCGTACAGGAACGCAAGGCGCGAGACGCAATACGCAAAGCGCTAAACACCCGCTACCTTTATCTTTTGGCGTATGGCGTTCAGCCTTCTAGTAACGCCGCTCACCTTGAGTTGACCGGCGGCGAGTAGTAAACTACCAAAGGTCAATCTCTCCTACATTGGGGGGTGGGTGCAAACCCACCCTCTGTTCATGCGGGGAGATGCGGAAGGCGGGTGAAGGCAAGTGGACCTGATGGAAGTAGCCCAAGATTTGCTGGGGCCAATGGGCTACGACGTGTTGGAGGCGAACCTCAAGGGCTCGGGGAATAACCGGGTCCTCACCGTGCGTCTCGAGCGCAAGGACGAGGTGCCGATCTCGGTGGAGGAACTCGAGCGGGCCAGCCGGGTGCTGGGAAGCGAACTCGACCGGCTCGACCTGATCGAGAGTGCCTATCGGCTCGAGGTGGAGTCCCCCGGTCCGGACCGGCCTCTTCTCACCCGGCGCCACTTCGAGCGCTTCGCCGGGCTCAAGGCCAAGGTGCGCAGCCCGGAGGGCAACTTCACCGGGCGAATCGAGACGGCGGACGAGGACAGCGTGACCTTTCTGGTGGGCAAGGAGCCCCGCACCCTCAAGATCGGCGAGTTCAAGGCCAACCTGGCCGAGTGGCCAAAGACCCCAAGGTGAGATGTCGTACGTCGAACGCTATACGTCGCAGGAGATCGATAGCTCAGCGCTTATTGCTCATCGCTTTTGACGTTCGATGTAGGGCCTATGTAGGACCTAAGACAAAGGAGGAACCGTGAATAAGGATTTCGTAGAAGCTTTGCAGCAGGTCGCCCTCGAGCGGGGGGTGACGGCTGACGAACTGATCACCGCGTTCGAGGAGTCGTTGCGGCTCGCCTATCTGCGGCAGAAAGGGTACAAGCCCAAGGACGTGGAGGAGGGGCTGGGGCCGGTGGTCGAGGTCCACCTGGACCCCCAGGGTGGGGGGCTCGAGGTCTTGGAGATTAAGACCGTGGTGGAGAAGGTCGAAGACCCCGATAAACAGATCTCGCTGGCCGATGCCCTCACCTACGACCCCGAGGTGCAGCTCGGCGAGGAGATGGAGTTCCCAGTAGACCCCGAGGAGTTCTCCCGCATCGCCGTGCAAATCGCCAAACAGGTGCTCACCCAGCGGCTCAAGGAGGCCGAGCGCAACCGGGTGCACACCGAGTACAAGGACAAAGAGGGCGAGGTCATCACCGGGCAGGTCACCCGGGTGGACAACCGCGGCAATGTCTACGTAGATCTAGGCCGCGGCGAGGCGCTAATGCCGCCCAAGGAGCAGATTCCCTCCGAGCGCTACCACCCCGGCCAGCGGGTCAAGGTCTACCTCAAACAGGTGCAGCGCTCGGCTAAGGGTCCCAGCCTGATCGTGAGCCGGGCCAACGAGGAACTCCTCAAATACCTCTTGCGCCAGGAAGTCCCCGAGATCAACGAGGGGATCGTGGAGGTCAAGGCCGTGGCCCGCGAACCCGGCAGCCGCAGCAAGGTCGCGGTGATGAGCCACAACCCCAACGTCGACCCCATCGGGGCCTGCATCGGGCACAAGGGCCAGCGCATCCAGGCGGTCTCGGCGGAACTGGGCCGCGAGCGGGTGGACATCATCCAATGGTCGGCCAACCCCCGCGAGTTTATTCGCAACGCCCTCTCCCCCGCCCAGGTCGGCAACATCGAGACCGATCTGGAGACCAAGCGGGCCACGGTGGTGGTTTCCAAGGACCAGCACTCGCTCGCCATCGGTAAGGCCGGGCAGAACGTGCGGCTGGCCAGCAAGCTCACCGGCTACGAGATCGACTTCGAGGAGGCCGAGGAGATCACCGACCTCGACATGGCGCTGGCCAGGGCCGCCAGCAAGGACGACCGCACCCCGGTCAGCCAAGACGCCAAGAGCCGGTTCGAGAGCCTATTCGCCGACGAGGGAAAAGACGAGGAGAAGTGATGTCGAACGTCCTACGCTCTACGTCCTACGCCCGGTTTTGGTTGGGTTTGGCGTATGACGCAAGGCGTATGGCATTAAGCAGGAGGCGTTCATGCCGGTAAAGCATGTCCCCCAGCGCATGTGCGTGGCCTGCCGGACCCGCAGGCCCAAGCTCGAGCTGTTGCGGATCGTGCTCACCGAGCAGGGGCCGGTGATCGACCCGAGCGGCAGGAGGCCGGGCCGGGGGGCCTATGTCTGCCCGGACAAACCCGAGTGCTGGGCCGAGAAAAAGCTCCGCCGCTTCGCCGGGGCGGGAGCCGAGGTACTCTCCCAGGCGCTCCAGACGTTGCTCGGATCGCAAGAAATCAGGGCAAACCCGAGCGACCTCACCGCGCGGGAAGCCCGGGGCGGATAGACTACAGCCAAGTCAACGGCGTGAAGCGCTTTGTGCAGAGCGCCCGGGGTTTTTAGGAGGTTTGGATGGCGAAAGTTCGTATTTATCAGCTCGCCAAAGAGCTGGGCATGGAAAACGCGGAACTCCTCGAGATCCTCGACGAGATGGGGGTGAGCTACAAGTCCCACGCCAGCACGCTCGAGGACGAGACCGCCCAGGCAGTCAAGGAGATCATCGCCGAGCAACGCGGGCTCGAGGAACAGCGGCGGCGCGAGGAAGAGGCGAAGCGGGCCGAGGAAGCCCGCAAGGCCCTGCCCCACCGGGCCCCGGTGGTGGTCATCATGGGCCACGTGGACCACGGCAAGACCAGCTTGCTCGATTACCTGCGCAAGAGCCGCATCGCTGAGAAGGAGGCGGGCGGGATCACCCAGCACGTGGGGGCCTTCGAGGTCAAGACGGCTTCACGCGGTGGAGCCGATAGCGGCACGGTGGTCTTTATCGACACCCCGGGTCACGAGGCTTTCACCAGCATCCGCCAACGGGGGGCCCGGGTGGCCGACATCGCGGTCATCGTGATCGCCGCCGACGACGGCATCATGCCGCAGACCAAGGAGGCCATCGCCCACGCCCGGGCCGCCGGGGCCAAGATCATCTTCGCGGCCAACAAGATGGACCTGCCCCAAGCCAACCTGGACAAGGTCTACCAAGACCTGATGCGCGAGCAGTTCGTGCCGGAGGCCTACGGCGGCGACGCCATCGTGGTGCCGATCAGCGCCAAGACCGGGGAGGGGGTCTCGGATCTCTTGGACATGATCCTGCTGGTCTCGGAACTCGAGGACCTCCGCGCCGACCCCGAGGCCGAGCCCAAGGGCGTGATCATCGAGGCCCGGGTGGACAAACAGGCCGGGGTGCTGGCCAGTATGCTGGTGCAGGAGGGAACCTTCCGGGTGGGGGATTACCTGGTGGCGGGCGAGGTCTGGGGCAAGATCCGGGCCATGCGCGACTCCGACGACAACCAGCGCAAGGAGGCCCCTCCCGGGAGCGCCGTACAGGTGCTGGGTTTTAGCGAGCTACCCCACGCCGGGGAGGTGGTGAACTGGGTTCCTGACCAGGTAGCGGCCAAGGAAATCGCCGAGGAACGCATCCTCGAGCGCAAAGACCGCGAAGCCGAGGCCGAAACCGGTGGGCGGGCCCGCAACATGGCCGACCTGCTGCGAACGATGAAGGAGGCCGAGCAGAAGGAGATAAACATCATCTTGCGCACCGACACCCAGGGTTCCTTGGAGGCCATCCAGCAAATTCTGGCCAAAGAATCCACCGACGAGGTCAAGATCAACGTGATGTTCGCCGCGGTGGGCGCCCCGGCGGAATCGGACGTGCTCCTGGCGACTACCGCCAACGCCGCCATCCTCTCCTTCGGGGTCAACCCAGCGGGCTCGGTAAAGAAAATGGCCGAGCAAAAGGGCGTGCCGGTGCAGAGCTTCCGCATCATCTACGAACTCATCGACGAGGTGCGCAAGATGGTGCGCGGCCAAAAAGAGCCGGTCTTCAAAGAAGAAGTGCTGGGGACCGCCGAGGTGCGGGCGGTTTTCAAGCTCAGCCGGGGCATCATCGCAGGTTGCATGGTCACCTCGGGCAAGATTCCCCGCAATGCCGATATCCGGGTGCTGCGCAAGGGCAAGGAGATCTGGAAGGGCAAGATCGAAAGCCTCAAACGCCTCAAGGACGACGTGCGCGAGGTGGCCCAGGGCTTCGAGTGCGGCATCCAGCTCGACGGCTTCACCGACTTCGAAGAAGGCGACGTCTTCGAGGCCAGCCAGCAGGTCGAGGTGGTGCAGAACTAGAGGTCCGAAAAAGGGATGGTTGTCGTTCAGCATCCCCGAATGCGCACCAACACCATCAAGGTATGGGGGCGCAAGAGACCGTCTTTTCTGCCCAAGCCACCAGGTGTGGATGCGCAATCGGGGATGTTTCGCTTCGCTCAAGATGACACCAAGGGGTTAGATGTACTGTTTTGGGATGGATGAAGAAATAGGTGTTTATCAAGCCCGGGTTGTACTCTAGTTTGGGATCATGTTTAGCCTCGAGCGCCTGCTCACCGCCCTAGCCCTGGTGGTCCTGACCCTGGGGCCAGGGCCCGCGCTCGGTCATCCTGGCCCGACCCCTAAAGAGAAGATGGGGGCCTGGTCGGTCACCCCGCTACCCCAGATCGGCGAGGCCACCGGCAAGCTCACCGGCCTACAATCAGCGGGGGCGATTCCCGCCCTGACCGAGAACGCGCGGCGGGTGAGCAGTTTTGTGTTGGCCCTCGGCCTGGCTCTGCTGGGTCAGTTTTTTGTCACCTCGAGGCTTTACTTGCAGTACCGCCGCTTGCAGTTAGAAGGAGGCTAATCGCTCATAGCTCATCGCTGATAGCTTTTGACCCTTTCGCTATCAGCTATCGGCTATCGGCTTCTCGCTTTTGGAGGTAAACGTGTCGCGTAAATGGGTAGTCGGGATTTTCCTACTCTTGCTGTTCTTGGGCTCCTTGCTGGTGCTGTGGAAGCCCTGGGCTCCGGGTGAGCCCAAAATCAAGCTGGGACTGGACTTGCAGGGTGGCTTGCGAATCGTCCTCGAGCCCACCACCACCTCGTTCGCCCGCGAAGACCTGGACGTAGCCCGCACCGTGATCGAGAACCGGGTCAACGCCCTCGGCGTGGCCGAGCCCTTGGTGCAGATCCAGGGCAACAACCGCATCGTGGTGGAGCTGCCGGGGCTTTCTAAGACCGACGAGGACCGGGCCATCCGGCTCATCGGCCAAACCGCGGTGCTCGAGTTCCGCATCCTCAACGAGAACGCCCAGGGGCTCACCGTCGCGGACATCAACCAGCAGAAGCGAGCCAACCCCAACCTGGACACCAAGCCGCTCGAGCAGCAACTCTTCAAGCAGAGCGACTTAGGGCCGGTGCTCCTCACCGGTAAGGACCTTTCCAACGCCCAGGCCACCTTCGACCAGTTTGGCCGCCCGCAGGTCTCGCTGACTTTTACCGGCGAGGGGGCCAAGAAGTTCGAGGAGATCACCCGGCAAAACATCAACCGCCGACTGGCGGTGGTGCTCGACGGCAAGGTTTTTACCGCGCCCAACATCCGTAGCGCCATCAGCGGCGGCCAGGCCGTGATCGAGGGGCTCTCGGGGCTCGAGGAGGCCTCCGAGATCGCCTTGGTGCTGCGCTCCGGCTCGCTGCCGATCAGCCTGCGCGAAGCCGAGACTCGCGCCATCGGCCCCACACTGGGCCAAGACGCCATACGCTCGGGCATCTACGCCGGGGTGGTCGGGACGGTGCTGATCTTCGTGCTGATCTTCGTCTACTACGGCTTCTGGCTAGGGCTGGTAGCGGCCTTGGGCCTGATCTACACCAGCGTGCTGATCCTGGGGATCATCTCCGGACTGAACGCCACGCTGACCCTGCCGGGCATCGCCGGTCTGATCCTGACCCTGGGCGCCGCGGTGGACGGCAACGTGCTCTCCTTCGAGCGGATCAAGGAGGAGATCAAGCACGGCAAGCGGTTCCGCCAGGCCATCCCGGGCGGCTTCCAGCACTCGATCATCACCATCCTGGATGTGAACGCCTGCCACCTCTTGGCGGCGGCGGCCTTGTACCAGTACTCCACCGGCCCGGTCAAGGGCTTCGCGGTGATGCTGGCGGTGGGCGTGGTGGCCTCGGTGTTCTCCAACCTGGTGTTCAGCCACTGGTTCTTGGACCGCATCGCCGAGCGCCGCGAGGTCAAGCCGCTCTACTGGGTGTGGGGCTCGCGCTTCAAGTTCATGAAGTGGGCCCGTTACGTCACCATCTTTAGCCTGATCACCGCGCTGATTGGTGGGGGGATCGCCCTGGTCAAAGGGTTCAACTTCGGTATCGACTTCACCGGGGGTACGGCCTTTACCGTGCGGACCGGGGACACCATCAGCACCGAGAATATCCGCAGCTTCCTAAGCCAGGCCAACGTCCCCGGGGCTGCCGGGAACGAGGCTATCATCACCACCGTGGCCACCCAGCAAGGCCGCGAGTACACCGTGCGAGTGCGACAGCTCACCGAGGAAAACCGCATCCGGCTCGAGCGCCTCTTCCAAGAGCGGCTCTCCGCCCAGGTCTTGCAATCCGAGACCGTGGGCCCCTCGGTGGGCTCGGAGTTGCGGCGCAACACCATCTACGCGGTGCTGATCGGGCTGGCGCTGATCATGGTCTACGTGGCCTTCCGCTTCGACTGGATGTTCGGGTTGGGGAGCATCATCGCGGTGGCCCACGACGTCGCCATCGTGGCCGGGATGTATAGCCTGTTCGGGCTCGAGTTCACCATCCCCACGGTGGCGGCCTTGCTCACCATCATCGGTTATTCGCTCAACGACTCGATCATCATCTCCGACCGGATCCGCGAAAACCTGAAGGACCCGCAGAACCGGGGCAAGAGCTATGTGGAGATATTCGACCTGGCCATCAACCAAACCCTCTCGCGCACCGTCATGACCACCCTCACCACCCTGCTCCCGGTGATCGCCTTGCTGTTCCTGGGCGGCTCGGTGCTGCGTGACTTCTCGCTGGCCATCACGGTGGGGATCTTGGTGGGAACCTACTCCTCAATCTACGTGGTGTCGGCCTTGGTGGTGGCCTGGAAGACCCGCCAAGCCCAGCGGCAAAAACTGGCTCGAGCCCGCTAGGAAGTTCTCTCGACGGCCCCTCCCCCAGCGGGAGGGGTTCTGCTTTGGGTGCTCACGCTAAAACGCCAACTGCTCCAACCCGCCCCTCACATCGCGGTCCAGCCGCCATCCACGTAGAACTCGGCCCCGGTGCAATAAGACGCCTCGTCCGAGGCCAGGAAGGCGATCATCGCCGCGATCTCCTCGGGCTTACCCAGACGACCCATCGGCGTCATACCTAAAATGGCCTGCATGGTCTGGACCATCGCCGGGTCGGAGGTGTCCTTCACCGGGGCGATCATGGGGGTGTCAATAAAGCCGGGGTGGACCGAGTTCACCCGGATACCTTCCTTAGCGTAGCGGAGCGCTGCGTTCTTGGTCATCAGGCGCACCGCGCCCTTAGCCGCGTGGTAGGCCACCGAGGCGCCGAAGCCGCCCACCGCGCCGAAGATCGAGGAGATGTTGACGATGCTGCCGCCCCCGGCCTTACGCATCTCGGGCACGGCGTACTTCATGCCCAGCCAGACCCCGGTCTGGTTGATCCGGATGACCTTTTCGTAACCCTCCAGGTTTTCCTGTTCGACGTCGGCAAAGGTGCCGACCCCGGCGTTGTTCACGAGCACGTGCAGGCCAGCAAATGCTTCCACCGCCCGCCCGATGGCATGCTGCCAGTCGGCCTCGCTCCCGGCGTCTTGGTGGACGAAAATCGCCTGGCCCTCGAGCCCTCGGATCTGTTGAGCGAGCCGTTCGCCCTCGTCGTCGAGCACGTCGGTGACGACAACCTTGGCCCCTTCGGCGGCGAGCCGCAGCGCCGCCGCGGCCCCGATGCCCCGGGCTCCCCCCGTGACCAGCGCCACCCTGCCTTTGAGCCCCCGCATGGCTACCTCCTCGAGCCCCGCCGCTAAAACCGATCCAGGCGAGGCTTTAAGCTGAGTCTAGCCTTCAGGTTGCAGACAGGTGTCCCCTCCACACCTCAGGCGCCGACAATGCCCAGGAGGGGTATTCTTCCCCTTTCAAGAAGCGGCTCACGTACAACTCGGCCAACTTGGCGTAGCGCTCGCCCGAGGTTCCGGCCAGGTCGTAGAGGAGAGCGGTGATCGCCACGTCCGAGAGGGTTCTGAGGGACTCTTTGGCCAGCCACTGGGCTTCTTCCGGCCCGGCCTGGCGCAGCCGGGCCAGGGTTTGCTCGAGCGCATCCAAGGCCGCCCGGCTGGATTGGGTTCCGACCCGCTCGAGCCCGGGTACGAACTCGCCCAAAAAGGGCTCGAGCGCCCCCTTGCGGAACATCACCTCGAGGGTGTCGAGGGCCTGCACGTTGGCCGGGCCTTCCCAGATCGGGGTGATGAGGGCTTCGCGGGCCAGCCGGGCGATGGCGAAGTCCTCGACGAAGCCGACCCCGCCGAAGAGTTCCATGGCGAGCTGGGTGCAACTCGTGCCGTGCTCGGCGGTGCGGGCCTTGGCCAGGTGGGTGAGGAAGCGGGCGTAGTGGTAGTTGGGCGAGTAGGGCGGGCGCTCCGACCAAGCTCCCTCCCAAGCCTGCACCGCGCGGAAGGTGAGGGCCAGCCCCCCGGCGAGGCGCACCGCCAGGTCGGTGAGGTCGCGGCGGATCAGCGGGTGCTCGTTCAGGGTCTTGCCAAAGGCAGTGCGCCGGTGGGTGCGGGAGAGGGCCTCGAGCTGGGCCTTGCGGGCCAACCCCATGGCCCCGGCTGCGTTGGCCAGGCGCGAGAGGGTGAGGACCTCGAGCGTGTAGTAGATCCCCTCCTCGGCTTTCCCGACCAAATGGGCCTCGGTGTTCGCCAATTCCACCTCGCCGGAGGGAACCGCCCTCGTTGCCAGCTTCTCCTTCAGCCGTCGCACCCGGTAGTTGAGGTGGCCCGCCCGATCCAGCCGGGGAACCAAAAAGAGGGCCAGGCCCTTGGGCCCCGCCAAAGCCCCCTCAGGCCGCGCCGAGACCACCGCGTAATCGGTGAGCCCGGCCCCGCTGGAGAAGTACTTGTCCCCGTCCAGACGCCACACCTCGCCGTCCATACGGGCCCGGGTCAGGTTCGCCCCCAGATCGCTGCCCCCCTGCACCTCGGTCATCCAGGTGGCGCCCCAGGCCTTCCCAAAGAGCAGGCTCTCCTTCCAGGCCGAGAACTGCGGGGCGTACTTGTGGATCGCGTAAATCACGCAGTTGGTGATGATCAGGATGCAGTACAGGCCAGGGTCGGCCAGCAGATAGCCCTGGGCGAAGTGGTGGTGCCAGCTCCCCCCCAGGTAGGGCGGGGCGTTTACGGCGGCCAGCTCGCCTAAGAGCGATTCCTGGGCCGGGGAGAGCCGCACCCGGTCGATGCGGTTCCCATCCAGGTCGTGCATGACCAGCACCGGGCGGGCTTCGCGGTCCACATGGTCGGCGAGACGGTAAGCTGCCCCGCCTGCTAGGGCCCCGAAGCGCCGCAGCTCCTCGAGGTGCGCCTCGGCTCCCTTCCAAAAGTGATTCAAGATCGGCCCCAGGTCCGGGTCCAATTCGAAGTGGTTGCTGCCCAGGATGTACGACTGAAACTGCATTTTTAGCCTCCTGATTCGGCCCTGAGTATACTCCCGCCCGCCCGCGCCCCGAAAAGGACATGTGTAACTTGACAGGAGCCAAAGGACGGGTAATTTCTGAGGCGAGACGGCCAAAAGGCTGACCGCCTCGCCTGAAATGTGCCCGGCGCACACGTGCGGAGCACAGGAAAGAGGAGGTGAATGGTTATGTTGATCCGGCGAGAAATCAATCCGGCGGTCATCACCCCATTCCGGGAAGTGGAACGGCTCTTCGAGAAGGCTCTGGGCGAATTACTCCCCGCCACCTTTACCCCCAGCTACGTCGTCCCCGCGAACCTGTTCGAGACCAAAGAAGCAGTCGTCCTGCTGATGGAAGTCCCGGCGCTGGTGAATGAAAGCCTCGAGATCAACCTCGAGGGCTTCACCCTCACCGTCAAGGGCGAACTCAAACCCTTCGTGGAAGAGGAGATCCTGCGTACTTACTTCCAGGAGATCCCCTACGGCGCTTTCGTCCGCACCTTCACCCTGCCGGTCGAAGTCGAGCCGGAAACCATCAAGGCCGAAGTCAAGAACGGCATCCTTTACCTCTACATGCCCAAACCCGTCCAGACCCGTGCCCGTAGGATCCCGGTGACCATCGCGTAGCTCAGCGGGATACGAAAGGAGGCGGATAAGCGTCTGAAGAGTGGAGATGTCGGATAGGGAGGCCATGAGCGATGGGGGAATTGCGCCGCTGGGCTAATCCAGCCATTCCCCTCTCCTCTCACCTGACCCACTCACCCAGGCGCAACTTACATCCCCCGATCTGAGCCGCATGGGATTGACCCCAGGGCTGGCCCTCCTCAGGGTGGCCCTGGGGGCCACTGTTTTTTCGCCAGATCCCCTGCGGAAATAGCGTCCTGGGCTGGGGAGGGCCAGCGATCAGGGGCCCTCCCGGCTGCCTAATCCGACGAGCCCATAAACTGAGGGGAACGTTGCGGGAGGTGTGGGA
>DASTSL010000096.1:0-16788 GCA_035760705.1 Meiothermus sp. | reverse complement strand
CCTACTCGGTAGAAGCCGAGCAGATGCGGCAGAACCTCAAGGGGCTCGAGTTCGAGATCAATCGTCTACGCAAAAAGGCCGGGCTCCCGGCGGTCAAGCTGGTGCCCGAACCGGCTTCGACCCCCCCCAAGCCCGACATTGCCAAACCCGATGCCCCCAAAGGAGCCGGGGAACCCTTAGATCTGGGCGACCAACTCCTCGACCTGCGGGCCATGATGGGCAACTTCGCCGCCGAGATCGAGCCGCTCGAGCAGGGTCTGGACTCCCCCCTGCGCGACGACCCCCGGCCCCGCCGCCGCATCATTCGCCCCGCACCCCAGCTCACCCGCATGATCCCCCAGGGAGTCCCCCTGCGGGTCAACACCTATATCTCCTCGACCTTCGGCTACCGTACCAACCCCTTTGGCGGCTATAACTCCGAGTTCCATAACGGCCTGGACTTCCCCGCTCCTACCGGCACGGCGGTGTTCGCCACCGCGCCGGGCACGGTGGAGGAGGTCGGCTGGAACAACATCTTCGGCCTGATGATCCTGCTCGACCACGGCAACGGCTACCTGACCCTCTACGGCCACCTCTCGGGGGTGGCGGTCAGCAAGGGCCAGCAAGTCGGGCTGGGGGATTTTATCGGGCAGGTTGGCTCGACCGGGCGCTCCACGGGGCCGCACCTGCACTACTCGGTGTTCCGCTATGGGGTGGCGGTGGACCCCATGCCCTACGTGAACGGGGCGATGGTCAGCCGCTAGGCCACTTGGCGCACGTGGGCAATCTCATCATTGCTGACAGGCCGAATCGCTTCGGGCGGCAGGGTCAGCACCGCCAGCGTCCGACCGCCCAATAGGGTAAGGGTCTGGTTTATCCCGCAAGAGAAGCCGGGGAATTTACACCCCGTCCAAGCAAAATCCGTTGGGGCTAGCCCGTTCTGGGTGTAAGAATAGGGCGGTGTTATACTTTGGGTCTCCGGTCGGCGTGAGGCCGACTCGAGTACAATAACCTTCATCCGCTTGATGGGTTGATGTGAGGAGCCTATGGCTTTAGAACGTCTGTTCCGCCGTCGCCGCGCCCAGGGGGAGGCGAGGGACGTCCCCGAGTTGTGGGTCAAGTGTCCGAACTGCGACGCCACGATCTACAAGAAAGACCTCGAGACCAACTGGCACGTCTGCCCCAAGTGCGGCCACCACATGCGGATCTCGGTGGAGAAACGCATCGCTCTCTTGGCCGACGAAGGAACCTTTCAGCCGACCACCGGACAGGTGCGCCCCGCCGACCCGCTGAACTTCGTGGACACCGAGCCCTACCCCAAACGGCTCGAGCGCTACCAGCGGGAGACCGGGCGGCCCGACGCTATCCTGGGTGGGCGCTGCAGCATTGGGGGGGTTCCCAGCATGTTGCTCTCGATGGACGGAGCCTTTGCCGGGGGCTCGATGGGGAGCGTGGTGGGCGAGGAGATCGCCCGCAACACCGAGCTGGCCGCGCAGGAGAACCGGGCGTTGGTGATCTTCTCGACCTCGGGCGGGGCCCGCATGCAAGAAGCCGCTCTCTCGCTGATGCAGATGGCCAAAACCACCCTGGCCCTGGACCGGCTGTGGGCCAAGCGCCTGCCTTATATCTCGATCATGACCGACCCCACCACCGGCGGGGTGACCGCCAGCTTCGCGGCCATCGCCGACGTGATCTTCGCCGAGCCCGGAGCCCTGATCGGCTTCGCCGGGCCCCGGGTCATCAAGCAGACGATCCGTCAGGACTTGCCCGAAGGGTTCCAGCGCTCTGAGTTCCACCTCAAACACGGCATGGTGGACGACGTAGTAGACCGCCGAGCGCTCAAGGAGCGGGTGGCGGCGGTGCTCAAACACTTGTATCCGAGGGGTTAGCGAGATGTCATACATCATACGCTGCAGGTCCTACGCCGTTCCGGGCGGACCGCATATCGCCTGCTCAGCGCCAAAGATTTTTGGCGAGATGCGAGATGCGAGATGCGAGATGCAATCTCTAGACGCTCGACGCATCGGAGAAGTACTTTCGCCGAGCGGAGCGAGAGGCTTCCAGCGTCAGCGGTGGGGTGGTGTCTGTGCCGCTTGAGTTCGAGAAGCCGATCCTCGAGCTTCAGGGCAAGATCGCCGAACTCGAGAATGCCGCCAAACAGAGCGGGGTGGACCTCGAGACCGAGTTGTCGGTGTTGCGCGAGCGGTTGCACCGGCTCGAGCAGGAGACCTACGGCAACCTCTCCCGCTGGCAGCGGGTGCAGTTGGCCCGGGCTCCGGGGCGGCCCACCAGCCTGGACGTGATCGGCCAGGTCTTCGAGGGGTTCGTGGAACTCCACGGCGACCGGGCCCTGGGCGACGACCCGGCCATCGTGGGCGGGCTGGCTTACCTCGACGACCAGCCGGTGGTGCTGGTGGGGCAGCAAAAAGGCCGCGACACCAAGGAAAACCTCCTGCGTAACTTCGGGATGCCGCACCCCGAGGGTTACCGCAAGGCTATGCGCATGATGGACCTGGCGGATCGCTTCGGCCACCCCTTTATCGCCCTTATCGACACGCCGGGGGCCTATCCGGGGATCAGCGCCGAGGAGCGCGGCCAAGCCTGGGTGATCGCCCAGAGCATCCAGCGGATGGCCCGGCTCAAGGTTCCGGCCATCGCGGTGATCCTCTCCGAAGGGGGCTCGGGCGGGGCCTTGGCGGTGGGGGTGGGAAACCGCATTCTGATCCTGGAGAACGCCTGGTACTCGGTGATCTCGCCCGAGTCTTGCGCGGCCATCCTCTGGCGCGACGCCAAGGAAGCCCCCAAGGCTGCCGAGGCCCTCAAGCTCACCGCCCCCGACCTGCTCAAGCTGGGGGTGGTGGACAAGGTGATCCCCGAACCGGGTGGGGGCGCCCACCGCGACCCGGCGGCGGCCCTCTACCACCTCAAGCGGGGACTTCAGGAAGCCCTCAACGAGCTTCGCTCACTCTCGCCGGAAGCCCTATTTGAAGACCGCTACCGCCGCTTCCGCGAACTCGGCGTGGTCGTCATGAGATGATTATGGGAAAGAGCCACCGATAAAACGTTTCGTTGTTTACCGAATATCATCAAAACTAAACTCATCTTTACTAACTAAAGGGGGGCTCAACATTAAGACCGAAGCCTCTCATTCGGGTCATTCCGTGCGTCCTAGGCTCGAGACAGGAGGTGGCAAAGTGAAGCGCATGAACGCCAAAGGACTTCTCGCAGCTACGCTGTTGGGCCTGACCGGGATGCTGGCCCTGGCCCAGCCGCGCATCACCCCCCAGGGGATCATTGTCAACCCGGTCCCCACGGACCTTCAGGTAAAGACCTGGGTGGACAAGGACCCCGGCAAGACCGGAAACTCGAGCTACCGAATCGGGGAGAACATCACCATCTACGCCCAGGTCAACCAGGACGCCTACGTCTATCTCTTCAACATCAACGCCGACGGCAAGATCGACCTGATCCTGCCCAACAACCTGAGCCGGGATAACTTCATGCGGGCCGGGGAGACCCGCCGTTTCCCGCCCCAGGGGGCCAACTACCAGTTCACCATCAGCGGGCCGGAAGGCCAGGACCAGGTGCTGGCCGTAGCCAGCAAACAGCAGCTCTCGCTGGCCGATATCGCCGACGTTGAGCGTGGCCAGGTGCGGGTACAGGGGGCGGAAAACCTGGCTCGAGCCCTCTCCATCGTGGTCACCCCGATTCCGCAGCAGAACTGGGTCAGCGACGTGGCCACCTACTGGGTAGGCCGTCCGCAGACCCCGCCCCCTCCGCCTCCGCCCTCGAGTGCCACCCTCAACGTGGGCTCCAACCCCCAAGGGGCTCAGGTGCTGCTGAACGGGCAGGTGGTGGGCCAGACCCCGCTGACCGTCTCGGTACGCCCGGGTCGCTCCGAGGTGGAAGTGCGCTTGCGGGGTTACGTCTCCTACCGCACTACCGTCCAGCCGCGTCCTGGTGAGAGCATCAACGTCTTCGCTACCCTACAGCCCGAAGTCCGTAACGGGACCCTCTTGGTGAACTCCAACGTGGGCGGGGCTGAAGTTTGGATCAACGGTACGCGTTCGGGCCGCACCCCCTTGCAGATCAGCCTGCGCGAAGGTACCTACGAAGTGGTGGTGCGGGCCGGGGGATACAACGAGTTCCGCACCAACGTGCAGGTCGAGGGCGGCCAGAGTGTGCGGGTAGATGCCCGGCTGACCCCCATCCAGACCACGCTCGAGATCAGCGTCAACGTCAACGTGCCGGTGAGGATCTTCGTGGACGGTAACGAACTCGGAACCACCCAGAACGGCTTCTTGCGGGTGACGGTGAACCCCGATGCCCACGAGCTGGTGGCCCTGGCCCCCGGATATCGGGCCGAGGTGGTTCGGCTGCGCCTTGACCGCGGCGACACCGAGCGGATTCGCCTGAACATGAACCGTTTGTAACGCCGCTCGAGCTAAGACTCAGGGGCCGGGGGAGAGGACCTCCGGTCCTGGGTTTTGTTTGTGATTGCTTGAGTCCCGCTGCCGTTATCACTGCTAGGGGGAGATGGATAAGCTGGCTTGCCGACCAGAGCCCATCTCCCCCCTCTGACGAATAAAACCCACAAACACGGCCCTTGCCGCTTGTACTTTTCTACGTACCGGTTTACTGGAGGCGGCTGGGAGGGCGGTTTGAGGGGAGAGATAGGCCCAGGCATTTTGGCGTTCGGCCTACGACGTACGACCTCTATCTTCCCACCTTCCGCCTTTTGTCCTCTGCCTCCTGCGTGTTATCTTTCCCCCGTGGACGCCATCGTGCTGGCCGGGGGGAAGGCCGAGGACCCCCTGGCGAAGCGTTTTTCAGTTCCGGCCAAGACCCTGGTGCCCTACCGGGGCCGTCCGCTGGTCGAATACACCCTCGAGCCCCTGGCCCAAGCCGGGCTGGGGCTCATCTACGTGGGCCCGCAGGTGGCGCTTTCACCCGAGCCCAGGGTCTCCCTGCCGGACCGGGGCGGGATGCTGGAGAACCTCGAGGCCGCCCTTTCTGAAGCCCGGGGAGAAAAGGTGCTGGTCTCGACCGGGGATATGCCCTTTCTCACCGCCCCGGCGGTGCGGTACGTGCTCGAGCACGCTCCCCAGGCCGGGCTGGTGTACTGCGGGATCCCCAAGGAGGCCATCGAGCAGCGCTTCCCCAACATGCGCCGCACCTACGCCCGGCTCAAGGAGGGCTCCTTCACCGGGGGAAACCTCATCCTGCTAGATAAAGCCCTTTTCGCCAAGGCTCTCCCGCTGGCCAAAAAGGCCGTGGCCTTGCGCAAAAATCCCCTGGCCCTGGCCCAGATGATCGGGCTGGGCACGGTGCTCAAGTTCCTGCTGGGGACCCTGACCATCGGCGACCTCGAGGCCCGGGTCAGCCACATCCTGGGGGTTCCGGCCCGGGCCCTCATCGTGCCCTACGCGGAGATCGGCGTAGACTTGGATAAAGAAGAAGACCTGGTATGGTTAGAAGGGTCGTGAACCCGTGCAGATGCGGGCGACTTCGGGCTAACTTATGAGAACCGTTCGTGAGCTTCGTCAAGCGGGTCTGATTGCCTATCTGGCTTCCTTAGCGATTGCGCTGCTGATATCGGGCCTGGTTCACTGGGCCTTGGGAGGACGAGGTCTGCTGAGCTGGCAGGGGCTCAACTTTTTTGGGCTGCTCGAGGGCTTGGTGTTCGTGGTGAGCTTCACCTTCTCGTTGTGGATCGCCAAACGGGCGGTGCGGGCCGCCTCCTCGGCGCTCCTCACCGCCGGGCTCATCGCGCCCTCCCCGGCTCGCAAACTGGCCAAGCCGATCCAGACCCTCGAGGCGGTCGAGTCCTTCGAGGGTCGTCTGGCGGTGCTGATCGAGGACGGGGTGCCGGTGGGGGTGTTGGGGCTCGGTGACAACATCGTGCCCTGGGAAGAGGCCCCGGTGGTCTCGGGGGAGGTGGCCGCCAGCGAGCTTTCCCCGCTGTTCTGGCGCTACCCGGTGGTGATCGTGGCCGATGGCAACACCATCCACGGGGCGATCCGCCGCGAGGCGTTCCGCAAATACATGGGCGTCTAGCCGGCCCAAGGCGCACGATCCCGGGTGAGGCGTTGGCCCTTGACTTAGCCGGGAATCCTTTACAATAAGCGGCAGAGTTGCTGAGGCGGATAGCTTTTAGGAGGTAGCGGTATGCCCCATGTCATCACGGAACCCTGTATCGGTGTGAAGGATCAATCCTGTGTGGAAGTGTGCCCGGTGGAATGCATCTACGACGGCGGGGACCAGTTTTACATCCACCCCGACGAGTGCATTGATTGCGGCGCTTGTGTCCCAGCCTGTCCGGTCTCGGCTATCTACCCCGAAGAGGACGTGCCCGCCGAGTTCCAGAGCTACATCGCCAAGAACCGCAAGCTCTCCGGGCTCGAATAAATTCGAGCCCAGGGCTCGAGTAGCTGGGCCACTGCCCTTGAGCACTCGAGGGAGAGCCTCGGGTGTTTTTGGTTGGCTCATTGCTACTTGCCCCCAGTCCGATAGGCTGGGAGGGTGGGAGTTATCCACAAGGTTTTCCACAAGGGCAGGCTGCGCCTTCACTACACCGAAGCCGGGAGTGGCCCCCCGGTGGTGCTCGTCCACGGGCTCTCCGGCTCGAGGCTGTGGTGGCGGAAAAACCTGCCCGCGCTCAGCCAGGAGTTCCGGGTCTATACCGTAGATCTGGTGGGGTTTGGCGGCAGCCGTAGACAGCGGGTTTTGCCCCTCGTCGAGAGCGCGGCCCTGTTATCCGACTGGATGAAGAGCCTCGAGCTTGGAGAACCCCGCCTGGTCGGGCATTCGATGGGCGCCCACATCGCCTTACACGTGGTGACCTTGAAGCAGGCAAGGATCGCAGCTTTGGTGTTGGTGGCGGCGAGCGCCCTGGTCCGGGGGGCCTGGTGGAAGCTGGCGACCCGGCTCCCCCGCGCTGGGCTCAACGGAGCGCTGGACTTCCTGCCCACCCTGGCCTTCGACGCGTTGCGAGCCGGGCCGCGAAACCTCTTGCGGGCCACCCAGGAAATCCTCCGCGACGACCCCGGCGCGCACCTGGCCGAGGTGAGGGTTCCCACCTTGCTCGTCTGGGGCGAGCGCGATGTGATCGTGCCGAGGGATCTGGGCGAGCAACTGCAGCGGTCCATCCCCGGTTCGAGGCTGGTGGTGATCCCCGGGGCAGGGCACAACGTCATGTATGACCGACCCCAGGACTTCAACCGCACGGTGATCCCGTTTTTGCGCGATCCAGGGGGCGCGGAGGCGCCACTGAACGCCGAACGCTAAACGCCTGTCAGCCAGGATTTGCTGTGGGCTATCGGCAGGCTTTCTCACGGAATCTTTCCATTGTGGCATTAGCCTAAAGTCATGGCCCGTGATGTATGGCTCGAGGTGGGTGGGGTCCGCACCTTCGCCCGGGTGATGGGGTCGGGGCCGCCGCTGGTGCTGTTGCCGGGGCTGGCCTGCTCGCACCTGTACTTCGGGCCGATCCAGCGAGCTTTAGCTGGCCATTTCGAGGTGTGGGCCTATGACCCGCCCGGCCACGGCTACAGCCGGGCCCCGCTGGGGGCCTACACCAAGCTGGGCGAGCTGAGCGACCACCTGGCGGACTGGCTGGAAGCCGCCCAGCTAGGCGAGGTGGTGCTCTTTGGCCACTCGCAGGGGGCCGAGATCGCCGTTGACCTGGCCGCCCACCGGCCCTACCTGGTTTCCAGGTTGGTGCTCTGTGCTCCCACCGGGATCCCCGAATACCCCAACATCGCCTGGCAGATGCTCAACCTGGCTCGAGATGCCCTGCGCGAGCGTCCGGTGCTGGTCTCGCGCGTCTTGCGTTCATACGCCTTAGCCGGGCCCAGGCGGGCCTGGCGGCTCCTCGAAGATCAGCTTCACCACCAGACCGTTCCCAACCTGCCCCGGATCAAGGCCCCGGTTTTGCTCGTCACCGGGAGCCGCGATCCGATCATCCGGCCCCGGCTGGTCGAGGTGATGGACCAGCTTCTGCCCCAGTCGGGATGGGTGGAGATCCAAGGAGGAACCCACGCGCTCCATGACTCGCACACCGCCGAAGTGGCGGCGGCGATCAAGCGCTTCGCCCTAGCCGGGGTTGGAGTTGGCCCGGCCTAGCTGGGCTCGAGGTCAGCCCGGCCTGGCTTCGGTGCTAAACCGCGCCCATGCAAGCCGTCGCCAAAAAGCCGCTCACCGCTGAGGAGTTCCGGGACTTGCCTTCCCCCTCCGGCAAGTCCCGGAAACCGGCATCCCCGAGGGGGAACTAGCCCCCTACCTGGCCGTGGAGGTGGTTTCCCCTACCGAGACCGCCGAGGAGACCTGGGAAAAGGTGAGGGATTACCTCGAGGTGAGAACCCACTTGGTCAGGATCTACCCCCGCACCCGAAAGGTCGCCGCCTACACCCCGGATGGCATAGCACGGACGCTGGGAACTCAGAGAGCGCTCGAGGACGCCACCCTCCCCCCGGGTTTCACCTGCAAGATCGCCGTTCTCTTTTGCTAAATCCTCGGCTACCCCGATATGCCCGAACTCAATGATGCGTAGGGGACGCAGCGCCCAAGGCGCCCCTATGGGCCCGCCTCTCACTAACCCGGCCTGAACCGCCGGATCAGATACACCACCGCCACGGTCCGTAGCGCCATCGAGGCCAGGATGGGCAGGTGGTAGGGGCTCGGCCCCAGTTCCAGGCTGCCCAGGGTCCCCCCGACCGTCGCGCCCAGCACACCGCCCACCGCGAACGCCACCCAGTACCAGGCCAGGTAGAGGTTGCGCCGCTCGGCAGGGGCGCTTTGTAGGGCGATGTTGGTGAGGGCGGTCCCCAGGCCACCCCAGGCGATAGGGTCGCAGACCGCGGCCAGCCAGATCGGCCCGACCCGCCCCGGCCCGCCCAAAAGCCACAAGGTCGGGAGCACCACCGCGGCGATCCCGCTGGTATAAATCAAGACCTGCACGTGCCCGATGCGATCTGCCACCCGCCCCCACCAGGGGCCCACGAACAGCCCAGCGGAAGCGGCCATCACCGTCCACAGCCCTACCTCGGCGAAGGTCATGCGGGCGTACTGCAAGAAGAGCGGGAACACGAACGAACTGCCCACCGCCACCGCGCCCATAAAGGCCGTCACGAAGACCAAGAAGCCCCGGAACTTTCCGTCCTTGAGGGGCGAGCGCAGCTCGGCGGGGGTGATCTTGGGGGTGTGGGCGGGGGGCTCGAGCTGCAAGCGCAAAAATAGCGTGGCGCTCACCCCGGCCACCACCCCCACCCCCAGCACCAGCAAAAAGCCCCAGGGTTTGCCCATCATGTCGATCATTGCACCGGCCAGCAGGTTCCCCAGCGTCCCCACCAGCCCCAGCACCGCGTTACGGAAGCCGAAGTAGCTCCCCCGCTCGCGCTCGGGCACCAAGTCGGCCATCCAACTCGTCCACAGCACGTTGACCGGAGCGATCACGAACTGGCTGAGGGCCGCTACCAGCAGCAGGCCGGGAATTCGCCAATCCTCCGGCAGCAAGGGAAGCAACAGGACCAGCCCGAACAAAGCCCGCCCCCCACTCGCCAGCAGGATGGTCAGCCGTTTGCGGCTGCCGCTGAAGAGCAAGGCCAGCGGGGCCGCAAACTGCGCCACCGTCGGTAAGGCTCCCAGCACCGCCAAAGCGGCAGGGGTCGCCCCCAACCACAGGGCATAACCGGTCATCACCACCCCGGTGCTCCAGTTGATGAACAAGACGGCGAGAAAACCCTCCCCGATCGAGATGTTCTGCGAACGCTTCGGCTCGACGGTGCCCCAGAGAAAGCTCACGTCCCCGATTATGCCGTGGGGCGTGAGGGACGTATAGGGGGCCGGTTCGAGAAACTCAGATCCTATCCAGGACGGAGGAATTTGGCTATTGGTTGGGGGTGGGCGGGCTTAGTAGGCCTCCGCGATGGCCTTGACCAGCGCATCTTGCAAGTTGCGCAGATCCCTGATGGGGCCGGGGTAGCTGTCCATCAACAACGAGAAGATGATGACCTTCCCCGATTTGGCCCGCACGTAGCCCGACAGCGAAGCACAGCCGGTCATGCTGCCGGTCTTGGACCAGACCTCCAAACCCGAGCCGACCAGCCGGGTGCGCATCGTGCCGCCCATGTTCCGGGCTTCCGGGGTGGCCTCCCCAGTTCCCGCCAGGGGCAGGCTGCGGATGAAGAGGTTGGCTTTCTGGGTGTAGGCCTCGAGGGGGCTCGAGACCGCTCCCAGCGGGTTGAGGTAGGTGTAGCGCAGCAGGGTGGCGACCTGGCGGGGGTGATCAGGTTGTAGCGGGAAAGCCCCGAGGCGTCGCGGATGCGCCAGCCTTCAGCCTCGAGCCCGGCTTTCTTGAGGAACTCGGCCAGCGCGGCGGCGGAGCGCTCGGGGGTGCTGGGAGTGCCGTCGGCCCCTAGCCCCAGCCGGGCGTAGAGTTGCTCGGCGTAGATGTTGATGCTCCACTTGTTAGTGTCTACCAGGATCTCCGCGAGCGGCCTGGAAGATACGCTCGCCAGCGGCTTGTCGGCGGGGTCGGCTTTGGCCCGGGTGATGCCGCTGACCTTGACCCCGGCCTTCTCGAGCTGAGCCTTGAACGTCTCCCCCGCCTGGAGCGGGTAGACGTTGGGGTCGGTGATCAGGGTGGGGTTGGGTTTCTCCCCCTTGGCCAGGGCCTCTTTCTCCTTCACCATCTCGCCGTAAGGGGAGTTGTCGCCGTCGAGGAACACCGCGCCGATGGGGAACTCGGTGTCGTCCCACATCCAGCCGTTGCCCCAGCGGGGCCAGTCGAAGGCGAAGTCGTCCACCCGAAGCTCGCTCACTTCCTTCAAGCCTTTGGCCGCCAGGGCTTTGGCCAGGGCCTCGAGCGAGTTCTGCTCCCCCCCGATGGTCAGCGTGGGGTCACCCGAGCCCTTGAGGGTCAGCCGGGCGGCCTTCCCGCCCACCAGATCGGAGGCGAGGGCCTGGGTCTCGAAGTGGAAGCCGGGGCCCAGCGTATAGAGTGCCGCGCCGGTGGAGAAGAGCTTCAGGTTGGAGGAGGGGACATAGGCTTCGTCGGCCCGCGACTGGAAAAGCACCTGCCCGCTCTGGGCGTCCGTCACCATCACCCCGATATGGGCGGGAAAAGCCTTCTTCCCCTGGGTGGGGATCGGCCCCTGTTGCAATAGGGTCTCGAGAGGGTTGGGCTGAGCCAGGGCCATCATCGTCATCATCGCCATGAATACCAGAAACCTCATACCAGACCTCCCGGGCGCGTGGGGTGGACAGGGGGTAACGCTGAGAGAGGCTTAGCTCGAGGAGAACGCGCGTGCCCAAATTTACCCTTTCCCCTCACCGGGGTTCTGGCAGGAGGGAATCTGGACGTGTGATAAAGTTTGCGGCAGACTGGGGAAAACGGACGGAGCGAAAAATACGGAGGAATTATGAACGTGGTGTTTCTCTCACCGCACTTCCCCCCCAACTTTTACAACTTCTGCGTGCGCCTGCGCGAGGCCGGGGCCAACGTGCTGGGCCTGGCCGATGCCCCTTACGAGTCCCTGCGCCCCGAACTCAAGAGCGCCCTCACCGAGTACTACCGGGTCTCGGACATGCACCACTACGACGAGTTGTTGCGGGCCTTGGGCTACTTCACCCACCGCTACGGCAAGATCGACCGGCTCGACTCGCTCTCGGAATACTGGCTCGAGACCGAAGCCTCCCTGCGCACCGACTTCAACATCTATGGCATCCGCGAAGAGGGCATCGTCAAGATCAAGCGCAAGTCCGAGATGAAAAAGTTATTCCAGCAGGCGGGGCTGCGGGTCGCCAGGGGCCGGGTCTGCCGCACCCCGGAGGACACCCGGGCCTTCGTCAGGGAGGTGGGCTACCCGGTGGTGGCCAAACCCGATATCGGGGTGGGGGCAGCCAAGACCTACAAGATCATGGATGACTGGGAACTCCAGCATTACCTCTCCGACAAACTGCCGGTGGACTACATCCTCGAGGAGTTCATCCCCGGCACCATCGTCACCTATGATGGCCTGGCCGACCGACGGGGGGAGGTGATCTACGCCTCGAGCATGATCTACTCCAAGGGGGTGATGGAGACGGTGCTCGAGGACTCCGACATCTACTACTACATGCCCCGCGAGATCCCCAAGGATTTGGACGAGGCCGGGCGCAAGGTCACGGAGGTCTTCGGGCTCAAAGAAAGGCCCTTCCACTACGAGTTCTTCCGGCTCGAGGACGGGGGGCTGGTGGCCCTCGAGGTCAACATGCGCCCCCCCGGCGGCCTCACCGTGGATATGTTCAACTACGCTGGGGACCTCGACTTTTACAAGATGTGGGCCGAGATGGTGGTGAACGGCGAGGCCCACGTACCCCCCACCCGCCCCTACAACTGCGCCTACGTGGGCCGCAAGTACAGCCAGAACTACCTCTGGCCCCACGAGGCGGTGCTGCACGAGTTCGGCCCGATGATCGTGCACCACGAGGAGATCAGCGGCATCTTCTCGCAGGCCATCGGTAACTACGGCTATATTCTCCGCCACGAGGAGCTGAGGCCCTTGTTGGAGGCGTGCGAGCAAATTCAGCGGAAGGCGAATGCTTAGGAGTGCCGTACGTCGAAAGATTGCCTGTCGCGGATTGCCAATCGCATATCGCCGGAGATTTTTAGCGATCCGCGATGAGCGATAGACAATACGCATCCACGGGCCTAAGACGTACAACCCTCGCGGAGCGATTTATGAACGTCGAATACCACCGCCACTATAGCCAAGCCCTGGGCCACGAGATGGAGTTTAAGGTCTATGGCGACCGGGGCCAGCCGATTCTGGTTTTCCCGGCGCAGAACGGGCGCTTTTACGACTACGAGAACTTCGGCATGGTGGAGGCGGCGATGCCGCTGCTCGAGGCCGGGCAGATCCGGCTCTACACCGTGGACAGCGTGGACTGGCAGAGCTGGACCAACCAGAGCGTTCCCCCCGCCGACCGGGCCCGCCGCCACACCGACTACGACCGCTACATCATGAAGGAGTTCTTCCCCATCCTGCGCGAGCACTCCGGCTCTGAGATCGCCTGGGCTACCGGGTGCAGCATGGGGGCCTTTCACTCGGCCAACTTCTTCTTCCGCCACCCCGATCACTTCGACGGCCTCTTGGCCCTCTCCGGGCTCTACCAGGTGGGGGGCTTCACCGGCGACGAAGGGGGCATGGACGCCTACTACAATAGCCCCCTGTGGTATCTGAAGAACATGGACGACCCCTGGTATCTGGAGCGCTACCGCCGGGCCAAGATCGTCTTCGCGGTGGGGCAGGGGCGTTGGGAAGAAGAGTGCATCCGCGACACCCGCGAGATGGAGCAGATCCTGAAGGCCAAGGATATCCCGGCCTGGGTGGACTACTGGGGCCACGACGTAGACCACGACTGGCCCTGGTGGCGCAAGATGCTGCCTTACTTCTTGGGCAAGATGCTGCACGGCTGGGGGCCGCGCGCGGGCGATGGAGATGGCTAGGGCCTGCATGGCCCCCTGGAAGCGCCCACTGATACCAAAGGGAGTGCTCTAGGATTTAAGCCTCTAGGGTTTTTGGTTTTGTAAGTATCTTTTCGAATCCGGTACGAAAGATTGCCAGGTCGCCTAACCGACCTCGAGGGGTGGCCCCACCACTTCCATGCCATGGGCGGCGAATAGCTCTCGAACTTCTTGGTGGGGTGGCATTTCGGGGAGTTTCGTGGCTTCGTCAAAGAAGGCTTCCATTTTGCCCGCGGGTTGGAAGACGATCAGCATCCGTCCTGTGCCCTGTCCCACCAGCGCCCAGGTATGCGGAACCTCGCGGGGAGCCAGGATCGAATCTCCGGGACCGAGGCAGTGCTGCTGACCTGCGATTTCCACCACGTACTCGCCTTCGATCACGTAGAACCACTCGTCCTGGCCGTGGTGCAGGTGCCGGGGTGGGCCACCCCGGTAGGCGTTGGCCTGCTCGAGGATCAACCACCCCTCGCCCACATCCTGTGCCGTGAGTTTGAGGGCGAAGGGCATCACCCCGAACACCTTGCGCTGGCGCTCGAAACGGTCTTGACCCGCCAGCACTTTTACTGGCTGTCCGTCAAAAGAACCCATGCTGCTCTCCCTAAGACCACAAATAGATGCAGACTTCTCCAGGGCTTTCCCTTAGGGAGGTTCGAGGGCCCTCGAACCTCCCTAATCGGGTCAGTTGAGGTTGAACGAATAGTAAGTGCACCTTCCGGTCCACACCGTGATCGGCCCCTTGCTGCGGCTAGGGTCGGGGGCGTTGACCTTTACGGTTACGCGGCAGTTGTCCGTGCCGAGCCCGGCGTTGTGGACGTTGTAGAGATCAAAGACGTTGCTGGTGGAGGCGGTATCGGCGCGCAGCACGGTGTCAAACCCCGGGCCGCTCACGTAGAGCTTCCAGTCGTAGGTCAGGGCTTCGCTGCTGGGGTTTTCCACGGTAATCCCGCCGTAGTACCGGGTAGGGGCGGGCCCGATGCGAAGGGTACAGCCGATATCGCTCAAGACGATGGTACTACCGCCCACCACCTTCACGCTGCCACAGAAGCGGAACTGCCCGCCGGTGAACTCCCTCGAGTACACCCCGTAATCGGTGATCTTGGGGTAGGGGTTGGGGGGCGGCTCCAGCACGTTCAGGTTGAGGATCTGAGTAGCGGTGGCACCGTCGCTATCTTGGGTGGTCACGCGCACTTGGCGGGATCCGGTAGCGCCAAACGTGACCGAGACCGAGCAGCCGGTACTTGCCGAAAGCGCATCGGGCGCATCCACCGACCAATTGGTGTTGTTGCATAGCTTATTGATGTCGGGTTCGTTGGGGTCGGTGAGGAGCGCGGTGATGGGGTAGGCCTCACCCTGGTGGGGGGCTCCGCCATATTGCAGGTTCAGGGTGGGTGGGGTGTTGACCACGTTGACCACAAAGCTGCTGCTGGCCTGGCTGCTGCCATATTTGGCCAGCAAGGTTATAGTCCGGGAACCTACCGAGCTCAGGGTGCGCTTGAGTTCGGGGCCGAATAAGCTGTTGGGATCGGTGCTCCAGCCGCCATTGTAGAGGGTGCTGTCCAGATTTGAGGTCACGCTCAGGTTGACGCTCTTGGCCACGGGGTGGGTGATCTGGAAGAACTGGGCCAGGTTGGTCTCGACGCGCAGCTGTACGGTAGCGGGGTTGGTTTTGATGCTGATCTTAGGCGCTTCCGAGCCGCCCGGCGCGGCCTGTTCCTGCTTCCAGGCCTCGCTGCGGCGACCATCGAAGTTCAGTACGCTCAGGGAGTTGAAGATGCTGCTGACGTAGTCGGCGGGTACGTAGTAGAAGCCGCCGTCGCCCGCGCCGCAGCCCCAGGAGTTCTTGATGATGAAGTATCCGCCCCCGCCGATGTTGGGGGTCTGGCCGAACTGGGTCATGTCTTCGTTGGAGAGAAACCCCACGATCTGCACGGCGTGGCCACCGTAGGAGCCGCTGACTTCTTTGCCCTTGTCGTCGAGCTTGGTCTTGGCGTAGTTACTCACCACGCCGTCGCTTTTCACGTCGTCCATGAAGCCTTTGTAGACCGGGAACGAAGCCAAGAGCACATAGCCTTGGGAGAGGTACTGGCGCAAGAGGTTGAGCTTGAAGGTGTCGCCGTTTTTCCAGACTTGGATGGTTTTGGAGGAGGCCACCCCCGGCCCGCCAAAGGTTACCTTGGCGTAACTGCAAAAGGTGAAGATAAAGGTGGTGCAGACCCGGCGGCTTTCGTGGGCCGTATCCGAGCAGGTGCCGCTATAGCCGTTGCAACTGTTGGCATACGAACCGCTATCGCCATCTTTGACACTGGGCCGAGAGGTGGCCCCGTTGTAGGTCCAACCCCCTTCGCTGGGGAAGCTTTGGCCTTTATTGACCGCGGTCTCGAGGGCTTTCTCCGACCAGTAACCGTCGCTGTAGTCGCTGGAGTCCCAGTCTTGCTTGACCTTGTTGACCAGGAACTGCTCGGAAAGGTCTACCGGGTTGTTGTTTTGTACCCGCTCGCGGCTTTCCACCGCCCCGATCGCGGCGAAGGCCCAGCAGGTACCGCGCTTGGCCTGGTTTTTGACCGGGCTGATGAAGTTCTTGAGGGGGAACCAGAAGCGCTTGACCAGGTTGGTGGGGTTGCAGGGGCCGTTGTTGTCGGTGCCGTTGCCGGGGTTAATGGCTTGGGGCTGGATACCGCCGCCGGGCTCGAGCCGGGCCGTGCGCAGGCTGGCGGGCTTGGTTCCTAGTAGGCTATCGAGCTGCTCGAGGGCGGCCTCGACCTCGGCCAGCGACTTTCCCTTGAGGCTATCGGGGGTGGGGGCTTGGGGCTTGAGGTCGTCGGGCAAGAGCGCGTAGCTCAAGGCATAGTCGTCCAGGGCATTTTCCACGCTCTGCGCGCGCTGGTAGGTCTCGGCAGTGTTGCGCAGCTGGGTTCCCAGGCCAAACAGCACCACGGTCTGCCCCCCTGGCCCGTTCACCGGACGGTCGCCCTCGAAGCTAGGGCTGTTCACGGTCTCGGTGAGCAGGGCTTGGGTGTTGGAATCTTTGTCAGGGATGCTGTTCAGGAAATTTTTATCGCTCTGGTATTGGGCTTCTCGCGCTTGCTTGGCTGCAGCGACAGAGGTTGTGCTGGATAACACCAGCTCGCCCGAGGCAATGCCTTTTTGGAACTCTTCGGTGCTCACCATCTGGGCGTCGGCAGGGATGCCCTCTTTCCAGGCGTTGGCCTCGGTGAACAGATTGGGATCGGGCTTGCTCCCGCCGGGTGAACACGCCACCAATGCGCCGACCAGGATGCCGGTGATGCCTAACCGCTGGAATA
>DASTSL010000095.1:0-21415 GCA_035760705.1 Meiothermus sp. | reverse complement strand
TCAGCGTGCGATTCCGTACCGCTCAGCAAAGCCTCCCCAGGGTTGGGGAGGCTTTGTGGTCGGATGGGGTGACCGGTCGACTTGCAGAGCTATCCAGAGTTCAGCGTATTCGGCGCCGCCTAGGGCGGTTACGGTAAATATCTTCGGGGTGTGAGTACCCAAAACTTCATCGGGGATACGCTTCTTTCGCCGCGCAGCGGGGTGGCGAGGGGGTGGCCGTTAGGCCATAGCCGATAAGCCGCCACGGCTTAGCCGCTACGGCTTGGCCGCCACGGCTTGGCCGCTAACCTGGGTTGGCTATCCTCTCCCTAAATCAATCGGCAAACCGCCCTATAAAGCACCTCAGTATCCCCGTCGAAGCGCTGGGCTGCGGCTTCCTTGATGAGCTGGTTGTGCGGTAGCCGAAGTCGTGGTGGTTGCAGGGGTCTTTGAAGTTGAGAAAAAGCGGCTTGTCCGGGAAGTTGCTACACCCGTTATTGCTCCAATCCGGGCCAGCGTATTTGCGATAGTAGGAGCTGAAAAAGGTTTTGTAGGAGATGCCAGCAGCGACATAAGCCGTATGGCTGAAGTTGGGCCAGCGCGAGTCCTGGGCCTCTACATCGCTCAGGGCCTCCGCATCCAACTGGGATTGCAACTGCGCAAGTTCGCTTTCGACCTGAGCAAACTCGGGTTGCAAAACGGTCTGGATCTTCTGAAGCTCGCTTTCACTCAGGGCATCGATCTGCTCGGGAGTGAGGGCCGCGATCTGCTCGAGCGTCCAATGGGCCAAGTGAACCATCCCGCAGGTTTTGGCCGCTCGAGCGGCCTGTTCGGCCCACCGGGCTCCCTCCGCGTAGCGGTACAGGTAGAGGCGGGCGTCGGCTACTTGGTAGTGGATACGGGCAGCGGCCTCTTGGGCGAGCGGGGCGGGGCCACCGGGCAGGGCCGTGGCCGCCAGGTGCAGGATCTGCGGGTACTAGCAGCGCACGCTGAGCAACTGAAGCCGCGCGGCGGTGAGGAGCGGGTGGGAGCGCGAGGTTTGCAGAGCCTCAGCGGCGGCTTCTACCTGGCCCATCAGGAAGTAAAGCTAGGCCAGCCGGGCGTGGTGGAGCGGCGAAGGCTCGAGCCCGAGGAGCCAAGAGAGCAGGCTCTGGTGGGCCTGGGGGTCGGCGAGGGTGGCGTCCCAGGCCTGAGGCGGCTCGAGGACCGCCTCGACAGAGGTTGATAGCCCGAACTTTTCCATCCAACTCCTCGTTTGGCCCACCTTACCCGATCTGCCCCGACCGGTGATCTATAGCCGGTGGCAAAGGCTTTAGGCTGCGGTAATGCGGGCTCGAGCTGGAGGGTTTTCAGGGTGGGGGTACTACCCGTCCCCTTTAACAACCGGGCTTTTCTCCTACAAATTTCCCGTAAGGCTCTGACGCATAGCGCTGGTGGCCGCCCCAGGGCTCGAGGCGGAGTATTAGGCGCGAAGCGCTCGGCACCCCCCAGCCCTCCTATCCAGACCAACTCCGGAATTACAAATCCGCCGTCATGAGATCGAGGTAGGCAAGCCAGCTACTTCTAAGGATCTCCCCAGAGACGGGATGGGTAGGGGAAGGGTGGCCGAGGAGGCCGCGCCACCGCACACCCCGCATACCCACCCTGCTACCGGGGGCGCACTTACCGCCCCCCTCCTTACCTCGATCGGTAGATACCCCTCTCCTACGAGCCACCCTGATAAGCAACTCGAGCAATCTGGCCGGGAGAGAGCCGACCTTTTTCTGGGGGGTTTCCCAATCCCCAAAACTCCCAATTCGCAGTACACTTATGCGGTAGGCGACGCTATGGCCCAGTCCCAAACCTACTGGCGGCTCTTCCGCAGGCGTTTCAAAAAGTGGCTCACCGAAGGACAGCGCAGCCCGGGAGAAAGCTACCACCAGCCGGAAAAGGAAGTCCACCAGACCCACCCCTGGTACCGGGTGATGTGCCTGACGGGGGTGGATTACTTCTCCACCCTGGGGTATCAGCCGGGAATCGCGGCACTCGCGGCGGGAGCCCTCTCCCCCATCGCCACCTTGGTGTTGGTGCTGGTGACCTTGTTCGGCGCGCTGCCGATGTACCGCCGGGTAGCCGGGGAAAGCCCCCACGGCGATGGCTCGATCTCGATGCTCGAGCGGTTGTTGGGCGGCTGGACCGCCAAGGTGTTCGTGCTGGCGCTCTTGGGCTTCGTGGCGACGGGTTTCGTCATCACCATCACTCTCTCCGCCGCCGACGCCTCCAAACACATCATCGAGAACCCCTTCTGGCCCCAGGACTGGGACTACCAAGTAGGCCTCACGCTGATGCTGATCAGCCTGCTGGGGGCCATCTTCCTCAAGGGCTTCCGCGAGGCCATCGGGGTGGCGGTGGTGCTGGTGGTGATCTACATCGGGCTGAGCCTGGTGGTGGTGGTGAGCGGGCTGCTCGAGGCTTCTCAGCACCCCGAGGTCATCACCCGCTGGACCGACCTCATCAGCCAGAGCTACTCGAGCCCGATGGCGGTGATCCTGGCCGCGCTGCTAGTATTCCCCAAGCTAGCCCTGGGGCTCAGCGGCTTCGAAACCGGGGTGGTGGTGATGCCGCTGGTGAAGGGCGACCCCACCGACAACCCGGCGCACCCTATAGGGCGTATCCGCAACACCCACAAGCTGCTCACCACTGCCGCACTCATCATGAGCGTGATGCTCATCACCAGCAGCCTGGTGACCACGCTCCTGATCCCCGCCAGCGAGTTCTGGCCCGAGACCTCGGTCTCGCGCGAGCTACGCAGCGGGGCCTCGACGGTGGATGTCCCGCTCAGCGGCAACCCCCAAGACACCTACACCTACCACGTCCCGAACCGCAGCGGGAGCTTTAGCGAGCGGATTTCGCTGGGCCAGAGGGGGGAGATCACCCTCCAGGTGACGGTGACCGGGAGCGGCGACACCCGGCAAGTGACGGTGGTCAAGCTGGGAGGTCAGGCTAATGGGCGGGCCCTGGCCTACTTGGCCCACCAACGCTTAGGCGAGTTTTTTGGCAGCTTGTATGACCTCTCCACCATCCTGATCCTGTGGTTTGCCGGGGCCAGCGCTATGGCCGGTCTTTTGAACATCGTGCCGCGCTACCTGCCCCGCTACGGGATGGCCCCGGAGTGGTCGCGGGCCACCCGCCCGCTGGTGCTGATCTACACCGCGATCTGCTTCGTGGTGACACTGATCTTCCGGGCCAGCGTGGACGCCCAGGCTGCCGCCTACGCCACTGGGGTGCTGGCGTTGATGACCTCGGCGGCGGTGGCGGTGACCCTCTCTTCACTGCACAAGCGTCAGCAGGGGTCTGCACTAGCTTTCAGCTTGATCAGCCTAATCTTTATCTACACCCTGATGGTAAATATCCTCGAGCAGCCCGGCGGTCTCCAGATCGCCAGCGTTTTCGTGGCGGCCATCGTGGTGGTCTCCTTCACCTCGCGGGTGCTGCGCTCCACCGAGTTGCGGGTGAACGAAGTGGTTTTGGACGAGGAGGCCCGGCGATTTATCGAAAACATCGAGGGCGAGATCCGCATCGTGGCCCACCACCGCGATACCGGCAAAGCCTACGAGTACATCGAAAAGGCCAAGCGGGTGCGCGAATTTACCCACATGCCCGCCAAGGAGCCGATCCTCTTCCTCGAGGTGGGGGTGATCGATGCTTCGGAGTTCTCCGGCACGCTCCGGGTGCGGGGGCTCGAGGTGGGCGACTACCAGGTGCTCCGCACCGAAGCCCCCGCAGTAGCGAATGCCATCGCTGCGGTAGCGCTGCACATCCGTGACCTCACCGGCAAAGTTCCTCACATCTACTTCCAGTGGTCGGAGGGGAGCCCCTTGCAACTGGCGTTGCGCTTCGTGCTCTTTGGTGAGGGGGATATCCCTCCCCTCACCCACGAGATCCTGCGCAAGGCCGAGCCCAACCTCAAACGCCGCCCCATCGTCCACGTGGGCGGGTAGAAGCGAGGGAGCTGAGCAGGGGAAAGAGCTTGGTCTCCCTCATCGCTGGATCTGCCGCGGCAGGCTGCCGGTGACGCCCTGCATCCAACGCATGATCCGGTGCCCGAAGTCGGCGTGGGGGCAGTACATCATCGGGCAACCCCCGAAGATCGCGGTGATGCCGTGCTCCTGGCAAAAAGCCACCGCCTCGCGCGAGACGCTGGTGCCCAGCGAGTGCATCCCGTCGTGCATCCAGACCCGAAGTATGCCTAGCTCGGCGCACTCCTTTACGAGTTGCTCGGTGGCTTGGGGTTTGGTGGCGATCACTACCCCGTCCGGCTTCTGCGGGAGGGACTTCAGGTCGGGGTAACAGGGATCCCCCTCGAGGGTGGTGGCGTGAGGGTTGAGGGCGAACACCTGGTAGCCCTCCGAGCGCAGCTTGCGGTAGATCAGGTTGCCGGTCTTTTTCCCGTCGCGGGAGACCCCGGCCACGGCGATGCGTTTTTGCGCCAGGAAATCCCGGGTCGCTTCTTGCATGCTGAGCATAACCCGCCTCCTTACGGTCTGCGATCCTGACAGAACCCTAACCCCAAAGCGCCTTCCGAACCAGGGTCAGGCGTCCTGAGATCAGGTCGGGCGTTGGAGCCGGGCCACCCAGGCCCCCAGCGCCAACACCACCACCGAGGCTGCAAACCCCGCTTGCAGGCTCCCCGAGGCATCGGTGAGGAGCCCCGAGAGCCACGGCCCCAGGCTCTGCCCCGCCGCAAAGATCACCGTGAAGAGCGCGATCCCGTAGCCCCACTGTGCGGGGGGCAAGGCCTGGCGCACCAACGCGGTAATGGCCGTGACCACCGACAAGAACGAGCCGAACAGCAAGGCCGAGCCCAGCATCAGCGGGAAGGTCTTGGAGAGCAAGGGGATCGCCGCCCCGGCGCTGATAATCAGCAGGATCAGGCTGAGCGCGCTCCCGTCGCGGCTATTCTGGATGCGCCCACCCCACACCCTCCCGCCCCCCACCACCGCTATTCCCAGCACCGACCAGAAGAGGGTTACCTCGAAGGTTCCCAGCTCGGCGCGGACGAAAGCGATCACGAAGGTCATGTAGACGATGTAGCCGAGCGCGAAGAGGAAATAGGCTACGGCGGTGGGTAGCAGGCTCCCCAGGCTCCCGCTCTGGCTGCCCGCGAGGGCGGGTCGGGGTTCCTCGACCCGGCGGGCCGCCCCATACGCCACCCCGAAGCCCGCCGCCGAGATCAGCCCCAATGCCATCCAGGCCCAGGGCCAGGCCATGGGGCGATCCTCGAGCAGCACCGGCAGAAAAACCCCCGAGGCCAGGATGCCCAGGCCCACCCCGCCAAAGTACACCCCCAGCACCAACGCCGAGCGGGTGGGGTCGCGCGAGGCCAGGTGCGCGGCCAACGCCCCGCCCGAGACGAAGACCAGCGCCCCGCTGGCCCCGGCGAGAAGCCGCAGGGCCACCAGCCCGAAGTAGCTATCGCTGACGCCGGAGAAAAGGAGGGCCAAGGCGGTGAGGGCCAGCGAGCCTAGGAAGGTGGCCCGATAGCCCCAGCGCAGCATGACCAAGTTCGCCAGGAGCGAGCCCAGCAGGTAGCCCAGCGCGTTCGCGGTGTTCATCCCCCCGGCCTGGGCGTACGACCAGTGCAGATCCTCGCGCATGGCCGGGAGCACCAATGCATAGGCGAAGCGGGCGAAACCCAGCGCCACCGCCGGGCCGAGGGCCAACCCCAAAGCCGAGCGGAGCAGGCTCACCGGGCCATCCTCCGGGGATTTTCACGTGCCTGGGCGGGTGGGTCGGGCTCCACACCTTACTATACCGAGGCTGGAACAAAGAACCCGCCTGGGGGAGTATCCTGAACCATGACCACCGCACAGCGCTGGGTCATCACCGCCACCGTGCTCGGCTCGGGGATCGTGTTTCTGGATTCCACCGTGGTCAACGTGGCCCTGCCCCGGATCGGGTCGGAGCTGAAGTCGAGCTTCTTCGCCACGCTCGAGGCCCAGTCCTACGTGTATAACGGCTACTTGCTCTCCTTGAGCGCCCTGCTGATCCTGGCCGGGGCCCTCTCCGACCGCTACGGCAGACGCCGGATGTACGTGTGGGGCTTGCTCGGCTTTGGGCTGACCTCGGCGCTGTGCGGGCTGGCCCCCAACCTGGACATTTTGATTCTGGCTCGAGTGCTGCAAGGGATCGCCGGGGCGCTGCTGGTGCCGGGTTCGCTGGCCCTGATCAACTCGGGCTTCTCCCGCGCCGAACAGGGCCGGGCCTTTGGTCTGTGGTCGGCGGCTTCGGCAGTCACCACCATCTTGGGGCCGATGGTCGGTGGGGTGCTGGTGGACACCCTCTCCTGGCGCATCGCCTTCTTGATCAACGTTCCCCTGGTGTTGTTGGCGCTTTACGCCCTGCGCCACGTACCGGAGAGCCAGGCCGAGACCTCGGGCCGTTTCGACTGGTTGGGGGCGATGGTGGTGGCGCTGGCGGTAGGCGGGCTGGCTTATGGCGGGATCCGCGGGCAGGAACGGGACTGGCAGGACCTTTCGGCCTTCGTGGCGCTGGGGATCGGGGCCGTAGCGACGGTGATCTTTCCGATCTGGATAGCGCGCGCTCCTGATCCGCTGGTTCCGCCCGCGCTTTTCAGGAGCCGCAACTTCGCAGCGATCAACCTCTCGACCTTTCTGATCTACGGGGCGCTTTACGTGAGCGGCTACTACCAGTCGCTCTTCTTCCAGGGCACGCTGGGCTACACGGCCTTGGCGGCGGGTCTGGTAGGCCTGCCCAGCGGGGTTTTCCTGGCGTTGTTCTCGGCTCGAGTGGGCTCGCTGGTGAACCGCTACGGGACCCGCTTCTTCCTCACCGCTGGCCCCGGATTGATGGCCTTGGGCACGCTCTGGCTGGCCCGGATTCCACCGACCAGCGAACCCTGGCGGGCCCGGGCGGAAACCCCCGCTACGCTCCTCCCCTCGAGCGGCTACCTGGTGGACGTACTCCCCGGCATCCTGATCTTTGCCGCCGGACTCTCTTTGCTGGTCGCGCCGCTCACCGCTGCCTTGATGTCCTCGGTTCCCCAGGAGCGCTCGGGGCTGGGCTCGGCCATCAACAACGCGGTGAGCCGGGTGGGGCCACAGCTGGCCGGGGCGCTGATCTTCATCGCCATCACGGCCAGTTTTTACGGCGACCTCGGCGCACGGGTTCCAGGGCTGGCGGTGAACTCGAGCGCGGTGCGCCGACAGATCGCACCCCTCAACCGCCCCGCCCCCGGCGTACCGCCCGAAACCGCTCAGGCTGCCCGCGAAGCCTCCACCCGGGCCTTTCACCTGGCGATGCTGCTGTGCGTGGGGCTGCTGGTAGGCGGGGCCTTGGTGAACGGGCTGGGGCTCGAGGGCAGCGAGTCGGTGGCCTCGAGCAAGGAGGTGGGATAGGGGTCAATCGGCTCTTGCGTGGAAGGCTAAAAGAATAAAGCCTCTCTCCTTTTGGAAGTGATTCCTGACAGCGAACCCCGGCTTTTGGAGTGGGAGCTGGTCGGGGACCGTCTACCCGGATTTGCCCTCGAGCGGCGCTGGGCGTGAGGCACTTCTTGCTCGGCTGGCGAATCCCCCCGGCCACCCCTCACTGCGTTCGGAGAAACAACGCCACCCCTCACTGCGTTCGGAGAAACAACGCCTCGAGCGCTTTTTCCATCGGCAGGTCGCGACCCGTCTCGGCCAGGGTGCGCAGGTCGTTGGGGGCCGCGATATCGGGCGTGACCCGGGCCGGGTAGGGTTTCCCCCCCGGCAGGAAGGCCCGGTTATAGGAGATGTTGAGCCCGCCCCCGTTGATGAGGCCGAAGGTGCGGGTGGTGGTGTTGCCCACCCCGGCGGTGGGCTCCCCGATCACCACCCCGGCCTTGGCCAGTTGGATCACGGAGGCCAGATACTCCGCCCCCGAAGCGCTTTCGCCGTTCACTAGCACCGCCAGGGGGCCTCTCCAGCGGGCCGGGCTGGGGATGTCCAGGTGGGTGACCTCGGCCCCGCTTTTGTTGCGCACCGTGATCCGCCCGTCCTTGACCACCAGCTCGTTGCGCTCGACGTCGTGGCGGTCGGTGAAGGCCACGTAGGGGTTGTCCACGAAGGCCGCCATGCTGACCAGGGCCTCTACCGCGCTGCCCCCACCGTTGCCGCGCAGATCGAGCACCATGGCCTTGGCCCCGGCGGCTTGAGCCTGCCGCACCAGCTCGTGGACCCGCCGCCCTACCTGCCCCTCGGCCAGAAAGTCGGGGATGCGCAGCAGCGCCACCTCGTCCGGGCGCATCTTGAGCGAGGGGAGCCGGGCCAGGTTGATCTCGCGCCCGGTCACGACGAGCTCGAGCCTCTGCCGCTGGGGGCCGCGCAGCACGGTGAGCCGCACCGGCTGCCCGCTCTGTACCATCTGACTGAGGGCCTGGGTCACCTCGCTGTCGCTGCCGTACTCGCTCAGGGCTTTGCCGTCCAGGGCCACGATCCGGTCGCCGTATTGCAACCCGGCCTGGTCCGCCGGGCCGCCCTCCACCACGTCCACCACCAGCCGGTCGCGCGAGCCGGGAATGGGTCGGTGATCCACCCCGATCCGCAACGTACCCGAAGGGGCCTGACCGCGGCTATTTTGCCGGAAGCGCCCCAAAGCCTCGGGGGACTGGTAGTAGGTGTGGCCGTCGCCCAGGTCGCTGATCATGCGCTGGATCACGCTCACTGCGGTGTCGTAGGAGCAGGCCTCTTTTTGGTTGGCGCAGGCGGTATCCAGGCTCTTCTGGTACTGCGCAGTGAGTTCCTTGAGGTCCGCGCTGGCCGGGCCGTTGTAGTAGAACTCGAGGTAAAAGCTGGCTTGGTCGAAGAGGTCTTGAGCCGGGCTGGCAAACCCCAGAGTAGCGAAAACCAGCGCCAAGGCGAGGAAAAATCGGTGGATTTTGCGCATCGGATGTCTTTGCATCGGATGTCTTTGCATCAGATACCTACTTCAGCAGCTCGAGGGCTTTTTCCAACGCCAGGTCGCGCCCCCGGCTCAAGGCTTCCAGATCCTCCGGCAGCAGCACATCCGGGGTCACCTTGAGGGGGAAAGGGGTTTGGTCCAAAGCCCGCATCCTGAGGCTCGAGACCGAGATAAAGTCCCCGCTGATGAGCGGCCCCTCGGCGTCGCCCGAAGCCCCCAGGGCCCCGGCGGTGGGCTCCCCTACCACCTTGGCCCGCCCCGCCGTCTGGAGGAAGTAGGCCAGCATCTCGGCGGAGTTCACCGTGTAGCGGTTCACCAGCACCACCAGCGGGAGCTTGGCCTGGTAGGGGTTGGGCACGGCCCGCTCGGGCTCGCGCTCCTGCCCATCGCGTTGGCTGAACACCTGGCCGCTCTCGAGCGCCACGGTCTCGTCGAGGCCCTGGAAGCGCCGGTCGTAGATGAACCCGGCCTTGGGGATAAAGGCCCCCGCCGCCAGCAGGGCTTCCACGTCGTAGCCGGTGAGCGCGTCGCGCAGATCAAGGATCATCCCCTTGGCCCCCGAGCTTTCGGCCCGCCGGGCGGCCTCGTAGATGCGCTCGGCCACGCTGAACTGGGGCGAGTTGTAGAAGTGGTAAACCTTCAGGTAGGCCACGTTGCCCAGCGGCTCGTAGCGGGGCTGCATGGTCTCCTGGGCCACTCGGGCGGTGAGGTTCACGCTCCGGCTGGTCCCTTGGCGGCTGTAGGTGAGAAGGAAGGCGTTCTTGGTGGCCCCCCCGCTTTGCGGCGTAGCAAGCTTCTCGAGTTCCTCCAGCCTGGCGAGCGTGGCGGGCTGTCCGGCCAGGCCGGTGATGAGGTCGCCCCGGCGCAAGCCAGCCTCGAAGGCCGGTTCACCGGGGAAGGACTCCACCACCACCAACCCCTTGGGGGTCTCACGGGCCCACACCCCGATGCGCGGAGCCACCGGACCCAAACCCTGCTCATAGCGGCGGGCGTCCTCGAGTTCGCGGGCGCTGACGAAGCGGGTGAAGGGGTCGCCCAGCTTCTGGACGATGTCCTCGAGCACCTTGTGGGCCTGCTCGTAGCCACAGCGGTCCTTGTTGGGGGCACAGGCCTGGTCGAGCTGGGGCTGGTAGATGCGGCGCAGCTCACGGAACGAAGGCATCTGGGCCGGGCCGTTGTAGTAAAAGCCCAGGAAAAAGGTGCCCTGGTCAAAAAGAGCCTGAGCCAAAGAGGTGGGTGCGGGAGCAGCCTGGGCGGCAGAGGGGAAAGCCAGCCCAACACCGAGCAGAGCCGGGGCCAGCACCCTGCCCAGAGGGGTCTTGAAAAACAGCATGACTCAACTATACGCAGACCAGGATTAGTTTTATGGTTGGCGGGCTTTGTAGGGAAAGAAGGGGTAAGGAGAGGGGGAGCAAGAGAGGGTCACCGCGGTTGGCTTGGCTTTTTTTTCTCCTAGCGCTACGCGCCAACCCCTCTTCTCCGCCCTCAGCCACCCCCCACCAACCCCTCGAGCTTCCCCGCCAACCGCTCTCCTTCGGGATTCAGCCGATAAGCCGTGCGGGGAGGGCGGGTATCGCGCACCTCGCGTCGTACCAGCCCCGCCCCCTCGAGGTCGGCCAGGGCCAGGGTGAGCGCCCGCGAGGTGGTCCCCGGCAAGGCGGCCAGTAATTCCGAGAAGCGCTTGGCCCCCTGCCCGAGCGCGTACAGCACCGGCAGGCTCCACTTGCGCAGGGCTACCTCCTCGAGCTTTGCCGGGCGCAAAGCCTTCATCAGCTCGAGCGCCCCCGGCCCCAGCAGCATTCCTTCGGGGGTGAGCAGGTACTCGGGCCGCAGAGGGTGGCCGTAGCCGGGGTTCCGCGTGACCCAGCCCTGCTCGATCAGCACCTCCAGGGTGCGGCTCAGCGAGTCCCGGCTAACCCCCAGACGCTGGACCAGGGTTACGAACTTGGCCCCGTCGTCTCGGTGCAGTTCGGCCAAGATCGGCAGCGCCCAGCGGTAATGCACGAGCTGGACGAGCTGGAGAACGGGTGGAGATTTCTCGGTCATAGGGGCGAAAACTCCTTTGCGAAATCCACACTACCCGTTTCGCTATTGACATAAAAGTAGTGTTTGTATAAAAATAGTACCTGAAAGGAGCCAGTATGATTCAGACCCTCGCTACAAAGTCGGCAGAAGTGATGGGCTATGACGGCACGATTGTGTTCTCGGTGGACGTGAGCGATCTGCACAAGGCCATCGCCTGGTATGAGGAGGTACTGGGGCTCGAGCTCGCTTACGTGATGGAGGAGATCGGCTGGTGCGAGCTGAAGACCGCCACTCCCAAGGTGACCATCGGGCTCTCGCAAGTCGAAAAGGTTAGCGTGGGCAACACCACCCCCACCTTCGGCATCACCGACATCGAGAAGGCTCGAGCCCACCTGGAAGCCCACGGGGTGCGCTTCGCCGGGCCGACCCAGACCGTGGCGGGGATGGTCAAGCTGGCGACCTTCTACGACCCCGACGGTAACTCCTACATGTTGGCCGAGACTCTGCCCAGCCAGGGATGAGCATTGACCCCGCTTCGCCCGCTCCGGGAAGCTATCCCCGGAGCAATTTTTTTGCCGTAGGGAGGGACCTTATCGCGGCCATCCCCCAGCCAAACAGCTAACGCGTGAGAAGCCGGGCTCGAGGCTCGCTTCCCAGGCGTAGCGCTCGTAGGGGTCGGTGTCGGTCACCGGCTGGTCGTTGACCCGTAGCTCGAAGCCGCGCAGGGTTCCTTGTTGCTCGGGGAGCGGAAAGATCAGGCGCACCCGAGCCGGGGTGGAGAGCGGGTTACTGAAGCGGTAAGTGGCCTGGAAGTCGGTGTTGTAGAAGCTGCGGCGGCCCCCCGGCCCGGCCTCCTGGAAGCGCAGGCTAACCTTCACGTCCGCGCTGTCGAAGGGCATGGGAACCTCGCTGAGCCGGGTCACCTGGCGGGTGAACACCACATCGCGCCCGCTGCGGCGGAAGGTGTCGGCCAGGCGCAGCACGTTCTCGGTGCAGGGGTCTTGCAGGTAAGGAGCCAAAACCTGCACGCCTTCCTCGTCCACCCGCTCGAGCAGTTGTGGCGGGAGCGTAGGGCAATCAATGGCGCGAAGCGCTAAGGATCGCTCCTCCAAGACCCGTAGGTTGCGTGGCGCAAGTACGCAGGTAGGTGGTTTCAGCGGGCTCGAGCCTTCCCTTTCCCGATGGGGCGGAAGCGGATGGCCTGCCACTCGTCATCGAGAACCACCACCGTCACCACCCGCAAGCCCTCTTTGAAGACCAGGTTCCAGGCGGTGTCGCGGTGCATCTCGTTGTCCAGGCGGCGGGGGTAGGCGATCCAGAACTGCCCGCCGGGTTTGAGGGCAGCCAGCGCACCGGGCAAAGCGGCGCGAAGCTCGGCCTCGGAGCGCACGAACACTTCCACCACGTCGCAACTGGCCTCGCTGACGGTGGACCGTCTGAGCAATTCCACGCCCTGGGCGGCTTCTTGCAAGGACTCGAGGTAACCCTCGGGGGCATTCAACACGAGCGTCCGGGTGCCGTAGAGCAGGGGTATTTTATCAATAGGTGAAACCGTAAGCATATATTCTGATCATATCAGAATAACGCCACTGCGCAAGGGGTTTTTTAGCGATGAGGATGGGATTTGGAAAGGGCTCGAGGTCAGCCTGGTTATTGCTGGGCGACCGCGGGTCCGACCGGATAACCCGCCGCCAAGAGCTTGTTGTGGAGCCCACTCACCACGTCAAAGCCGCTGAGGAAGGTGCCCGGATAGTAGTAGCCGAGGATCTGGCGGAAGTCCCAGCCCTGTTGGGCGAAGCCCTTGGCCCCCCACTGGCTCATCCCTACCCCGTGACCCACCCCACGCCCGCTCACCTGCCAGCCGCTGATCGAGATGCGGGTGGAGGGTAAGCCCAAGGCCCGCAGAAAACGGGTGGCCTCGGCCCCGGCGAGCTCGACCGTGCGCAGGCTGCCCCGTACGCGGATGCGCGAGGGGCGGCCCGAGTCGGTGTAGGCCAGGGCCTCGAGCCCCAACACCTCCCCCACTGAAGCGCCCTGGGCCAAGAGCCGCTGGGCCACCGCAGTCGGCGAGAGGGTGAGTGCCCAGGGGCTTTTGGGGCTTTGCGAATAGGGATCGGGGCGCGGCAACAAGTAGGGAACGGCCCGGCCCCAGACCTCCTCGGCGGCGGCGGTGTAGCCGCCCGAATCGGCGTGATAGACGGCGGTGATGGGCTGGTTCGCGTAGCTCACGATGAGGGTGCGGGTAGCCTGCACGGCGGCGGTGTGCTCGGGGGTCTCCACCCCGCGCCCGCCGTAGACCTGGCAGCGTTCGTCGGCGCAGAGGTCGTAGAGGCCGCTGGGGTTGAGCCGGTAGAGCGCGAAGGTGCGGGCCAGGATGGCCTGGGCTTGTAGCACCGCGTCGGGGAAGGAGCGCGGGACCTCGGCGGGCACTACCCCTAAGAGGTAATCCTCGAGCCAGACCCGGTTGATGAGCAAGAGCCGCCCGTTCTGGGCCACCGCCAGCAGGCTCCCGCGGTAAGGCTTGCCCCCCAGAGCGAAGCCATCCCCGGCCAGCTCGGCCCAGGGCCCTACGCTCTGCCCGTCTATCAGCACGTTGCCGCCGCTCTGGGCGAGCCCCACCGTGCCGCCGGGGAAAGCCTGCTGGCCCCCGGCGCTGATCCGCTGGTAATTGCCGAGCGTCACCTGGGCGCTCGAGGCCTCTTGCAACAGCACCCGCAGCGAAAGATCGGGCTGCTGGGCCAGGCCCACGGCCAGGAAAACGGCCAAGGCGAATAGCCAGCGCGGCAGGGTCATCTCAAACAGTATACGAGGGGGTTGGCTCGAGGCCGTGACGGCTGAACGCCCTGCTTTACTCTGCACGCGGGGCCCAGTATTCAATCCGGTCCGGTCGAGCGCAGCCAGCCCCGAAGCGCTCAACGTCTCCCCAGCGGGGAGATACAGCAGATCAGGATGACAACGAATGGGCAGATGCAGGGTCCAATTCACATACAAATATATATTTGTTTGCATATACTAGATTCATGCCGAAGCCTCTTCACCGCTTCAAGGCCGAGTTCTTCAAAGCGCTGGCGCACCCGTTGCGGCTCGCCATCCTGGACGCGCTCCGCGAGGGCGAGAAAAGCGTGGGCCGGATGGCCGAAGAACTCGCCACCGACCAGCCCAGCCTCTCGCAACAGCTCTCGATCCTGCGTCGGGCCGGGCTGGTGCAGACCCGCAAAGACGGCACGACGGTGTTCTACCGGACCGCCGACCCCGAAGTGTATGTCTTTTTGGATTTGGGTCGGGCGATCTTCGAGCGGCAACTCGAGCAGTCCGGGGCGGTGCTCGAGCAGATCCGGGGAGCCTCCTGATGCGCGGAAGCCCCAACTGGCTGGGCCTGCTCAACCCGCTCGAGGCCTGGCGCAAAGAATTCCAGGACTACAGCCTGGCTCGCTTCCAGCAAGACCTCCTGGCTGGACTCACGGTGGGCGTGGTGGCCTTGCCGCTGGCCCTGGCCTTCGGGGTTACCAGCGGGGCCGGGGCCGCCGCCGGGCTTTTCACGGCTATCGTCGCTGGGTTTATCGGCTCGGCCTTCGGCGGCTCGCGCTACAACATCACCGGACCCACCGGGGCCATGACCGTGGTCTTACTGCCGATCATCGCCCAGTACGGGGCGGACAAGATTTTTCTGGTAGGGATCATGGCCAGCCTGATCCTGCTGGGCTTCGGCCTATTGCGGTTTGGCCGCCTCATCAACCTGATCCCCTACCCGGTGGTGACCGGCTTTACCAACGGCATCGCCATCATCATCTTCTTGCAGCAAATTCCTGGATTGCTGGGGGTTCCCACCCCCAAAGGCCAGAACATCCTGGTGGTGACCTGGGAGGCCCTGCACGATTATTTCCGCCAACCCCAACTCAGCACGATCCTCCTGACCCTGCTCACGGTGGCGCTCATCCTGGGGTGGGGGCGCTACGTCAGGCGCATCCCCGGTAGCATTGTCGCGCTGGTCGCGGTGACGCTGGTGAGCCTCGTGTTCGCTGTGCCGCGCATCGGCAACATCCCCACTTCGCTGCCCGCACCGCACCTGCCCACCTGGACGTTCTCGGACATCAGCCAGCTCTTCAGCCCGGCGCTGGCGGTAGCTTTGCTCGCCGGGATCGAAAGCCTCCTCTCGGCAGTGGTGGCCGACAGCATGACCATCCGCGAGAAGCACGACCCGGACCGCGAACTCATCGGCTCGGGCCTGGCCAACTTGTTCGCCCCGATCTTCGGCGGGATTCCCGCTACCGGGGCCATCGCCCGCACGGCGGTGGGGGTACGTTCGGGAGCCCAGACCCGACTCACCGGGATGATCCACGCCTTGTTCTTGCTGTTGGTGGTGCTGTCGCTGGGACCGCTGGCTCGAGCCATCCCGCTCGCCGCCCTGGCCGGAATCCTGATGGTGACGGCGGTGCGGATGGTGGAGTGGGAGGCGGTGCGGGCCATCCTGCGCTCGACCAAGAGCGACCTCAGCACCATGCTGGTCACCATGGGGGTGACGGTGGCCTTCGACCTGGTGCTGGCCATCGAGGTGGGGCTGGTGCTGGCGGGGATTCTCTTCATCCAGCGGATGCGCAACACCCTCACCGTCGAGCCGATGGATTTGGCCCCCTCCCTGCCCAAACACCTCGAGTTGGACCACGACCTCCTCAAAGAACGGGTGGTGGCCTTCCGGGTGGACGGGCCGCTCTTTTTCGCCGTGGCGGGCGAGTTTATCCAAAGCCTGACCCAAGTCAAGGGGGTGGACGTGCTGATCCTGCGGATGCGCCGAGTCAAGATAATCGATGCCAGCGGGGCCAACGCCCTCGAGACCATGAAAGAAGCCCTCGACCGCAAGGGCATTAAATTCCTGATCTCGGGCTTACAGCCGCAGCCCAAGGAGGTGCTCGAGCGGATGGGGCTGCTCGAGGAAGTCACCACCAACGGCCATCACCTCTTCGAGACCACCGACCAGGCCATTGCCCACGCTTGGAGCCACGTGGAGCGGAACCGGCGACAGCAATCCGAGCAACCTAAAACAACCTAGGGCATTTGGCAAAAGCTGTGAGGCTCGAGTTCTTACAGCACTTTCAGGATAAATAAGCCATACTGAGGGGATGGCGTACTCAACCGCTTTGCGCGAGCGGGTGATTGCCGCGACCCGGAGAATGGACAAGCGCAAGGTCGCAGCGGTGTTTCAGATCAGCTATAGCACGGTCAAACGCTGGGCCAGCTTGGGGCTGAGGTGAAGCCTAAAAGCCCACCGGGAGCAGCGCGGAGGTTGAGCGAGGAACAAGCGGCGGCTTTGCTGGAGCAGTTCAAAGCGCATCCGGATGCCACGCTGGACGAGCATTGTGCGTTGTGGCTGAAGCAAAGCGGGATCAGCTTGAGTAACCCCACCATGTGGCGCTGGACGAAGCGCTTGGGCTGGACGAGAAAAAAAAGACCTTGAACGCCAGCGAGCGTGACCAAGAAGCCCGCGCCGCTTGGCGAATCGAGGTTCAACGGCTCGACCCCCCAGCGTTTAGTAATGAGAGCAGCTCCATTGACCTGGCTTGCTGAACAAGGACCTTGATTTGAGTAAAGAAGATAACCGCTAACGCAAGTAGATATAACGCAGGTTGCCACCTATACATTTAGCCCAGGAGGGCAAAAAGTAAGGCCACTATGACCTGGACAATCGTAGTGGCCTATTGCATTGTAGACGATTTGGTGAAGGTTCTGGGACACCGCGATGACCCGCAGAGCAAGACCCCGGCGAGCGTGGTGCTGACGCTATGGATAACCTCCGTTGCTCCCAGCGCCTGGACTATCTCTGCTAGGTCGCTGCGGTAGCCCACATCAACCCATACCACCCTGCCCTCTCGTAGATACACGTGGGTGGGCGTGCCCGGGATGCCAAAAGTGCTGAACAGCGCGGTATTCAGTTCTCCCTTACAGGCTTCGGGCCATTTCCCTTCGCTATAGATGATCTTCAGGCGTACGGATTGTTGACAGAGCCTAGCCCAAGTGTCTTTTTCCCGTTGACACCAGGAACATCCCTCGTAACCGAAGATGAGCAAGCCGGTAAAGTCTTGGTAGGGCGCGGGCGCAGGCTGTCCCAGGGCTAGGGGCATCGCGTATTGCGGGCTGAGTGGCCCCGCCTCGGCAGCATCTATCAGCAAGCTTAGGGTCTTTGGGGTGGGATTGATCTTGCCGGTGAGCCGCTTGACCTCCCAGCCATCCTTCAAAAGCACAAGGGTTGGGGCCGCCTGAATCCGCAACGCACGGGCCAGCAAGTCGCCCTTGTCTTGCCGATAGGGGTTATAGGGCATCTGCTCAGCACGACCCACAAAGGTGATGGGAAAGTCTTTGAGCGCTGCTAAAGACTCGCATGGCGCACAATTAGGGGCGACGAACACAAGAATCTGTGTGCCTTCTTCGAGCCCGTACCCTATGGGCACGCTCTGGGCCATACCGAATCCGCCGAGCAACCCGAATAAAAGCCATCTAACCAGCGTGGCCCAAACGTAGCAAGAAATCCAAAAACAGGAAAGGGCAAAAACTCACCCTCAGAGCGTGAGTTTTCCGCAAGCCCACAACCGGGGGTGCATGCCCAAGTAATAAAGGGCCAGTTCTACGCGGTTTCTGATTTGCAGCTTCTCCTTGAGCGTGACAATGCGGTTTTCAATGGTACGCAAGCTGAGGCCAAGCTCTTGGGCGATCTCGCCGGTTTCCAGGCCGAACGCCACCCGGCGGAGCACCGCGCGCTTACAAGGCTGTAGGTCATCAGCCAGGGGCGGGCCTTCGTAAAAGCGCTCACCGCTGGCGACTCGAGTCAGCCCGGCGATAACGTCCTGTGGCCTGACCGAACGGGCCAACAAGCCTTCGGGCTTGAGGTCGAGCAAATCTCGCAGATAAGGGGATGGACTCACCCCGGTCACGACCACCACAGGGCGTGGCAGATCCTCGAGCGAGAGCAGCGCATACCCCCAAGGGGCATCAAACACCAGATGGGCTTCATCAGGCAATCGAACCGAAGCGCACAGAGCCTGTCCATGCAAGCGCAAGGTCTCGTTGCCAGAGTAGACCATACCTAACCCCAGGAGTGCTCCAACTATAGACCTTTTATAAAGATCATTTGTTAGCAAGACCACTAAGCGCCTTGGCGCAATTTTATTCGTCTGGGTGGAAAATATCAACCATACCACCGGCCCGCCACAGCTGGGCATACAACCCGCCTTGCTCGAGCAATCCCTGATGCCGCCCCTCCTCCGCGAGCCGCCCATCCTTGAGGACGAGGATGCGGTCGGCGTTCTGGACGCTCGAGAGCCGGTGCGCCACCACCAGCAGGGTGCGACCCGAGCGGGCCTGCTCGAGCGCGGCCATCACCTGGGCCTCGGCGGAGAGGTCGAGGGCGCTCGTGGCCTCGTCGAGGACCAGCACTTTCGCATCGCGCAACAAGGCCGCCGCGATGGCCAAGCGTTGCCGCTGCCCCACCGAGAGCGCGGCGGGGTCGCTCTGCAAGCCCTGGGGGAGTTCCTTCCACAATCCCACCGCCAGCAAAGCCGCCTGGGCTTGCTCGGGGTCTGTGCCCGGAGCCAACGCGGCCAGGTTTTCCGCCAGGCTCCCCCCGAAGAACAGGGGCTCTTGCGGAACCCAGGCCAGCGACCGGGCCAAAGCCGCGTGGCGATAGCTCGAGAGGGGCTTCCCGTCGAGCAAAACCCGTCCGGAAGTGGGCCGGTAGAGCCCCAGCACCAGCCGCAAGAGGGTGCTCTTGCCCGCCCCGCTGGGGCCGACCAGGGCGGTGAGGGTTCCGGGCTCGAGGCGCAAACTCACCCCGCGCAGCCCACTCTCGCCGCCGGGGTAGGTGAAGGACACGTCCTCGAAGCAAAGGTGGCCTTCCACCGGGCCGGTCTCGGAGCCCTCGGGCGGAGCCGGGGGGAGTGAGAACAGCTCGAGCAGCCGCCCCGCCGCCGCGTCGGCCTGAGCCCACAGCAGACCGGTTTTGGGGATCACCTGCAAGGGGGCGATCGCCAGCCCCAGGAGGGTCAGGTAGGCGGTGAGCCCGCCCGCGGTGAGGTTCCCGGCGGCCACCTCGCGAATGCCCAAGCCGAGCAGCAACCCCAGGGCCAGCCCGGTGAAGACCTGCGAGATCGGTAGGTGCAACGCCGTATAGAGGGCCCGGCGCAACCCCAGGCGGTAAAAACGCCCACTCTCTTGTTCCAGCCGGTCTTGGGCGAAAGGCTCGAGCCCCAAGGCCCGCACCAGCTCGAGCCGCCCGAACACCTCCGCCAACGTGAGGGCTACCCGCTCGGCCTGGGCCTGGGTGCGCCCGCTGGCCTGGCCCACCAGGCGGCCCACCAGGCCGGTCAGGAGGGCCAGCACCGGCAAGAGTAGCAGCAGGCTCAGCGTGAGGGTCAAGTTGAGGCCGAAGAGGGCCACCAGCAAGGCCAAGAGGCTCATCCCCTGCAAGAGGCCGATCCCCAGGGCGTGGAGGATAAAGGTCTCGAGTTCGCGCAGGTCGGCCAGGATGCGCCCGGCCAGAGCCGCCGAGCCGGGCAGTCGGGAAAGCTCGGCCCGCAACAAGGATTGTCCCAGGCGTTCACGCAGCGACGCGGGAATCCGCACCGCCAGATAGCCCAGATACGCCTCGAACAGATAACCGCCCAGCACCACCAGCAACAAGAGCCCGCTCCCCCGTAGCAGCAGCGAGCCCAACAGCTCGTAGCGCCCACCCACCAGCACTTGGTCGTAAAGCGGACGGACCAGGGTCGCCAAGACGGCCTGGGATATCGCGGGCAACAGGGCGATTATAACGGCCAGCAGCAGCCAGGCGCGGTACGGGCGGAGCAGGTGCCATAGACGCATGCCCTCCCAGGATACCTATAGTGGGGGGTTAGGGGACAACGAGAGAAAAACGATCCCCCCTTGGGGGTGCGGTGAATAGGATCTGTTTAGCTCGTGGAGTCTCCAAAGGGGCGCTTTATTGGCCTCGGCACAGCAGATTGGCAAGATCGGCCAAAGTGCTTGATGCCAAGCATTTGATGCCAAGCATTTGATGCCAAGCATTTTCAGGGACCCACCCTACGTTTAGAATCCTCCTTCAACTGAGGTAAACTTAGCTAGGTTCGCTCGGTCTCGCGCTGTCCTGATTAGCCCTTGGCATCGTTGTCATCCGAACCAGAAAAGCTAAAGAGAGTGAGGGGTGGATTCATTGAAACGGGTATTGGCCGCCGAAGGACAACTGGTGTTGCTCTCTCCCCCCCGCACTCGCACCACTGACCCCATCGACCCCATCTCGCTCCTGAACCTCGGACACGGCCACGTAGTGGTACAGCGGATGGGTTTTTCTACCGGACGCTTCGGGCAGGGGCACAAGACCATGGGCGACCTCTACATCCCCATTGCGCCGGGGGAGGAAGCCGTTCTGCTGGACGCCGGGCGTTATAACCTGTGGCTCGACAACCTGCGTCCGGGCGAGCGGGACGATTATCTGATCACCTTCCGCGAGTCCGAGCCCAAACGCAACCCCAACATGGCGGTGTTCCAGTTCGTGGCCGAGGCCCTGACCCCCAACGGGGTTCAGAGTGTAGAGATCACCGTGCTGGTCAACCTCGAGGAAGAACCCCTGCGGGTGTATCCCCGCTAGGACTTCTAGCTCGAGCAACTCAGGATCGCCTCAATCAAGGCGTCGGCTCCCGGTCGGGCCTCGAGGGCTTGCAGCCCTGAGCGCACGCGCTCCTGCTGCTCCGGGGAGAGCAGGTCGAGCCCCACCTGGGCCACCAGTTCGGGGCCAAAGACCCCGCGTAGCTCGGGGTAGACCCGTTCGCCCAGCCACTGGTTGGGCAGGGCCAGGTGGGCGATCCGCGGCTCGGCCTTGAGGACGGCCTGGCGCTTGAGCCAGTGGCCGCCGGGCAGCATCCCGATCCAGTGCAAGATGCCCTCGAGCGGGATCAGCTCGGGTTTGTGCAGGGGCAACAGCACCGCCGCCGGGAGCCCGGAAAAGGCCAGCTCGAGGGTGTTGGTGCCGGGGATGGTCAAGGCCAGCTTGGCCTGCTGCATGGCGGGGTAGCGCAGGGATTCATCCACTACCTGAACCTCGAGGCCGTGCTCGGAGATCAGCCAGCCCTCCCGCAGCCGGGCGCTCACCCCGCCGAAGACCCTCGACCCCTCTGCGGCCAGGGCCTCCTCCACCACCGCGTCGGGCAGGAGCCGGCTTTGCACCCAGGCGAAGCGCAACCCCGGTTTTTGCTGAGCTAACAGTTCAGCAGCTCGCAACATGAACCCCAGCAGATACCGCGCGGCAAAGGGGCGGCTGCCGGGAAAGAGCAGCACGTCCGCCCCGATGGGGGGCTTTTTGCTATGCGGCGAAAGGTGCGTCTCGGCGATAGCGTCCAGGACCAGGTTTCCCACCACCTGAAGGCGGGCCGGGTCAGCCCCCCGCCGGAGGGCCTCGGCCCGAGTGCGCTCGGAATCCACCAAGAACCGGTGGAGCCGGGGGTGCCAGTTG
>DASTSL010000094.1:0-37183 GCA_035760705.1 Meiothermus sp. | reverse complement strand
GAGGGGGGTTCCTCTACCGGAAGACCCTCCACCACCCGGACGAACTGCTCAGCATTGAGGGTCTCGTACTCCAGCAGGGCTTGGGTCACCCGCTCGAGGATATCCCGCTTCTCGGTCAGGAGCTTGACCACCCGTTCGCGCTGCTCCTCGAGCAACACCTTCACCGCCTCATCGATGCGGCGGGCGGTCTCCTCGGAGTACTGGCGCACGTCGTAGCCGCCCAGGTAGGTGTCCTCGCGCACCTGGTAGGCTACTGGGCCGAAGTCCTTGTGCATCCCCCACTCGGTGATCATGCGCCGCGCCAGGTCGGTGGCCTGTTTGAAGTCGTTCTCGGCTCCGGTGGTCACGTCGTCAAACACCAGTTCTTCGGCGACCCGGCCCGCCAACGCCACCCCGATCTGGTCGGTGAGGCGCTTTTTCGACCAATGCAGGGTGTCCTGGCGACTGGGCATCATAAAACCCATGGCCCGCCCGCGCGGCACGATGGTGAGCTTGTGCACCGGGTCGGCATTCTCCAGGAAGTGCGCGGCCAAGGCGTGCCCGGCCTCGTGGTAGGCGGTGACCTCGCGGTCTTTGGGGGTGATCACCAGGCTCTTGCGGGCCGGACCCATGATGACCCGGTCGGCGGCCTCCTCGAGGTCTTTCATGGCGATCTTTTTACGCCCGTCGCGGGCCGCTAGGAGGGCGGCTTCGTTGAGGAGGTTCTCGAGATCGGCCCCCACGAAACCGGGGGTGCGCTTGGCGAGCAACGCCAGGTCTACGTCCTCGCCCAATGGTTTGCCCTTGGAGTGGATCTTGAGGATCTGTTCGCGGCCCCTCACATCGGGAGCGTCGATGGGCACCTGACGGTCAAAGCGGCCCGGGCGCAACAGGGCCGGGTCGAGCACGTCCGGGCGGTTGGTCGCGGCCATCACGATGATGCTGGTCTCCTTCTCGAAGCCGTCCATCTCGACCAGCAGTTGGTTCAGGGTCTGCTCGCGCTCGTCGTTGCCGCCGCCCACGCCACCTCCTCGGCGACGGCCCACCGCGTCGATCTCGTCGATGAACACGATGCAAGGCGCGTGGCGCTTGGCGGTCTCGAAGAGGTCGCGCACCCGGGCTGCCCCCACGCCCACGAACATCTCCACGAAATCCGAGCCCGAGGCGGTGATGAAGGGAACCTTGGCCTCCCCCGCCACCGCGCGGGCGATGTGGGTCTTGCCCGAGCCGGGCGGCCCTACCAGCAGCACCCCCTTGGGGATGCGGGCGCCCATTTCGTGGAAGCGACCGGGGTTTTTGAGAAACTCCACCAGTTCCTTGAGTTCCTCCTTGGCCTCGTCGCAGCCGGCCACGTCGCGGAAGTTGGTCTTGGGGGCCTCGGTGAGCACCTTAGCCCGGCTTTTGGTAAAGCTGAAAGCCCCGTCGTTGCCGCCGCCGCGGAAGTTGCGCGAGAAATACCAGAAGAGCCCGAAGATCAAGGCCAGCACCAGAATCGGGATCAGGATGCCAGCAAAGGGGTTATCGCGGGGTGGGGCCGCCACCACCACGTTGATCCCCTTCTTGATCCAGTCCCGCACCGTGGCGTCGCTGGGGGGCTGAGTGGCATAGGTGGTGAAACGCTCCCCGTCGGAAAGTCGGCCTGTGAGGCGGGTTCCCTCGATGGTGATCTCCTGCACCCGGTTGCGCTCAACCTCTTGCACGAAGGTGGCATAGCCGATACTTCCCGGCTGATTTTGTGTGCCCGCCAGGCTAAAAGCCCAGGCGATGAGAATAGCACCGATCAGCACAATCCAAAGGTTGAAGGGGAGTCGGTTCATCTCTTGATCCTCGTATGACTAAGGGTACACCTTGAGTATGAGCCGAAGGTAGTTAAACACACCACTCTGCGTGGGTGAGATCATTGTGGAGTATGGCTAAAGAAACTCAAGGGCAGAAGTCCCTGACCCGCGGAGCAACCAGGCGCAAGTTGCACCGAAGACCCCACAAGCCCAGACCACTAAGTGCCCGCCCACTGATTTTCCTCCATCTGGGGCCCCCTAGGAAGCGTAGGTTCGCACGAGGGCAACAGAATATGGCTGAACTCGACCACGTTACGAAGTTCCCGTGGGGTACTTAGATTCAACTCATGCCTTCCTGCTTACCAAAATGACCCTCGCAGAATACCCAAGTGCGCCCACGGGCGATGGCGGGGATCCCATAACCAGATCGTTTCTCGGTTCGGGGTACTCCTCGAAGGTTTAGCTCGAGCCAAAAGCCGTGAACTGGTGGTGGAAGACGTCAAGATCAGAACCCCGAGGGTGCGCCCCCGGTGACGATGAATCCAAGCTAGGAGAACTCCCTAGTCTCGAGCGCTACGCTGTCCTGAGGCAAGAAAAGTGGTCTTGCTTAACGCTGGGAGGTGGGGACTTTAGAGAGCCAAGGTGAGATCGATATTCCTGGTCTACAAACGGGCTTGCTCGAGCAAATCCATGGTTGGAGGCTTAGGGCTCGAGATATCCCTCCACGCTCAGGCCCGTCGTCGGTAATATGGCTCGGTTATGGCACGGGGCATGGATTCACGGTCTTTGCAGCGATCGAACCGTAGGGGCATGTAAACCGTAGGGGCATGTAGTAGAACCCGGGCCCGGGGTCGTACAAAAGATGTGCCCCCTCGAGACCGGAACCGGAATTGGGGCAAGCTTGATATAAGCACACTCAAGTCTATTGACATAGCGATGTAGAAAAGCTAGGCTAAGGTCTAGTGAGCCGCCCTTGGTTGGGGTTGGCAACTACACAGCATGGCTGCCGTTCTAGAAGCAGCATCACACAGACGAGGTGACACAATGGCAAAGGCCGTAGGCATTGACTTGGGCACCACTAACAGCGTGATCGCGACCATGGAGGGCGGTCAGCCGGTGGTTTTGGAAAATAGCGAAGGCGAGCGCACCACCCCCAGCGTGGTGGCGTTCAAAGGCAACGACACCCTAGTGGGCCGAATGGCCCGCCGCCAGGCGGTGCTGAACGCCGAGGGCACCGTCTTCGAGATCAAGCGTTTTATCGGGCGGCGCTGGGACGAGGTGCGCGAGGAAGCGGGCCGGGTTCCCTACAAGGTCGAGCAGGGGCCGGACGGCGGGGTGCGGGTGCGCATCGGTGATAAGCAATACACCCCCGAAGAAATCTCCGCGATGATCCTGCGCAAGCTGGTGGACGACGCCTCCAAGAAGCTTGGCGAGCGCATCACCAAGGCGGTAATCACCGTTCCAGCCTACTTCAACAACGCCCAGCGCGAGGCCACCGCCAACGCCGGGAAGATCGCTGGGCTCGAGGTCCTGCGCATCATCAACGAGCCCACCGCGGCGGCCTTGGCCTACGGCTTGGACAAGAAGGGCAACGAGACCGTGCTGGTCTTCGACCTGGGCGGCGGGACCTTCGACGTGACAGTGCTCGAGATCGGCGAGGGGGTGTTCGAGGTGAAATCTACCTCCGGTGACACCCACCTGGGCGGCTCGGACATGGACTACGCCATTGTGAACTGGCTGGCTGAGGAGTTCAAGAAGGAGTCCGGCGGGGTGGATCTCAAAGCCGATAAGCAGGCCCTCCAGCGCCTCATCGAAGCCGCCGAGAAGGCCAAGATCGAGCTTTCTAACGTCACCGAGACCACCATCAGCCTGCCCTTTATCGGGCTCGACCCGGTCTCCAAGACCCCGCTGCACCTCGAGAAGAAGCTCACCCGGGCCAAGTTCGAAGAACTCATCCAACCCTTGCTCAAGCGCATCCGGGGGCCGGTCGAGCAGGCCCTGCGGGACGCCGGTATCCCCGCCAGCAAGATCGACGAGGTGATCCTGGTGGGCGGCGCGACCCGCGTTCCTGCGGTGCAGCAGATCGTCAAGGAGATGCTGGGCAAAGAACCCAACCGCACCGTGAACCCCGACGAGGTGGTGGCCCTGGGGGCTGCGGTGCAGGCCGGGGTGCTGACCGGGCACGTGGAGGACGTGGTGCTCCTGGACGTGACCCCGCTCTCCCTGGGCGTAGAGACCAAGGGTGGGGTGAGCACCGTGCTGATCCCGCGCAACACCACCATCCCCACCCGTAAGAGCGAGATCTTCACCACCGCCGAGAACAACCAGCCCGGCGTGGAGATCCACGTGCTGCAAGGCGAGCGCCCGATGGCCGCGGACAACAAGAGCCTGGGACGGTTCAAGCTCGAGGGCATTCCCCCCATGATGGCCGGGATGCCGCAGATCGAGGTAACCTTCGACATCGACGCCAACGGCATCCTGCACGTGACCGCCAAGGAGAAGAGCACCGGCAAGGAAGCCAGCATCACCATCCAAAACACCACCACCCTCTCCGAGGCTGAGATCGACCGGATGGTAAAGGAGGCCGAAGCCAACGCCGAGGCCGACCGCCGGCGCAAGGAGCACGCCGAACTCAAAAATAACCTCGATACCGCGCGCATCCAGGCCGAACGGGTGATGAGCGAGAAGCAGAGCACCCCCGAGGCCAAGAGCCGTCTCGAGGCCGCCGTCGCCAAAGCCAAGGATCTGGTCGACCGCGACGCCCCCGACACCGAGCTGCGCCCCGCCACCGAGGAGTTGATCCAGGCCCTCCAGGCCTACGAGCAAGGAGCCACGGTGGGCACCGCCGCAGGTGGTAACACCAGCGAGCAGGGCAAGAACGACGAGGTGATTGACGCGGATTACAAACCAGCGGACTAAGCTGGGAGCCAGTGGCTCGTGGTCGGTGGTTTTTCCGCAAACCACGAGCCACGGATCACGAGCCTTGCTGGAGGCAAGATGAACCCCGAGAACCCCAACGAAACCGTCAATCCCGAGACCGCCCCGGCTCAGCCGGAAGCAACCGAGGCGGAAGTCTCTGAACTCGAGCGTCTGAAAGGTGAGAACGAATTGCTGCAGGCCGAACTCAAAGCCGCCAAAGATAAGTACATCCGGCTCTATGCCGAATTCGACAACTACCGCAAACGCATGGCCGCCGAGCTGGCCGATGCCCAGCGCAGCGGCAAATTCGACGCGATCCGGGCCCTCCTCCCCACCCTGGACGACCTCGAGCGGGCCTTGGGCTTCGCCCAGGCCAAACCCGAAGAGCTTCTCCCCGGTGTAAAAAGCGTGGTCGAGAACTTCCGCCGCAACTTAGAAAGCTTAGGGGTGGAGCCAGTAGCGGGGGTCGGTGCCGACTTCGACCCCCGCTACCACGAGGCCATCGGAGCAGTAGACGGTGAGAAAGACAAGGTGCTGCACGTCTACCAGCAGGGCTTCAAGTATGGCGAGATGCTGGTGCGCCCGGCGCGGGTCGTGGTGGGCAATGGTAATGCGCCCGAGGTAGAAGGTCAACCCATGAGCGCCAACGGCAACTAAACCCCGCCCCACTGCGTGGCGAAACCCGCATACTCACTCCAAAGACTTAGACATTATGGCCTACAAGGATTACTACGCTACGCTAGGGGTCTCCAGGAACGCCTCGCAAGACGAGATCAAGAAGGCTTTTAAGAAGCTGGCCCGCAAGTACCATCCGGATGTCAACAAAGATCCCACTGCCGAGGAGAAGTTCAAGGAGATTAACGAGGCCTACACGGTGCTCTCCGACCCCGAGAAGCGCCGGTTCTACGATCATTATGGCAATGAGGCGGCCTCGGCAGGCTGGCAGGGCCCGCCACCGAGCGGGACTTGGAGCAGTAACATTCCCGGCGCCACAGTGGGCGACTTCTCCGACTTCTTCCAGCAACTTTTTGGCAACCTGGGTGGGCGCGGGGGAAGCGGAGGCTTCGGCGACTTCTTCGGGAACGTGGGCCGTCAGGCCCGAGCCTATCAGCGGCAGGACGCAGAGGCCGAGTTGGCGCTCTCGCTCGAGGACGCCTACCACGGCGGCGAGAAGATCCTGACCATCGACGGCGAGCGGCTCAGCGTGCGCATCCCCGCCGGGGTGCGCGACGGCCAGCGCATCCGCCTGGCCGGAAAGGGCCGCCAGGGTGGCGACCTCTACCTGACCGTGCGCCTCGAGCCCAGCCGCGGCTTCCGGCTCGAGGGTGATGATGTGTACGTCACGGTGGACGTACCCGCTCCCATAGCGGTGGTGGGAGGAACGATGCGGGTGCCCACCCTGGACGGCCCGGTAGAACTCACCATCCCCAAACACACCCAGGCCGGGCGGAAACTGCGCCTCAAGGGCAAAGGCTGGCCCCGCCGGGGGGGCCAGCGGGGTGACCAGTACGCTGAGATTCGCGTCGTGATCCCCACCCACCCTACCCCCGAGGAGGAACGGCTTTACCAGCAGTTGGCCGAACTGCTCAAGGCCAAGCGTTAAGCGCGGTAAGGAGGAACCGATGCTGGTGCGCAGTGAGCTATATAGCCTCGAGGCCATCGCCAACGAAGGACTTTCCCCGGCAGCGGTGCGCGCTTATGTAGAGATCGGGTTCGTCGAGCCAATGGAGGCCAGCGGCCACTGGTACTTCCGGCCCGAAGACCTCTTCCGCATCCGCCGGGCTGAGCGCATCCGCCACGACCTGGGGGTCAACCTGATCGGGGCGGCCTTGGTGGTGGAGGTGCTCGAGCGCTACGGGCGCTAAAGCCCCAGCCCCCGTCGGCCCTGGCGATAGAGCCGGGGTTTTTTGTGAAGATTCCGTGTGTTTGTAGTCCGGCTCGAGCTTTGTACCCCGTAAAAAAGGGACACTGAAACCCTAGGAGGTGCACTGCATGTCGGATCGCCAGAATCTGTTCCGCTACGTGGCCGAGGAGTTTGCCGAGGATTACCGCGAGGGAGAGATTGACCGCCGCGAATTTTTGCGCCGCACCGTGCTGCTAGGGGGCGGGGTGCCCGGGGCCCGGGTACTCCTCACCTCGCTGGGCGTGACCGGCGTGAGCACCGCCGAGCTGGCCCAGGCTCAGCAGGCCAATCCCCAGGCCCAAGCCCCGGAGTCCAAGCCGCTGGTGGACCCCAATGACCCGGCCATCCAAGCCCAGGAGATCCGCTACAGCGCCAGGGGTTTCGAGCACATCGCCTACCTGGCCCGCCCCGCCGGGAGCGCCTCGGCCCCGGGGGTGCTGGTGATCCACGAGAACCGTGGCCTGCAACCCCACATCCAGGACGTGGCCCGTCGCCTGGCCAAAGCCGGGTACATCGCCCTGGCCCCCGATCTGGTCTCGAAGGCGGGGGGAACCGCCAAGTTCGCCGACACCGCGCAGATCTCGAGCTACCTGGCGCAGACCCCTGCCGAGGAGCACATCGCCAACCTGCAAGAAGCCCTCAAGGTGCTGAGGGCCACACCGGGCGTGCAGGCCGACAAGCTGGGGGTGGTGGGGTTCTGCTTCGGCGGCGGCCTCACCTGGCGACTGGCCACCGAGGCCCCCGAACTCAAGGCCGCCGTGCCCTTCTACGGCCCCGCCCCCGACCTGGCCAAAGTCCCCAACATCAAGGCCGCGGTGCTAGGCATCTATGGCGGCAACGACACCCGCATCAACGCCGGGATCCCCGCGCTCGAGGAGGCCCTTAAGAAAGCAGGTATTCGTTACCAGATCAAGATCTACGAAGGGGCCAATCACGCCTTCCACAACGACACCGGGGCCAACTACAAAAAAGACGCCGCCGAGGGCGCCTGGCGGATGACCCTGGAGTGGTTCAAGGCTTACCTGGTATAGCCGGTCAAACAAGCCGGGGCCGAGGTGTAGTCTGCAAACTCCAGCCCCAACTTGTGACACAATAAGCCCATGCAAACACGAAGCTTCGGGCGGCTGGGCTGGCCGGTCTCGGAAATCGGCTACGGCATGTGGGGTCTGGCGGGCTGGACCGGCGCCGATGAGGAAGAGGTGCGGCAGGCCCTGCAGCGGGCGGTGGACTTGGGCATCAACTTTTTCGACACCGCCTGGGCCTATGGCGAGGGCAAAAGCGAACAAATGCTGGGCGAGCTGGTACGGGCCAATCCCGAGAAAAAGCTCTGGACGGCCAGCAAAATCCCCGCCAAAAACTTCAAGTGGCCCGCCAGGGCCGAATACACCCTGGACGAGACCTATCCCCCCGACCACATCCGCCGCTATACCGAGTGGAGCCTCGAGAACCTGGGATTGGCGTCGCTCGACCTGATGCAGTTTCACGTCTGGCACGATAACTGGGCCCAGGACGAACGCTGGCAGCGGGAAATCCAGAAGCTCCGCGAAGAAGGGCTGGTGCGGGCTTGGGGCATCAGCATCAACCGCTGGGAGCCGAATAACGCGATCGAAGCGCTCAAGACCGGCCTCATTGACGCGGTGCAGGTGATCTATAACCTCTTCGACCAGAACCCCGAGGATGAACTGTTCCCCTTCTGCCAGCAGCACGGGATCGCGGTGATCGCTCGAGTCCCCTTCGATGAAGGTTCGCTCACCGGAATGCTCACCCCAGATACCACCTTCCCCCCCGACGACTGGCGTAGCCGCTATTTCACCAAGGAGAACCTGATCCCCACCCTCGAGCGCGTGGAAAAAGTCAAGGCCGACCTTCCCCAGGGGATGACCCTGCCCGAGTTGGCGCTGCGCTTCATCCTGCAAAACCCCACGGTCTCGACGGTGATCCCGGGGATGCGCCGGGTGCGCCACGTCGAAGCCAACGCTGCGGTGAGCGACAGGAAGCGCCTGCCCGACGAGCTGATGCAACGCCTCAAAGCCCACCGCTGGGTGCGGCGGCCTGCCGCGTGGTCGGATTAGTCATACCCCTTCAGCTAGCCTGCCTTTAGCGCTCCGCGCACCCTGCCCTCCCTCTACAGCGGGAAGTGCTGTAGCCCTCACCTCATCTCCCAAAGCCAGGGAGATTTTGCGCACCGCAACCCCCTGGCTCAGATAGCGGTCGTGCGAGGTGAATAGCACCGTACCGCCGAACTCTTTTAGCATCTCCTCCAGCAGTTCCACGCTCTGGTAGTCGAGGTGGGTGGTGGGCTCGTCGAGGATCAAAAAGTTGGGCCGCTCGAGGATTATCCTCACCAGCGCCACCTTGCGCTTCTGGCCCTCGCTCAGGGAGCCGAGCCTCCGGAAAAAAGCCTGGCCCGAGACCTTGAACGCGCCGAGCAACGTGCGGGCCTGGGGGTGCAGTTCGCGGGGAAAAAGCTGATGCACCCCCTGCCCTTCGTCCAGCCCGCTCTCGAGCTGCGGCAGGTAGCCGAGGCGTACCCTCGAGCCCCAGAACACCTGCCCCCCTTGTGGCTCGAACTGGCCCAGCAGGATCTTGAGCAGGGTGGATTTCCCGCTGCCGTTCTCCCCCGCCACCAAGACCTTCTCGCCCCAGTCCAGCCGGAAGCTCAGATCCCAAAATAGCTGGCGCTCCCCAAACCCGTGGCTCAAGTTCTGAACTTGCAGACCCCAGCCCTGGCGCGGCTCCACGGGAGCGAAGCGCACCTCATAGAACTTCTCGACCCAGGGGCGCGACTCCTCGAGTTCCTCGATCCGCTCGGCCACCCGCTCCCTGGCCTGCACCGCCCGGCCTTGCAGCTTGGCGGCCTTGGCGCCGATGTAGCCCTTATCTTTCTTGCCCTCCATCGGGCGGTACTTGTCGGCCTCGCGGTCGGCCCCCCAGGTTTTGTAGGTGCGCTCGACCTCCTTGAGCTTGGCGATCTCGCGCTCGAGCTTCTCCTTTTTGCGCACCGCTTCGGCATACTCCTGAGCCTTGGTGGCGGCGAAGGTGCTGTAGTTGCCGCCATAAAGCCGCAGGGTTTTGCGGTCTAACTCGAGGATCTGGCTCGCCACCTGATCGAGAAACCAGCGGTCGTGCGAGACCATCAGCAAGGTTCCGTCGGACTTTTGCAAGGTCCTCACCAGCCGCTCGGAGGCGGAGTGGTCAAGGTAGTTGGTGGGCTCGTCGAGCAGGTAGAGGTCGTAGCGCTGCACGAAGGCCGAAGCCAGCTTGAGGAGCCGCCGTTCGCCGCCGGAAAAGCTGTCCACCGGGCGGTTCAAGTCCTCGGGGTCGAAGCCGAAGTCCACCGCCACCCGCTCGATCTGGTGGAGGCGTTCGTAGCCCCCGGCCTCGAGAAACTTCTGGCTCAAGTCAGCGTAGGCCAGTGGGTCGGGGAGCCCGGCTTGTTCCATCGTGTGCAGACTCTGGTGCATCTCGAGCAGCCCCGCGTCCGCCCCCAGCAGATACTCCTGGGCCGACGCTCCTCCTTCGGCGTGGTCCTCCTGGTTCAGCACGAAGAGGCTGGCGAAGTTGCGCTCGAGCAGGCCCATTTCGGGCTCGAGGTTTCCCTGAATCAGTTGCAGCAGGGTGCTCTTCCCCGCCCCGTTGTAGCCGAGCAGGCCCACCTTCTGCCCCTCGGATAGCTCCCAACTCGCCCCCTCGATGAGGTAATCGGGCTGTCCCTCGTGGGCGAAGTAGAGATCTTGCAAACGCAGCAACACACTCATGTCGCGCTCCTTGGGGGCCCCTGTTTGTGCAGGAGCCCCCTTTTGAGTCAGGGTCGGCGGCGAACCCGCTCTTTGAGCTTGATCTGGGCGGCCCGACCCTGCTGCCGTACGTCTTTCGCCGGAAGCCAGGGCTGATGGGCCTCTCGCACCCTGCGCCCTTGCTTTTGGGTCAGGCCCGGTTCGAGGCGTTCGCCGGGGAGGGTCTCGAGGACCTCATCGAAGGTCTGATGGTTATCCTCGGGGGTTTCTGGGAAGATGAATGGGTTTGGCTGTTTAGACATAGGTACTCTCTCGAGATCAGAGGGTCCGGCTCATTGCTGATGAATGATGCAAGTTGATTGGCTGGAATAAAAAATGACGACCTAGCGCATGGCTTACCTCCCAAACCAAAGGCGGCCCGAAGGCCGCCTGAAAGCATTGCTTCGGTTTACGGGGGAAGATTAGGCCAGGTCGATCATAGGAAGCCACCTTGCGATGGCATCTCGCAGTGTACGCGGCGAGGCGGATTTTCTCAAGGGGATCTATGGCAACCTGAGTCCAGCCAGCGCTTCAGAAGTGCCCTTCATGCCACCCGCCGCTGTAACGTTGCTGTAACGCAAGCCTTGCTACCCTTCTTGCAACCTGCACCGTCATAGATTGCCCGAGCCACCCTCCGGGGTCGTCGTGCTCGCGCAGGCCGAATAGGAGCCGCGTATGAAAAAACCCAAGTCGCAGGCCAAGCCGAAACGGAAAGTCTCGAGCCATTTCGAGGAGTCCATCGCCGGGCTCAGCCCCAGCCTGCAACGCGAGATGCAGACGCTGCGTAAACACGAGGCCAAGATCCTCAAGATGCTCAGCGACCCGCAAAAAGCCGAACAGTACCTCTCCGACCCGCTGCACACGCTGGAAGCCCACGGCATCGAGGTGCCGGTGCTGCTCAAACGGCGCTTGCAGCAATTCGACCCCAACCTAGCCGAACACCTGCGCCGCCAGACCTACGCCCTGCCGGGCGGCCAAACCGTCACCGCCCGCATCCGGGTTCGCTTTACCCAGGGGAAGGAGAGCTAAAAATGCCCGGCAGCCAAACCCAACGCTTCGACGCGGTCATGGAGTTCACCGAGCAAAGCGTCAACGATGTGCTCTCCACGTTTTTTGACTCGAGCGGCCTACTCTCCACCTTCTTGAACGCGGTGGGGCTGGGCTCGGCGGACGGGGCCTTCTCGCTGGACGTGCTCTTTGATCGGCCCGGCGACGTGCCGCTACCGGGTGGAGCCAGCAACCTACTGGATATGCGCTTCGATATCGGCACGGACGGGAGCTTAGGGCAACTGCGGGCCGTAGCCGGGCTCAACATGAACCGCACCACCTCGGGCGATTTCGACATCGCCGAGGTGGATTTTCGCAACCAGCTTCACTTCACCGGGTTCACCGCCGGGAGCATCCCCATCCCGCTGTTGCCCAACCTGTTCGCCGATTTCCTGCGCAACCAGGTCCAGGCCATCCCCATCGTCCCGGTTCCGGTCAAGCGGAACGCCACCGACCCGGCGGACCTGCCCACCCGGGGGGACATCCAAGTCATCGACGACCCCTCGGCGGCGAACCGCGACGCGCTGGCGATCATGCTGACGTTTGCCGGGGGTACGGCGGGGAACGCAGCCGGGTTGCAAAACTTCATCAGCTCGGGCGATACCGGAGCCATCGCGATTTTCTTTCGCTGGCTGGCCCGCATCCTGAGGCCCAAAGTGGCCAGTGCCCTCGAGACCGACGAGGCCGACTTCGACCTCGGGGATGACTTCCTCAAACTCAACAAGACCATCAAGGTCTCCGGCGGGGGCGAAACCGCCGACCTCACCAAGCTCGAGCTACGGCTCAAGGATGGCTTTATCGAACTCGAGGGCGAGATCGCCAAGTCGGGCTTTTGCTATGACGCCACCGGCAAGATATCGGGTCGGATCCGGGCCGAAGTGACCGGTGGCGAACTGGTGTTCAAGGCCGAGATTGACGACCCCGACGTGGATATTGACATTCCCTGGTATTGCTGGCTGGGAGCCGCGGTAGTGGGGGCCATCGCGGGCGGCTTGGTCGGGGTGCTGGTAGGGGCCGTGGTGGGTGCGGTGGGCGGGGCAGTAGTTGGCGGGGTGGTGGGTGGGGTCGTGGTGGGGGGCATCGTGGGGGCTATCCTCATCGGCATCCTGGTTCCGGTGCTGCTGGCCATCGCCGAAAACGTGGTGGAGAACACCGTAGAGGGAATCGCGGGGAACTTGGCCGACAAACTGAGGCAGGACTTACAAGTTCCCGCCATCGGGCTGAACCTGGTTTTCCAGCGAGTCTTCATCGACGATGTAGCGATCACCTTTGACGCCCGACCCATCGAAACCGTACCGATCCGGGCTTCGGGGGTGCTCGAGGTGCGAAACGGGCAGCTCATTGACCTCGATAGCGGCCAGGTGGGCTCGGAGAGCATGAGCAGCGCCGATCTGGAGTGGCGGGGAAAGGGGTTTGGCCGTCAGCTTCGTACCCGCTGCGGGGCGCGGCTGGCTCGCACCGGCGCGGTGGATTTTGCGGGCATCCTGCGCTGGAAGCTCTACCCCTTTGCCTACGGGGATGCCGCCATCCCGCTCAGCGAGCTGGCCTTGCCCCTGCCCTTCCCCGACTTGCCGTTTCTCCACATCCCCGAGTCGCAAAAATACCTCGAGACCCACCTGGTCTACGCAATCCGGACCGCCGAGGGGCGCTACGGCGTGATCCAGGTCGCGGAGGTCTTCGACGACCGCATCCGGCTGCGCTACAAGACCTACGAGAAGCGGCTGCCTTCGGTACAGCTTCGGGGCGAGTTCGCCTGCGACCGCTGGCACTTTCCGGAGGTGGTCAAAGACCTCGAGAACATCCGCTTTGAGCCCATCTCTCGCTTCGGCCTCCCCAGAACAAACCCGGCGCTCGGGTCGAACCTGCAAGCCGCTCAGGCGGCGACACCGGCCAAAGCCGCGCCGGGGCCGATGCGGTTGGGCCGCTGGAGGGGCACCTTAGTCCGCCCCACCTCGCAGACCGGGCACTTCCGGGCCACGGTGGAGAATTTCAGCGGGAAACTCAGCTACCACTGGCAGGTGGCGGGGACCAATCTGCTCGATCCGCAGGGCAGCCTGGAGATCGCCGGGGAGAAGGCGACCTACCAGGTAGACCGAGACCACCTGATCCTGACCCTGAAAAGCCGCCGCCTCCTGGAGTTCTTGGTCAAGGTGACGGTGAACGACGAGGCCGGCAACGCCATGAGCGCCTCCAAGTGCGTCAGGTTCGACCCGGTTTGCAAACGCGAGGTGAACGTGATCCCCTCGGTCACGCTCCAGGTGGCGGCTTTCCACGAGCATTTCTCGGTGGTGCGGCTGCCGCTCGAGCCCCTCCGGGTGGAGCCGCCCGTCAAGGTTCGCTCGAGCCGAAACCGCGCTAAGGCTTGAGGGCTCCCACCCCGGCGTCGCTACGCTCCGACGGTCCCTCTCGCCTGAACCTCCAACCCCCTAGTGCCTCGCGCCCGCCTCTTTCCCCCTCTTTCCCCCGAGAAGAGGGGGAAAGGGGTGGCTGATTGAGCTATCCGGTTCGAGAGTGAGAGGATACAATCTGGCATGGCGAAAAAGGCCTTCGACCCCTTCGAGAAGACCATCCCCGAACTCCAATCCGCGATGGAGGCGGGAGGGCTTTCCGCCCTCGAGCTGGTGGATTACTACCTAGACCGCATCCGCCGCTACGACCAGGGCGGCCCCCGGCTCAACAGCGTGCTCGAGACCAACCCCGAGGCCCGCAAGATCGCCCGAGCTTTGGATAAAGAACGCGCCCGCAAAGGCCCCCGCGGGCCGCTACACGGCATCCCGGTGATCGTCAAGGACAACCTCGACACCGCCGATAAGATGCACACCTCGGCAGGCTCGTTGGCGATGAAGGATTCGTTGGCCCCCCAAGACGCCTTTCTGGTGTCCCGGTTGCGTGAGGCGGGGGCGATCCTCCTGGGCAAAGCCAACATGACCGAGTGGGCCAACTTCATGACCATCGGGATGAAAAACGGCTATAGTTCCCGGGGCGGCCAGGTCTTGAACCCCTACGGCCCCGGCTTCGATCCCGGGGGCTCGAGCACCGGCTCGGGGGTGGCGGTCTCGGCCAATTTGTGCGCGGTGGCGGTGGGCACCGAGACCTCCGGCTCGATCCTCTCCCCCGCCAACAACAACTCGGGGGTGGGGATCAAACCCACGGTGGGGCTCGTCTCGCGGTCGGGGATCATCCCCATCTGCGCCACCCAGGACACCGCCGGGCCGATGACCCGCAGCGTGACCGACGCGGCAATCCTGCTCTCGTTCATGACCGGGCAGGACTCGAGGGACCCCGCCACCCGGGGACAAAGGGCTCATCCCGATTACACGCGGTTCCTCGAGCCCGATATCCGGGGGCTGCGGGTGGGGGTGCCCCGGGCGGTGTTTTACCAAAAACCCGGCAAGGCCGAGGTCGCGGTGGTGGAGGGAGCCATCCAGGCTTTAGCCCGGCTGGGCGCCAAGGTCACCGACCCCGCCGACATCCCCGGAGTCGCCCAGGTCTTCGAGCTGGGCTATACCGTGCTCCTCTACGAGTTCCGCCGCGACCTGAACAAGTATTTTCGCAGCCTGGGGCCAGCTTCCCCGATCAAGAACCTGAAAGAACTCATCCGTTACAACGAAGCCCACCCCGAGGCCATGCTCCGCTACGGGCAGACCCTCCTGCTCGCCGCTCAGGCCGCGGGGGGAGCCCACACCGCGGCCTACCGCTACTGCCGCGAGCGCGACCTCGAGGTGGCCAAGGGCGGCCTGGACGAAGCCTTCGCCAAGTTCGGGCTGGATGCTTTGGCCTTCCCCGCGTACTGGGGGGCCAGCATTGGGGCCAAGGCCGGGTATCCGAGCATCACCGTCCCAGCGGGGTACACCCCGGAGGGCTTCCCGGTGGGGATTACCTTGTTGGGGCCCGCGTGGAGTGAGGGAACCTTGATCCGGCTGGCCTACGGCCTCGAGCAGGCCACTCGAGCCCGAAAACCTCCGCTGGCTTCGTAAGGGATGGGTCTGTCGCCAACTAAGGTAGCTTATGCAGCACCCGCAGTTTGCCGGTGTTGTAGGGAACGAATAGGCGGTGCAGCACGGCGCTACCCAAGGCCGGGGTCTCCGCCACCAAGGAGGAAATTTACGCTTACGCCTTTGGTGGACAAGCCATAAAGCCCGAGGCTCACCCGATCGCCCGGATCAACGTCGGCGCATCCAGGAACGCACCCTATACTCATTTGACTTGACAATAGCATACTCAAGTTTCATACTAATAAGGTATGGACCTCGAGGTCTGGACCGAACAAGCAAGACAAGCTTTAGCCCAGGCGCAAACCCTGGCGCGTGAGCTTTCGAACCAAGCCATCGACGTGCCGCATCTGGTCGCCGTGCTGCTACGGGATCCCCAAGGCTTGCCCGCGCGGTTGGTGACGAAGGCGGGGGGCAACCCCACCACCATCTACCAAGCCGCGCAAACTGAGTCGGGACGGCTACCTAAGGTCTCCGGTTCGGAAGGAGGGCAGTATCTATCCAACCGGCTGAACGCGGTTTTTGACCGCGCCGAGGCCCTTGCTAAGGAGCTCGGCGACAAGTTCGTCGCTATAGATACTCTTACCTTGGCTTTGGCCGAGATCGGCTACGCCGGGCTACCCAGCATCGGGGCACTTCGAGAGGCTATTCAAGAATTACGAGGAGGGAAAAAAGTGGACAGCGCAAACGCAGAGGGTACCTATCAAGCCCTCGAGCAGTACGGGCTTGACCTCACCGCCCTGGCCGAGCAAGGCAAGCTTGACCCGGTGATCGGGCGCGACGAGGAGATCCGCCGCACGGTGCAGATCCTGCTGCGCCGGACTAAGAACAACCCGGTGCTCATCGGTGATCCAGGGGTGGGTAAGACCGCCATCGTGGAAGGGCTGGCCCAGCGGATCGTCAAGGGCGACGTGCCCGAGGGGCTCAAAGGCAAGCGGATCATCTCGCTCCAGATGGGCTCCTTGCTGGCCGGAGCCAAGTACCGCGGCGAGTTTGAGGAGCGCATGAAGGCGGTGATTCAGGAAGCCATCCAGAGTGCGGGCGAGGTGATCCTGTTCGTGGATGAGCTGCACACCGTGGTCGGAGCGGGCAAGGCCGAGGGCGCGGTGGACGCCGGGAATATGCTCAAGCCCGCGCTGGCCCGGGGCGAGTTGCACATGATCGGTGCGACCACCCTGGACGAGTACCGCGAGATCGAGAAGGATGCTGCCCTCGAGCGTCGCTTCCAGCCAGTGTTCGTGGAAGAGCCCAGCGTGGAGGACACCATCTCCATCCTGCGCGGGATCAAGGAGAAGTATGAGGTGCACCACGGGGTCAGAATCAGCGACCCGGCCATCGTGGCTGCCGCGGTACTCTCGCACCGCTATATCTCTGACCGCAAACTCCCCGATAAGGCCATCGACCTCATCGACGAGGCGGCAGCCCGCATCCGCATGGCGCTGGAATCGAGCCCTGAGCAGATCGACTCGCTCGAACGCAAGAAGCTCCAACTCGAGATCGAGCGCCAGGCCTTGAAGAAGGAGACCGACCTCGAGTCCAAGGCTCGGCTGGACGACATCGAGGCGGAGATCGCCAGCCTCAACGAGGAGATTGGCAAGCTCAAAACGGAGTGGGAGGCCGAGCGCGAGGTGCTGAAATCCTTGCGCGAAGCCCAGCAGCGCCTCGACGAGGTGCGCACGAGCATCGAACAAGCCGAGCGGGCCTACGACCTCAACAAGGCCGCCGAGTTGCGCTACGGTGAGTTGCCCCGGCTCGAGGCTCAGGTCAAAGAACTCTCCGAACGGCTGCGTGAGGCCAAATTCGTCCGGCTGGAGGTCACCGAGGAGGATATCGCCCAGGTGGTCTCGCGCTGGACTGGCATCCCGGTAGCCAAGCTGCTGGAGGGGGAACGCGAGAAGCTATTACGGCTTGAAGAAGAGATGCACAAACGGGTGGTGGGCCAAGACGAGGCCATCGTTGCTGTAGCTGACGCCATCCGGCGAGCCAGGGCCGGCCTCAAGGATCCAAACCGCCCCATCGGGAGCTTCCTCTTCCTGGGGCCTACCGGGGTGGGCAAGACCGAGTTGGCCAAAACCCTGGCTGCCCAGCTCTTCGACACCGAAGAGAACATGGTACGCATCGACATGTCGGAGTACCAGGAGAAGCACACCGTGGCGCGGCTGATTGGAGCGCCTCCGGGATACGTGGGCTATGAGGAAGGCGGGCAACTCACCGAAGCGGTGCGCCGCCGCCCCTACTCGGTGATTCTCTTCGACGAGATCGAGAAGGCCCACCCCGACGTGTTCAACGTGCTCTTGCAGATCCTCGACGATGGGCGGCTCACCGACGGGCAGGGGCGCACAGTAGATTTCCGCAACACCGTGATCATCTTGACCTCGAACCTGGGCTCGCCGCTGATCCTCGAGGGCATCCAGGCCGGTCTGCCGTACGAAAGCATCCGCAACCGGGTTTTCCAGGTGTTGCAAGAAAACTTCCGTCCTGAGTTCTTGAACCGACTCGACGAGATCGTGGTCTTCCGCTCGCTCACCCAGGAGCAGATCGCCCAGATCGTGGACATCCAGCTCGAGGGTCTGCGCCGCCGCCTCAGCGACCGCCGCATCACCCTGGAGCTTTCCCCTGAGGCCAAGCGCTTCGTGGCCGAGCGCGGCTACGACCCGGTGTTCGGGGCCCGCCCCTTGAAACGGGTGATTCAGCGCGAGATCGAGACCCCGCTCTCCAAGAAGATCCTGGCGGGCGAGGTACAGGACGGGGCCTACTTGCGGGTGAACGTGGGGCCGCAAGGCCTCAGCTTTGAGGTTCAGGCCCCGGTACAAGCCTAAAGGAGGTGCGTATGGACAGGGAAACCCTTCTCCAAGGCCTCAACCAAGATCTCTCTCATGAGTATGCCGCCATCATTCAATACACCACCTATGCCGCCTCGGTGGCAGGCATTCACCGCCAGGAGCTGAAGGAGTTTTTCCTGACCGAGATCCAAGACGAGCTGCGCCATGCCCAGCTCTTGGCTGACAAAATCGCGGCTTTGGGCGGGGAGCCCACCACCCTCCCTGCCCCTGTTCCTGCCGCCAAGAGCGCGCGGGAGATGTTGGAGGCGGTCCGGGAGGCCGAGGCTCAGACCATCGCTCGCTACGTCCAGCGCATGAAAGAAGCCGAATTGCTGGGAGACTTCGGCCTTTCCAACGACCTTCAGGAGATCATCTCGGAAGAAACCCGTCATAAGGAGGAAACCGAAAAACTGTTGCGTGGAAAATGGCAAGAGTGATGCTGGGAGGTGATCATGAGCCAGAGATTCGCAGAACTCTCGGAACGGTTCATGGCGCTCGAGCCTCAGCTACCCCAAGGGCCCGAGCGGGAAGCGCTATCCGTGTTGTTCGCCATGACTCAGGAAGCGTGGCGGCAGCAAGGCCAGGCCTCCCCAAGCGAAGGGGGACTGGAGTGGTTACGCAACCTCTATAAGAGCGCCCCTAAGATGGAGGCCGCAGCCGTCAACCCGGGCCTACCAGTGGGCAGCCCGGCTCCAGATTTCTCCTTGCCCAACGCGCAAGGCGAGCATGTCCGGCTTTCGGACTTCCGGGGTAGACCGGTGGTGCTGGTCTTCTACCCGCTCGACTGGAGTCCCGGCTGTAGCCAGCAGCTTGACCTCTACCAAAGCGAACTGGCCGAATTCGAGCGGCGCGGAGCCCAAATCCTGGGCATCTCGGTGGACTCGATCTACTCCCACGGGGCTTGGGCGGCGGTGCGGCGGATCGCTTTCCCCCTGCTCTCGGACTTTCACCCCAAGGGAGAAGTGGCCCGTAGTTACCAGGTCTTCCGGGAAAACGATGGCTTCAGCGAGCGGGCTTTGTACGTGGTGGACGGCTCAGGGATGATTCGCTACGCCCACGTCTCGCCCTACCTCCACCATGTTCCCCCCATCGAGGAACTCTTCGCGGCTTTGGACGCACTCCGGAGGTAAGCGATGCTGTACCGCACCCCGACCCTAGCACCGGTGGTGGTCTACGGCACCCGCTGGTGCGCCCAATCCCAGTTGGTGCGGCGTTACCTCGAGCGCCTGGGCATCCCTTACCGCTTCGTTGACCTCGAAGAGCACCCGGAGGCAGTGGCCCAGCTGCGCTGGTGGACGGGCGGCTATGCCAGCCACCCCACCGTCTACGTAGGCGGGGAGGTGCTGGTAGAACCCAGCCTGGCGGAGCTAGAGCGTTCGCTGATGCGCCGCGGCCTCCTCTAAAGTGCCCTTCAGGTAACTCCCTTACGCACGTTCTGCAACGGAGGTGATGGAAGATGACCGATCTGGCTCTCTTGGTTCTCCGTTTGGTAACTGGCTTACTATTGGCAGGTCATGGTGCGCAAAAGCTCTTTGGCTGGTTTGGTGGGCATGGGTTGGCTGGCACCACGGGCTGGCTCGAGTCGCTGGGTTTCCGCCCCGGGCGGCTTTGGGCGCTGCTGGCGGGAGGGTGTGAGTTTTTCGGTGGGCTCTTGCTAGCGCTGGGGCTGTTTAGTCCGGCTGGCCCGCTGCTGATCGCGGCGGCCATGCTCACCGCCATCTTCAAGGTGCACTGGCCTAAGCTGTGGGTGACCCAGGGCGGCTTTGAACTTCCCCTCACCAACTTGGCGGTAGCTGCTGCCGTAGGCATGGCTGGGCCCGGGGTTTACTCCATGGATGCCCTATGGGGGACTGCCCTACCGTCGGAGGTAGCCCGCTGGGGTGTGCTGCTGGTGCTGGCAGGGTGGGTTATAGCGCTCTTGGCCTCGAGCCGGCGCTCAGCCCAACCTGCCGCCTGAGGGGGTAGGGATGTTGAAGCCGCTTTGGGGCAGCCTCAGTGCTCAAGAACGGCAGCAGCTTTTGCAACTGCTAGCCGAGCGCTACCGCGACGAGTCCAGCGACGCAGCCATAGCCGAGCAAGCGGCGGAAGGCTTGCCGTACTCGCACCTGCGCCAGACCCTCAAGCGTATCGCCGAGCGAGAACGGCAACATGCCCAATGGCTAGCGGATAAGATTCGTGCCCTAGGGGGTACCCCACCTCCTTCACCCACCATTCCCGATCAGGCCACCTGGCAAGAGTTATTGGCCGCCTATGAGTCGGAGAAAGCCGATAAGGTAGCGTACCTGGAAAACACTCTTCCTGATGAAGATCTCGAGGCCCTCTTTCACCGCATCGCCCAAGAGGAGCAGCAGAACGTGGAAGAGCTGCGCCAGGTGCTCACCCGGGTGGATCCTTATGGCCTAGGGGCCTGAGCAGGAGGTTAGGAGAATGGTTGGTTTTAGCGAAGATCCGCGGCAGCTTCTCTTAGGTTGGGCTATGGCCGGAGGGGCGTCATGAACGTGGTGGTGTGCCCTTCCTGTGGGGCCAAAAACCGCCTGGGCACCCCCCCAGCAGGCCAAGTACCGGTGTGTGGGGCGTGCAAGAAGCCCCTACCCTGGTTGGTAGAGGTGGGCGAAGGCGGCCTCATCCCTGAACTCCAGGTGGGCGTACCGGTACTGGTGGATTTCTGGGCTAAGTGGTGTGGCCCCTGCCGGATGGTGGCCCCGGTCCTGGAGGAGATCGCCCGGGAGCAGGCCGGACAGCTCAAAGTGGTCAAACTCGATGTAGACCGCCACCCCCTCCCGGCTAGCGCTTTCCAAGTACAAAGCATTCCCACCCTGATCCTCTTCAAAAACGGCCAACCCGCCGAACGCATCGTGGGAGCTCTACCCAAGGCGGCGCTCCTGGAGCGCCTTATGCTACACCTGAAGCAGAACTGAGCTTTGGAGGTGAAAAACCATGTTAGAGAAAATCTGGCCTTTTGCCCGCTTCGGGCGCAGCAAGTTCCGCAAAGCCCTGGATGAGGCGTTGGAAAAAGCCTTCGAGGGAGCAGATTTCGAGCCCAACACCGAGCTGGTGGAAGAGGAAGGGCGCTACTTGCTGCGCACCGAGCTACCGGGCTTGGACAAGAAAGACGTCCAGGTGTATCTGGAGGGGCCTTTCCTGATTATCGAGGCCGAGCGCAAGGAGGAGCAGCGCAAACGCCACCTCTCGGAAATCTACTATGGCCGCATCTACCGCTCCATTCCCCTGCCCGCCGATGCCCAGCCTGAGGGTATCCAAGCTCGCTTGAAGCGGGGAGTGCTGGAAGTGGAGATCCCCCGTACCCCCAGCCCCGGCCCTGCACGGCGCTCCATAGCCATTGAGGGCTGAAGCTAAAGCAGGCAATCATGCACGAGAGTCTTCAGCAGACCATCCTCCGCGGGTTTCGCTTCACCGTACAGCTGATCTTCAACCTGGCTATCCTGGCCTTGCTGCTGGGACTGCTCATCGGGGTGGGACGAACCTTGCTCGAGGTCGGCCTAGCCGTCTCCGAACCCAGCGTGCGCCTGGGGCTCAAAGACCTAGTTACCAACGTACTGTCACTAGTAGTGATGCTGGAGTTGGTGCGGGCTTTCGTGGAATACTTCGAGTTCGAGCACATTCGGCTGGAGGTACTGCTGGAGGTGGGGGTGGCCTTCGTGCTGCGGGAAATGCTCCTAGGCTTGTTTGGGGGGGAGATCCAAAGCACCCAGGTGCTGTTTTGGAGTGGCGGACTGCTGGCTTTGGTAGCCGCCCGCACCTTGGCCGCCCAGTACTCGGGGGGGAAGTAAGGATGCGCGTTGAAGAAGCGGTATTGCCCGGTGTGGGCCGGAAGTACACCATCAGCGTGCGCTCCGGGGATCGGATAGTGGTGGTGGTGCACCACTCGGGAGGGCGAGAGTTGCAGTACTACGAGAAGGGGGAGCTCGAGGAGCCCGTCGCAACCCTCGACCTCACCGACGAGGAAGCCCGCGAGTTAGGGGCTATCCTAGCCGGGGTGCTCTTTGCCCCGGAGGCCGTAGGTGACACCCGAACCAAGCTGGCGGCAGAGAGCCTAGAGTGGGTAAGGATTGAACCCGGCTCACCCGCCGTACGACAGCAAATCGGCGACTTCGCCACCTCTGGAGTCCATACGCTGGCGGTATTGCGCGGAGGAGAGGCCCTCTTACCCAACCCCGCGCCCGAGACCGTGCTGCAAGCGGGCGATACCTTGGTAGTGGCAGGCTCCCGAGAAGCGGTAGAGCGTTTTGTGCAGAAGGTACGCGCTTGATCCACCCTTCGGTTGAAGCTTTTGCCCTGGCGGCTGTCCTGCTGGCTTTGGGGGCCGCGCTAGTACACCGGCTGCGCTTTCCACCTCTACCCGCTTACTTGCTGGTAGGGCTGGCACTGGGTGAGCGGCTTGATATAGAAACGCTCGAGCCGTTGCCCTCGCTGGGACTTTTGTTGCTTTTGTTCTCGGTGGGCCTGGAGTTCGGCCCCGACCGGCTGGGCCAGCTATCCCAGCGGGTACTGCGGGCAGGGGCTTGGGATGCCCTGGCGCTGCCGCTAGGGGCCGGGTTAGGACTAGCAACAGGACTGGATTGGCGGGGAGCCTTGCTGTTGGGAGGCATCCTTTACGTTTCCTCCAGTGCGGTGATCGTCAAGCTGATTCTGGATCTACGCCGTGCTTCTTCCCCGGAAAGCGAGATGACGCTAGGAGTGCTGGTTTTCGAAGATCTGGTAGTGGCCTTTTTGCTGGTGCTTCTGGGAGGAGGAAGCGGCATGGGGCTGCTAGGGGGGATGGGATTAGCCTTCGCCTACTGGATGGCGGCGCGATGGCTAGGCCCGCGGCTGAGCCGGGGGATAGAGGGTTTTTCCAACGAGCTAGTGCTGCTGGCAGGAGCTGCTTTGGTCAGCGGAAGTGCCTCTTTATTCCACAGCATAGGGGCTTCGGAAGGGGTAGGGGCCTTTTTATGTGGGATGGTAGCGGCTGGGCTGGGTCTGCGGGAGCGGCTCGAGCACCTGTTCGGCCCGGTGCGGGATCTAGGGGTGGCGCTATTTTTCCTCACGGTAGGGGCGCAGGCTTTGGGGCTTATCCAAGGAGCAGGAGGGCTGGCGGTAGGCCTGGCGGTTATCGGCTTATTAGCTAAGCTTCCGCTCAACCTATGGGGGGCCAAAGAGGCTGGGCTTAACCCCAAGCGGCAGCGTTACGCAGCCATTTATCTCCTTCCCAGAGGGGAGTTCAACTTGGTTTTGGGGACGCTAGCGCTACACCAAGGGTATCTCTTGGTCGCTCAGGTAGCGGTTATATTGGTGCTGGTTTCCATCCCCTTGGGTAGCGTGCTGATGCGCTATGCCCCGGAATGGTTTGGCAAGCTGCGCTCATCTGCGGGAGGGTCTCCCCGGCGGGTATAAGCGAAGGAGCAGATTATGCTTCCCCTGCGTGACTCTATCTACTTTCATGGCCCGGCCTTGGTTACCAAAGCCCTCATCGCTTTATGTGTCTTGGGATTTGCCTTCCAGCTTTCTATGGGGCTGGACGCCAGCATAGAGCGCTTGGCCCTGGTCCCCGCTTTGCTTTTGGCAAACCCTCTCGGTGAGGGATACCGGCTTTTCACCAGCATGTTCGCTCACGGCTCGCTGGGGCACTTGTTGGGCAACATGTGGTTTTTTGGGGTGTTTGGCCCTGCACTCGAGGGCCGCTTGGGCAGCGGGCGCTACTTGCTGTTGTACGTGTTGGCCGGTCTGGCCGCCGCCTTGGCCCAAACCCTCTTCTCCGACCCCCACATCCCCATGGTTGGGGCCTCAGGGGCAATTTCGGGGGTGGCTGGAGGCTACTTTTTGCTCTTCTCACGGGCTTATGTGCTGACTTGGCTGTTCCCCTTCTTCTTGCTGTGGCTTCCAGCAGGCACCTACTTGGGCTACTGGGCTTTTATTCAACTTATCAACGGACTGTTGGGTCTGCCTGGGGTGGCCTGGTGGGCGCACCTAGGTGGCTTTGCCGCAGGCATGGCCTTGGCCTGGGTATTTCGTCCTCGGAGAACCTACCAAACTTCCCCAGCCTGGGAAAGCTGGTTCTTCTACCGCTAAGGAGGTTGTATGGACATCTTTTTTCAGCTCTTTTGGCTCTTCTTCATCCTCTCCACCCTGACTCCTTACCTCAACCAGCAGATGCTGCTGCTGGGCCGCGCGCGTAAGATCACCCAGCTCGAGCATAAGCGCAAGAGCCGGGTCATCACCCTCATCCACCGTCAAGAGGGCTTTTCCTTTTTGGGCATCCCTTTCGCCCGCTACATTGACATTGACGACTCCGAGCAGGTCTTGAGGGCCATCCGCCTTACCGACAAGGACGTGCCCATTGATCTGGTGCTGCATACCCCCGGCGGGCTGGTACTGGCCGCCGAGCAGATCGCCGAGGCCCTCCTGAAGCACCCCGCCAAGGTCACGGTCTTCGTACCCCACTACGCCATGTCCGGCGGCACCCTCATCGCCTTGGCCGCCGACGAGATCGTGATGGACGAAAACGCTGTATTAGGTCCGGTAGACCCACAACTCGGGCAATACCCGGCAGCCTCGGTTCTCAAGGTGCTCGAGCAAAAGCCCGCCAGCGAAATTGACGATCAAACCTTTATCCTTGCCGATGTAGCCCGTAAGGCATTGCATCAGGTTCACACCACAGCCAAGAACCTCCTCAAGAAGCACCTCGAGGAGACCCGCGCAGAGGAGGTGGCCAGCATTCTCTCGCAGGGCACCTGGACCCACGACTACCCCATCAGCGTGGAGGAGGCCCGCGCCCTAGGGCTCAAGGTCTCCACCGAGATGCCCCTGGAAGTCTATGAGCTGATGGAGATGTATCCCCAGCCTCGCGGAGGCAAGCCCAGCGTACAGTACGTTCCCTTACCCTATGAGCGGGAACGCGGCCCGGCTAAGAGCAGGCCGTGATTGCAAATATATTGACAATATTACGCTCAAGATTTATTATATCCAACCGAGGAGGTAAGTATGGTTAGGTTCGATCCATTCCGCGAAATTGAGGAGCTTCAAGAGCAGTTGATCCGGAGCTTGCAGGCTTCCCGTAACGATAACCGTACCTTTGCCCCGCTGGTGGATGTGCTCGAGGACGCTCAAGGCCTACACTTCGCTGTTTATCTGCCGGGTGTAGAGCCTCAGAAAGTGGACGTACAGGCCGAGAATAACACCCTTACCATCAAGGCCGAGCGCCCCTTTGAGAAGCCCGAGAACGCCACCCAGTACCGGCTCGAGGGTACCTACGGCACCTTCATCCGTAGCTTCACCATCCCCAACACCTACGACCTCTCCAAGGTGAGCGCTAACTTCAAGCACGGGGTGCTCTATCTCGACATCCCCAAAGCCGAAGCGGCCCAACCCCGCAAGATCGAAGTTCGGGTCAATGCCTAGCATTGCGCCTAGCCTCCATTGGCCCATCCCCGGATTATTCCGGGGTTTTGCTTTCTTCAACCCCTCTCCTATTCAGGTGAGCCTAAGCTCAAATCGGAATAATCACTAGGACTTTAGGAGGTGGAGATGCTTACCCAAGCTCAGGTACGTTCGATTCAGGATCTAGTACAGCATCCAGGACCAGTGCTCTCGCTGTATCTCTCCACCAACCCTGCCCAGGAGGAGAACACGGGCCGGGCTTATCTGGCTAGGGCCAAAGAGCAGATGAAAACCCTCGGGGTCCCTAAGGAAATCTTCGACAAAGTGCTCGCGAGACTCGAGGAAGACCGCCCCCAAGCCCGTACTCGGGTGATTTTCGCCGGGGAAAATCTGCTCGAGATCTACGATCTGCAAGTAGATTTGCCCCTCTCGGACGGGATCGAAGCCCGCTGGGGTCAGCCCTACCTGACCCCCTTGCTCTATGCCATCGATGAGCACGAGCGCCGCGCGGTGGTGCTGGTGGATCAGGAGAAGTGGCGGCTTTTCGAGGTGGTGATGGGCGAGATCGAAGAACTGGAGGGGGCTTTCCGGGCGGTAAACCTCGAGGAATGGCGCCATCTGGGCGAAGACGCCACCGCCGCCGGGGGGCGAAGCGCCGGGCCGGGGGCTCCCGGTCACGTGGGCCGGGCCAGCGGGGGCAGCGGCAAGGACAACTACAACGAGCGCATGGGCGAATGGACCGAGCGCTTTTACAAAGAGATGGCCAACCATCTGGCCGAGGTGATGAAATCCCGGGGGATCGAGCAACTGGTGCTGATGGGACCCGACCCCGATACGAAAAACTTCGCCGCCCATCTGCCTGAAAACTTCCCCAAGCCCTATATTTTGCCTTCGGCTCCCCACTCCCGGGTCAGTGCGGGAGAGATCCTCAAGATTGTGGAAAGGGAACTGCCCCCGCTCGAGCGTGAGCGCGAACTTAAGCTGCTCGAGCAAATTCGAGAAAACGGGGTTGGCGGGGTGGACCAAGTAATCAGCCTGTTGCAAGAGGGGCGGATCCACCTGCTGGTAGCCCCCTGGAAGCTCGAGGGGACGGTGTTCCGCTGCCCTTCGGGAATGGTCGGGATGACCCGCGAAGCAGCCCAAGCCTACTGCCCCGGCGAGGCGGTAGAGGAGGTTTCGCTCAAGGAAGCCCTGCCCCGGCTGGCCCAGGCCTACGCGGCGCGGCTCGAGTTCGTCCACGGCGAGGCCGAAGAACACCTGTTGCGGGACTTCGGCGGGCTGGCCGGGCAGACCCGCTGGTAGCCTTTGGAGGTTGATATGGACCGTCAGATCGCCGATCGAATCACCCAACTGGCCCGGCTCGAGCAGACCGACGAACTCGCGGCCCTCTTGCGCGAGGAACACCCCCAGGGTTTGGTCGGTGAGCACGAAGGCTTGGTGACCTATCTGATGCAGGCCGGGCTGAGCCATCACGAGGCCGTGGAGACCGCCACCCGGCTCGAGGAGGCCGGATACGCCCACTTCCTCCCGGCTCAAAGGAGTCGCTGGCTCTTTTTGCGGCAGGCCCGCCCCGACCTTCTAAAGAACCTGGGGCCGGAATACACCGGGTTCGTAGCACCCACCGAGTCAGGCGACCCCAAGGAGGAGGCGCTGGACTTTATCGTCGAGCGCTTCGGGGTGGACCGAAACGTGGCCGAGGAACTCTTCAGCGACCTCCAGGCCAGCGGGTACGTCGAGCAGGCCTACGACCCTGACCGCCAGCGGGACCGCTACCGGTTTTTGGCCTGGGGGAACCACCCCACGGTGCGGTGAAGGCACGACCGTAGAGGAGCAGACTCACCCACATAGGCCGCTATGCTAGCGGCCTTAGCCGTTGTCCTCCTGAGCGCAGCGGCCCTGAGCGATTACTACGACATGACCTTCGGCGCGTTCCGGCTAAGGAGGTGAGGCCCCTTGAAAAAATACCTCATGCTCCTCACCTTATTTATGCTGCTGGGCGGGTGCATTCCCAGCACATCGCCGATGTCCACCTACCTTCTCTACTACCCCTAGAATCCCTCGTCGTGTCCTCAAGGTGTACTGGTGGGCGGCCAGCTCCCGAAGGGTTCCCCTGGCAATCTGCGTTATTTTGGTGGCGTCAAATATTTCACTGACGATGCTGCTTACCCAGCCGGGGGGCAACCTATCCCGACAGGGGATACACCCAGCGAAACAATCCAGTTCCGATTTGTCGAACCTACCACCGCCCCCCTCGGGAGGAAGCTCTGGCCGGCCCGCCCTCACTGAAAAATTGGAAAGGTTTTTATGAGCTTATCTCCTTCTCGCCCGACGCCATGCCTAAATTGAGCTTCCAGTGCAGCGAGTCCGGATCACCGGTGGTAGTGGAGGTGAACGGTCCCTTCAGAGCCATCATCGTGGCAGAATACCCGGCCAGTTCGGGTGGGCTGCGAGTTGTGCAGCACCCGTCAACTCGCTTCTAACTCTTTTGTAGAACACTCTCAATGATGTCCCATCTGTCGGTCAGGTGGGACATTTCTTAGTCGGCACTCGAGAGGAAGGCCGGGTTACTCCTCCTCGGGCAAGTCGTAAATCTCGAGCGCCTCCCTCCACGCTTCGGAAATCTGCTGGCCTGGGGTTTGCTCTGGCTCGAGTTCGTGGGCGGGAATCGCGGTAATCATCTGTGGCCTCCTGAAGCCCAGGTTAGGCCGCCCGGCAGGGTCTCGGCTCGGGGTAGATAGGGAAGTCTTACACCCTCGAGACCCCTCCAGCCCACCAAAGTACACTGGCCCATTTCAGCCGCTGACGGCAGGCTTTTTACAAGTCCGGTTTCCAGATCGGTACACCGCTTGTCGTCATCTGACACAGGGATGGGACGGGGCGCTGGCTAGAATGGGTGGGTGCTGCTTTCGCAAAGCGAAACACAATCCCTTGCCATCCCCCTGGCGATTTTCGCGTTCATCTTTGGGGCCATCATCGGCTCGTTTTTGAACGTGGTGATCTATCGCGTCCCGGCCAAGAAATCCATCGTTTATCCGCCCTCGAGCTGCCCCCACTGCGGCCACCGGCTCACGCCCTTAGAGCTCATCCCGATCCTCTCCTGGGTCCTCCAGCGGGGACGCTGCAAAAACTGCGGCCAGCCGATCTCGGGGCGCTACCCGGCCATCGAAGCACTGACTGGCGTACTCTTTGCGGTGGCGGCTGTCCTGCGCCCCGAACTCCCCGCGCTTCCCTTAATCTGGGCCTTTATCGCCATCCTGATCGCGCTCTCCTTCATTGACATTGACACCTACGAAGTCCCCGACGTGCTGAGCTACGGCGGGTTCGTTCTAGGTCTGATCGCCGCACCCTTTATCTTTCCGGGCGGCTTTTCGCCCGCCCTCGACGCCGCCCTGATGGCAGCGGGGCTGCTCGCCATCATCAACGGGTACGGGGTGCTGGTGGTGACCCGGGGCCGGGGCAACAAACCCGAAGGCCCGGTGGAGTTGCAAACCCTGTACTTCGCGGCAGCGGTGGGCGCGTGGCTGGGGCCTGCCGCCGGGCTCGTCGCGGGGTTCTTCAACTGGGGCCTGAACGCCCGCAGCGGGCGGGTCTGGGCGGCCCCCGACGCCCTGACGCTGGGGCTGGCCCTGCTGGGACCGCTGGTGGCCTGGCTAGTTCCCGGCTGGCCGCTGAGCGCACAAGAGGCTTTGCGCGGGCTCCTCATCGCCGGGGGCGGGATCGCGCTGGCGGGCGGGCTCTACTGGGCCTTTCGCCCTCTGCCCGAAGAGGACGACGAGGAAGTGGTGGTGCTGGGCTTCGGGGACGTGAAGCTCGCCGGGATGCTGGGGGCCTGGGTGGGGTTTTGGCCCTTCGTGGTGGGGATGTTCGTGGCGGTGGTGGTGGGGGCGGTGATTGGGTTGGTGCTGCGTGAGCGCCGGGTCCCTTTCGTGCCCTATCTGGCCTTGGGCGGGATCGTCGCGCTCTTTTTCGGGCAACAGATCATCAACTGGTACATGAGCTATCTGGGGATCGGTTAGCAGCCTTTGTCTCCCTGTCCTGCTGAGCGCAGCGCTCATCCTGAAGGGATAGTTGTTCCTCAGCATCTCGCCGTGTCTTTTCCGATAGGCTTTGCTCGTGAGCGAACTGTTCGAGCTTTACCAACACCGGGCCAGCGTGCGAAAGTTCAAGCCGGAGCCTTTGCGCGAGGGGGACCTCGAGAAAATCCTCTTCGCCGCCCAACGCGCCCCCACTGACGCCACCGCGCAGATGTACACCATCCTGCGGGTGACGGACCGCGATCTGAGACAAGAGATGGCCCGCCTCGCCAACAATGAACACGTCCAGACCGCCGCTGAATTCTTCCTGATCCTGGCCGACGTACACCGGCTACGAAGGCTCGTCGAGCACCGGGGCGGGAGTTGGGGCTACTGGCCGCGCACGGCGGCGCACTTCGGCATCGTGGATGCGATCCTGGCCGGGAGCGCCCTGGCGACGATGGCCGAGAGCCTGGGCTATGGCATCTGCTGGATCGGCGGGGTCTTGAACGGGATTCGGGAGATCAGCGAGCTTTGTGGGCTGCCCGAGGGGGTGTTCCCGGTGGCGGGGCTCTGCGTGGGGGTTCCCGAGGTGATCCCGGCTCCCCGCCCGCGCTTGCCGCGGGAACTCGTGGTCTACGAGAACACCTACCGGGAGCCAGACCCAGCCGAGTTGGACCAGGCTTTCGAGGTCATGCGATCGATCACCCGGAGCGGTGACTGGTCCAAAGTCTTGGGGCGCTACTTCACCTCCGGCGGGACGATGGAGCAGCGGGAAGGCCGCTATCAACGCCTGGCCGCCCGGCAGGGCTTCGACCCGGATTTACCGGCAGGAGAGTTGGAGAAGCTAGAGTCGTACGGCATCCAAGCCGGTTCAATCGGTGAGCTGATCGAGCTTGCTTTTGCTCAGGGGTATCGCTCGGTTTTGTTTCGCGAAGGGGTGGTTTGGCTCGAGAAGGAAGCAGAGGCCTTCCGGGGCGAGGGCAAGCCGGGAGAGGCCATCATCCGGGCCTTCCTGGACGCCTTTTCGCCTAAAGAACCCCTGTAATTCCAGCGAAACTCCCTTGCGCCTGGGGCAACCCTGAGAACCTCCCCTGGGACAGCATCAGCCGGACGTGAACCCCGCGGGTATGAGCCGGGGCGTACCGCGGTACGCCCCTACAGTGATTTGACCGGGTCGGAACGTAGAATGTCGCCTATGAAGGTCGAGAGCCTGAACGATTACCAGCGCGAATCGCGCAAAACCTGGCACCTCGTCCACACCGACCACGCCATCACCTACCCCACCCTGGGCCTGGTGAACGAGGCCGGGGAGCTAGCGGGGAAGGTCAAGAAGATTTTCCGCGACAAGGGTGGGCAGATCTCCCCGGAAGACCGCGAGGCGCTCAAGGGCGAGCTGGGCGACGTGCTGTGGTATCTGACGCAGATCGCCACCGAGCTGGATTTGACCCTCGAGGAGGTCGCCAGCTCTAACCTCGAGAAGCTTTTCAGTCGGCTCGAGCGCGGAAAAATCAAGGGCGAAGGCGACTACCGCTAAGTACTCTAGGGGTGGCCGAGTTCAGCCATCCCCATTCTGGGGTCTTAGCGCGAACCTACTCCCGTGGGGGCCTCAGATGAAGGAAACCGGCACTTAATGCGTATCTTGAAGCCCAAGGCCCCCTTCGACTGGGCCAAGACATTGCGGTTCATCAGCGGGTTCTCACCCAGCCAGGATGACCAGGAGATTACCCATCGAACGCTCACGAAGGCCGTTCGGATCAATGGAAGTACCGTCGTTTTCCGGGTCTCGAGCAGCGAAACCCCGAAGCGACCGAGGCTCGAGGTCGAGCTTTTCGCGGATCGGGAGATTAGCAAGAAGCTCGAGGGAGCCGCGCTCGAGCGCATCTCGTTCTACCTGAGCCTGGACGATGACCTCTCCCTTTTCTACGCGCTCGCGCAGGATGACCCGCCCTTCCTGAACGTCATCGAGCGGCTTTACGGCTACCACCAGGTCAAGTTCCTGACCCCCTGGGAGAACGCGGCCTGGGCCATCCTCACCCAGCGCACCTCTGGCCCGGTGGCCCGTACCTACAAACGGCGGCTCACCGAGCATTTTGGTGGGGTGCTCGAGACCCCCTACGGCACCTTCCGGGCCTTCCTCCAGCCCGCCGATCTGCTCAGGGCCAAGGCCGGGGAAATCGCCCGGCTCACCGGGGGCTTCCGCCGGGACGAGTTCCTGCTCTCGGCGGCCCAGGCTTTCACCACCGCCAACGAAACCTGGCTCCGCACCGCGCCCTACGACGAGGCTTTCAAGTGGCTGCGCCAGATCAAAGGCATCGGGGAGTGGTCGGCGGCGTTCGTGCTGTTGCGCGGGCTGGGCCGGATGGAGCGGGCCATCCTGGAAGACGCTAAAAACCCTTACGTGGTGAGCGTGCTCGAGGCGGCGCAAAAGGTCTACGGCCCCATCACCCTGGGCGAGGTGCGCGAGAAAGCCAGGCATTACGGGAACTGGCAGGGCTACTGGGCGCACTACTTAAGGGTGCTGGACTAGCGGATCAGCTTGATTTTTACACGTAGGTTGGGAAGCTTGGCCCAATGCTGTTCTGCCGTCAGCACCGGCATATCGAGGTGCTCTCCGAGGGCCAGGGCCGCACAGTCGCCAAAAGACAAGTTATAGGGTTTCCGACGAGCGTAAAAGAACGCCGCGATTTGCGCTTGTTCCTCGTCGAAAGCGAGGATCTGTAAGGCTAGAGCCCCTATTTTCGCTTCTACTTGATTCGCGGGCTCTCCCGCACCGACCAGCTTCCCCACGACCTCGGTGTAGGTGACGGTGGAGAGAAAAGCTTCCTCCTCTAAGGCTTTAGCCACTACTTCCGCTCCAGCTTCTCTCTGCCAGAAGGCGAGCAGAGCCGAGGCGTCAATTACCACCCTTTAGCCTCCGCTTCCTCCCGGCGTTCGTCGTGCAGTTCTTGGGAAAGAGAGACCGGGATGTGGGCATACGCCCCCATTTGGCCCTCGATCACCGCGCGGTGGCTGGTGATCTTGACCGAGTTCCCTTCGCGCACGGCCTGTACCTTATCGCCGGGTTTGATCCCTAGTTCCTCGCGAAGTTCCGCCGGGATCACCACTTGGCCTTTCGGGCCGACGGTCAGAAGCTTAGGTTTAGGCTTGGTTTTGGTCATGGTTATACACTTATATAGTAGTATAACCTATGGTTTACGTTATACCAAATATCTGCATACTCGACAAAAAGCGAGTAGCGACCCGCAGCCTTGGGCGTTAGGCGTTAAGCTATAACCCGTGAGCGCCCTCTACCGCCAAGCCCGCCCCACCACCTTCGACGAGATGGTGGGCCAGGAGCACGTCAAGGAAGTGCTCCTGGGCGCGATTCGGATGGGGCGGCTGGCCCAGGCTTATCTATTCTCCGGGCCGAGGGGGGTGGGCAAGACCAGCAGCGCCCGCCTTATCGCCCAGGCCGTGAACTGCACCAGTGAGCCCAAGCCCTGCGGGGTCTGCGAGGGCTGCCGCCTGGTGCGCGAAGGCAACCACCCGGACGTGCTCGAGATCGACGCGGCCTCCAACAACTCGGTCGAGGACGTGCGCGAGCTGCGCGAACGCATCCTGCTGGCCCCCCTGTTGGGCAGCCGCAAAGTGGTGATCCTCGACGAGGCCCACATGATGTCCAAGAGCGCCTTCAACGCACTGCTCAAGACGCTCGAGGAGCCCCCCGAACACGTCATCTTCATCTTCGCCACCACCGAGCCCGAACGGATGCCCCCTACGATCCTCTCGAGGACTCAGCACTTCCGCTTCAAGCGATTGTCCGAGGCCCAGATCGTGCAGAAGCTCGAGCGCATACTCAAAACCGTGGGACGCGAGGCCGAGCCCGCCGCCTTGCAACTGGTGGCCCGCATGGCCGATGGGGCCATGCGTGACGCGGAGAGCCTGCTGGACCGGCTGTTGACGCTCGAGGGCAGCATCACCCTGGCCCAGACCGAAGCCGCCCTGGGCTTGCCCCCGCAGGAGGCTTTGTGGGCTGTGGCGGAGGCCCTCGAGCGCGGACAGATCCGCCAAGCCCTGGCCGACGCGCAGAACCTCTACACCCAGGGCTTTGCCGCCCGGACGCTGGCCCAGGGGCTATTGGAAGCTTTTCGGGCCGGGCTCTACGCCAAGATGGGGCTGGGCACCGGGCCGCGCCTGGACTCCCCCGAGGACAAGCTGGTGGCGGCCATGACCGCCCTGGACGAGAGCCTCGAGCGCCTCCTCAAGCGCTCGGATGCGCTGGCGCTCGAGCTGGCCGTCCTCGCGGCGTTCCAGGCACTCCATGGACAGACCCCTGGCGCTCAGCCGGTCACCCAGGTCATCACGTCTACCGCTCAGGCGGTTACCTCGAGCAAGCCCAGCGTCCCGGACTTCAACCCGGTGGGACGCGGGGCGCCAGACGCCAGACGCAAACTGCCAGAAACACTGCCCGAACCCTCAACCCAGAGTCCAGAGCCCGAACCTTCGCCGCAGATGGTGGTGGACCTGGTGCAGGCCTGGCGGAACGTGCTGGGAGCGCTCAAGATCAACCAGCGGGCTTTTTTCCGCGAGGCCGCGCCGCACCTCGAGGGCCAGAAGCTGGTGCTGGTGTTCCCCGAGAAAGCCAGTTTTCACTACCAGAGCGCCCAGAAAAGCCACGAGGCCATCCAGGCCGCCGTGCGCGAGGTGATGGGCGACCTCGAGGTGAGCCTGGTGCTGCAAGGGGAGAAAAAAAAAGTTGAACCCCGAAGTGTAATTCCTCCGCGCGAGGGTGGGGTGAATGGCTCGACCCCGCTGCGCGGCGAAGCCAGCGCCTCCACCGCTATCGCGGGGACTCCGTCGACCGGGGCCCAGTTCAGCCCGCCGCAGGCGGCTCCGCTTTCGGCTGCGAGCCCTCCAGAGCAAAGCGTTCAGCCCGCCTCGCCCTCGAGCCCTATAGCAGAGCCCAGGGCTACCCCTCTTGATGAGCCCCCCACCGCACCTATCGCGGCCAAGACGGCAGAATCGGCGGTCTCGAGCCTACAAATCCCACCGAGCCCCCCGCTCCCCGGCGACGAGCCCCCCTGGCCGGACGACGAGATCTCCGAAGAGGCCGCCGAAGCCCCCCCCAGCCGCGCGCAAAACCTGGTGGACGACCCGCGTTTTCAAAAGCTGTTGCGCACCTTTAGCGGGCGTATCCGCAAGCTCGTCCGGGATGCTCCCAAGACGCTCGAGCCGGAAGCCAGCGTCGAGGGAGCGGCTACGCAAAGTGACGAGAGCAGCGATGAATAGCCGGAGTTTCCGGTTAGACTGAAGCCCTATGAACACCACGGATCTCAGCGAGGAGAACCTGGAGAGCATCCTGAAGCGCCTGCGCCGGATCGAGGGTCAAGTGCGGGGTTTGCAGAAGATGATCGAAGCCGGACGCCCTTGCGAGGAAGTGCTGACCCAGATGAGCGCGACCAAGAAGGCCATGGAGGCGGCCTCCAACACCATACTCCGGGAGTTCCTCACCCTCTGCGCCACCGACATCGCCCGTGGCGACGCCAAAAAACCCGAACAGATCGCGGTGCTGCTGCGCAAGTTCGCCGGCTAAACCTTTACCCTGGGGGCAACCTCAGGGTTTTCTTGACAAACAATGATGAGAGATATAGATTAGCTATATCGAATTTCTACGGAGTGAGAATGGATAGGGACACCCGAGCCAACCTGCTCAGAGGGAACCTCGAGCTGATCCTGCTGGCGATCCTCGAGAACGGCGAGATGTACGGCCTGGAGATCGCCAAAGAAGCCCAGAACCGCACCGGCGGCTACTTCGAGTTCAAGGAGGGCTCGCTCTACCCAGCCCTACACCGCCTGACCGAAGGAAAGCTGCTCGAGGCCGAGTTCAAGTACCCGCCGCGCGGGGGGGCCCCGGTGCGCTACTACCGCCTCACCGAGCAGGGCAAAAAGGTGCTGGCGGCCCGGCGCGCGGAGTTCGAGCGGTTCACCGGGGCGATGCGCTCGATCTGGGGGGAGTTATGAGCGAGCTAAACCGGTATCTGCGAGGGGCGACGCGCGGGCTGTGGGGCCGCAAGCGGGCAGAGGTGTGGGCTGAACTCGAGGGTAACCTTCGTCTACGGATTCAAGAGCTTCAGGTGGCGGGTTTACCCGAAGAGGAAGCGGAGCGAAAAGCGCTTGAGGAAATCGGGGAGCCTCAGATCGTACAGGAGGGCATGATGCGGCTCTACGCGTTCCCCAAGGTGGCTCGGGCTTCCCTGCTCGCGGTCCTAGCCCTGGCCGGGTTGCTGGTGATCTTACCGGGGCAGGCCCAGGTGTCGCTCGAGGTTTTCAAGATCCACATGGCCTACAGCCAGGGGAACCACCTCAAACCCGCCTCGGTCTGGGTCGAGGCGAAAGACCTCACCCCGCTGCAAACCCGATCAGGTCCTTACCGGCCCGACACGCTGACCCTGGTGGCCGACGGAAAAACCCTGGAGGTTCCGGTCAATACCGTCGAGGGCGGCCCCTGGGACGGGCGACGCTTTGTAGATCTGGTGAGGCTGGTGCTGCTCGCCGAGCACGCTGGGGTGGGTGTACGGCTCGAGGGCTGGGAAAAACCGAGCCTGCAGCTGGGCGCAACCAGGCTCGACCTGCAAAGCTTGGGTGCCCCAGCGACCCCGGAAGACCGGCTGGGTTACAGCCTATACGTCTCGCTGCTCGCCAACTCCTTGATGGCGCAGAGGGGCTTGCGCCCCCACGAGTTCAGCCCGAACCCGCCCGGCTGCCTCCACCAGATCATCACCGGGGACCAACCCGGCACGATCTACGCGGCGGTCTCTCGGGCCCCGGCCAAGGGCGCCCGATCCCCCGACGATCAGCTGACGGTCGGGCCGGTAGACGGCTCGGGAAGCGTGCGGCTGCGTCTGATGGCCCCGACGGTACAGTTCACCCGCGACACGAGCGCCATCGCTGAGGGGCGGGGCGGGCTCGTGCGGGTCGCTTTGGTCAAGATTACCGGCGAGGTGAAAGATGGTGGGCTGGCCTATCAGGTCGTGATGCCTGCAAAAACCCGCAGTCAGGCGGTTCCGGGAAGCTGTCGCTAAGGAGCGCGACGGTCGGTAGGGCAGATTCACGAATCCCCCGACCAATCACCCCGAATCACTGGGGCTTGCTACACTCAAGGATGTGAGCAACCCGGCGGGCGACACCAAGACCAAAACCCAACCCCGCACCCGTACCCCCCCACAGTACAAGGTGCTGCTCCTGAACGACGACTACACCCCGATGGACTTCGTGGTCGAGGTGCTGATGCGGTTTTTTAGAAAGAACGAACTCGAGGCCACCCGCATCATGCTCCAGGTGCACCGCGAGGGAATAGGGGTCTGCGGGGTCTACCCTTTCGAGATCGCCGAGACCAAGGTCAACCAGGTGATGGAAGCCGCAGCGGAAGAGGGACACCCGCTTCAGTGCATCATGGAGCCGGAATGAAGCTGTTAGCAGTTAGCGGTTAGCCTTTAGCTAAAAGCCAACCGCTAACTGCTAACGGCATCTTTCAATCATCCCAACCTCAGCTAAATCTCGCATCCTTGCGGCATGAGAGACGTAACCCATCCCAA
>DASTSL010000093.1:0-2404 GCA_035760705.1 Meiothermus sp. | reverse complement strand
ACGAGGTTTGCCTTTGTGTGAAACTCAAGTCCCTCAACCACCCACGGCAACCCCATTTGTTTTGAACAAAATAGACCAGACCAGCTTTCAAGGCAAGCCCCCCCACACCGCCAGCACCTCGGCCAACAGCCGCGCCCCCACCAACGCCGAAAGGCCGCTATGGTCCAGGTTGGGCGCCAGCTCCACCAGGTCGAAGCCCACCAGTTCGTTTTGCTCTATCGTCCGCCGCACCACCGCCATCGCCTCGCCATAGGAGAGCCCCTCCACCTCCGGGCTGCCGGTGCCGGGCAGAATGGCGGGGTCGAGCACGTCGACGTCAAAGCTCAGGTAGACCTTTTTGCCCTGCGGGAGTTGGTCCAACACCCAGGGCAGGTTCGCCCGCACCCGGGAAGCCGTAATCAGCGTGTGGCCCCTGGCTTTGGCCGCCCCGAAGGCCTCGGGGTTGGTGCGCAGGCCGCGCAGGCCCACCACGGTCATGTGCTTGAGGCCCGGCAGCTCCTCCACCGCGCGGCGGAAGGGGCTCGAGTTGGAGTAGCGGGTGCCGTTGCGGAGATCCGAGAAGTCCAGGTGAGCGTCGAGCTGCACCACACAAAGCTCGTCCAGGTCGGCATAGGCCCGCAGGATGGGGTAGCTGACCGAGTGGTCGCCCCCCACAAACACCGGCAGCCGCACCCGCTTCCTGAGCTTTAGGGCGGCCTCGCTAATGCGGCGGAAGGTTTCGGCGTACTCCAGTTGGGCCGGGTCTACGTCGCCTGCGTCCACCAGGCTCACCCCCTGCAGGCGGTAGGTCTCGGTCTCGAGGTCGAAAAACCCCTCCGGCCCCGGCGCATAACGCCCACTGGCCTCGCGCAAAGCACCCGGCGCGAAGCGGGCACCGGGGCGGTAGCCCACCGCAAAATCGTAGGGGATGCCCAGAAAACCCACGTCGGCGGTCCAGGGCTCGCTCAGGGGGCGGTGGGGGGCTTTGAGGAAGGTGGCGGGGCCGGTGAAGGGCAACTCGCTGCTACGCATGCGGATAGTCTATGCTGCCCTCACACCTTGCCGGTGTCCAGCGCCCGGTCAATCATCTCCCCGACCTCGCGGATCAGATGAATCAGCCCCCCAAAACGTGAATCCTGGGTTAGGCCCCGCCGGTAGCGGGCATAAATTTGCTGCATGATGACCCCCACCTTAAAAAGCCCAAAGACGTAGTAAAAGACCATCCCCGACACGTCGCGCCCGGTCTTTTCGGCGTATAGCTCCACCAGCCCGGCCCGGGTCAGGTTGCCCGGCAGGTGGGTCAGGCCAAAGCTCTTGAGGCCGGGGGGGTCGTCCGCCTGGGCCCAGTAGCCCAGGGTGGTGCCCAGGTCCATCAGGGGGTCGCCCAGGGTGGCCATCTCCCAGTCCAGCACCGCCACCACCTGCGAGAGGTCGGGGGCAAACATCAGGTTGTCGTACTTGAAGTCGTTGTGGATGAGGGCCGCCCCCGATACCAGGGGCAGGTGGGCGGCCAACCAGGCCATGGCCCGCTCCATGCCGGGGATTTCCTCGGTGCGGGCCTTCTGGTAGCGCTCACTCCAGCCCCGCACCTGCCGCTCCACATAGCCCTCGGGCCGGCCCAGATCGCCCAACCCGGCCTTCTGGTAGTCCAGGCGGTGCAGCTCCACCAGCGCGTCCAGCGCGGCCTCGCAAACCCCCCGCATCCGGGCTGGGGTCATGCCCTCCGGGGGCTGGTTGCGCAGGATAACCCCGCGCAGCCTTTCCATTACGTAAAATGGAGCCCCCAGTACGCTTTCGTCCTCGCAGTAGAGCAATGGCCTCGGCACCTTGGGGTAAATTGGCTTGAGCGCCGACAAAATCCGATACTCCCGTCCCATATCGTGCGCGGTCTTGATGTTGGCCCCGAAGGGCGGGCGGCGCAGCACGAGTTCTCGGTCGCCCAGCTTGAGCAAGTAGGTGAGGTTGGAGAAGCCCCGCGGGAACTGAAGCACCTCGAGCCTCCCCGACGCACCGGGAAGGTGCTCGAGCAAGTAGGGCTCGAGTTTCCCTATATCCAGCTCCTCGCCCGGTCGAATCTTCGTGGCTTGATCGAGAAAATCGCTCATCATTCACCTAGCAGTCAGTTCCCTCACCCGCTGGGGGTGGGGGCGAGTCGGCAGGAAGTGAAGCTGATCTGCTACGGTAAAAGGCATTCGCCCTCGGCTCGTTTCCCTCACGGGGTTAAAGCGATACGTCCAGGCCGTATTCCTTGAGCACGGCTCGAGCCACCACGGTCTTGTGCACCTCGTCGGCCCCGTCGTAGATACGGGCGGCCCGCTCGTGGCGGTAGAAGTAGGCGAGCGGCAGATCGTCGGCCATGCCCAACCCGCCGTGGACCTGGAGGGCCCGGTCCACCACCCGCTGGAGGACGCCCGCCACGAAGAAC
>DASTSL010000092.1:0-25100 GCA_035760705.1 Meiothermus sp. | reverse complement strand
CGCTGCCCCTACTGTGCCAGCCCGGTTCCCCCCGGGGCTACCCAGTGCCCGGCCTGTGGCTCGAGCCTGGTCGCCCCGGCCCACAACCTGGCCCAGGGCACCCGGCTCAAAGGTGGGCAGTACACGCTGGGGAAGGTGCTGGGGCAGGGGGGGTTTGGCATCACCTACCTGGGGGCCGACACCCGCCGCCAGCAGCCGGTGGCGATCAAGGAACTGTTCCCCGAGGGGGCGGTGCGCCGGGCCAGCCAGGTGGTCCCGCCGACCTCGCTGGCGGGAAACGGGTTCCTCGAGACCATGAAGCGCTTCGAGGACGAAGCCCGGATGCTCGCGCGCTTCAACCACCCCGGCATCGTCAAGGTGTTCGATGTCTTCGAGGAGAACGGGACCGCCTATCTGGTAATGGAGTTCTTGCGCGGCCAGACCCTGGGGAAGCGGCTCGAGCAGGTGGGCAAGCTGGGGGCGGGAGAGGTGCAGGCCATCGCGGCGAAGCTGGCCGACGCGCTCGAGGTGGTGCACGGGGCCGGGCTCCTGCACCGCGACATCAAACCCGACAATGTATTTCTAAGCGAAGATGGCCGGGTGGTGCTCATCGACTTCGGCTCGGCCCGGCAGTTCGCCCGGGGCAAGACCATGAACCACACCCGGCTGGTGACCCCCGGCTACGCCCCCTTAGAGCAGTACGGCAGCGCGGGCAAGTTCGGCCCCTACACCGACATCTACGCGCTGGGGGCCACCCTCTATCACGCGCTCACCGGGGCTCCGCCGCCCGCCGCCACCGACCGCATCCAAAGCAACCTGGCGATCCGGCTGCCCCCGGCTACCCCGGACGGCCTCGAGCAGGCCGTTAATAAGGCCCTGGAGATCCGGGTGGACAAGCGCCCCCAGTCGGTGGCGGAGTTCCGCGCCCTGCTCCTGGGCCGCTCCCGGCCCGCCCCCGCGCCCACCCCCGGCTCGCTGGTGGTTCAGGTGACGCCCCGCGAAGCTACAGTCGAATTGCAAGGGCCTGGCTTGCGGCGGGTCTTTCAGGGGGATCAGAGCTTTGGCAGCGTGCCCGCCGGACAATATCGGCTCAGCGCCCGGGCGCCGGGGTTCCAGCCGCGTGGTGCTACGGTCGAGGTCAAGCCCGGCCAGCAAGCCTGGGTGAGCCTCAACCTCACGCCCGTAGCACCTCCGCCGAATTCTGGCCCACAACCGCGCCCGGCCCCCAACCCGACGCCGCAACCGCGCCCGGCCCCCCCACCCGCTCCCGCACCCGGCCCGGCTGCGCGGCCCGGCGTGACTCGAGCCTTTTTGGTTCTGCTCAACCTGCTGGCGATGGCAGCGCTCGGTTATCTGGTCTTCGCGGTGCAACCGGTGAGCCTCGAGACCCTGCTGGCCCCGGCGGATACGGTGCTACGGCAGTGGTATGGAACCTACTTCCCCCTATACCCCGAGCCCTTCCCCTGGCTCCGGGCCGGGCTTTACGCCATCGTGGGCGTGCTGGCCTTCCAGGCGCTGGCTTTTCTGGCGACCTGGCGAGGTGGGTGGGTGGTGGGGTTGCTCGTCTTGATCGGGATCATGGCCCTCGTCGATAACGAGTTGCTGCCGCTCCAAGAGGGGGTATTTATCGGGGTGGGGGTAGTGGCGGCGTACACTGGGGTATACCTGCTCGAACGGTTCATGTTACCCCTGGCGGCTATCCTGGGGCTCATCGCGGCGGTGCGCTGGGCCGCTCCCCCTGAGATCCTCGAGCCCCGAGCCTTCGCCTTGGCTATCCTGGTGGTGTGTTTGGGCGGCATCGTTCGCCTGACCCGCGAACGCTTGAAAGGAGCGTAAAGCATGATTACCTGCAAGGTATGTGGCACCCAGAATCCAGAAGGCACCCAGTATTGCGAAGGTTGCGGGGTCGAGCTGACGGCAGAGGCGGCCCCCACCGAGCCTGCCCAGACCCCCGCTACCCCACCCGCCGAGGCGGCCCCCACCGGCGCACCGGAAGCTCCGACAGAGGCCACTGCTGAGGCCAGCCCGACCCCTGCCGAACCGCTTCCGTCGCCCGAAGCCAGCCCCAGCGTGACCCAGGACCTCGGGGGAGGGGAGACCCCGGCTGCTCCTGCTGAGGTGGCCTTCCGCCCGGCCCGGCTCACCCTCAAGCGCTTCGGGGCCCTCACCTCCGAGGTGATCCCGCTGCAAGGCCCACGCCTGGTGGTGGGGCGCTTCGATGCCTCCACCGGCCCGGTCGAGATCGATCTCACCGGCACGCCGGGGGCCGAGAACATCTCGCGCCGCCACGCTGAGCTGTACTACGAGGGCGGAGCCTGGAAGGTGCGCGACCTGGGCTCGACCAACGGGGTCTTCGTCAAGCGTGCCGGGGAAGATGCCTACTCCCCGCGCCTGGTGGAGCCCACTCCCCTGCACAGCGGGGACGAGCTGGCCTTCGGCAACGTGGTGATGGTCTTCGAGATGCTCCCTAGCGGGGTGGAGGGCTAACATGCCGGACCAGGACCGGCTGCCGGACGAGCGTCCCGAGGCATATTTTCGCGGCGATAGCCCGGAGGAATCCCCGCTCCCCGAACCGGAGACGTCGTTTCGCGGCGATAACCGGGTGGCCGAGGCGGTCGCCGCCGCCGAGAACGAGGGCATGGTGGCTAAGGAGCCCCCGCCGGAGCCTGCATTGCCGGACCAGGGTTTTCTCGAGGAGACCCCCCTGCCCCTCACCGTGGAAAACTCCGATCTGGCCCCCGGCACCCTGCTCACCTGGGGTGACCTGGCCTTCACGGTGGGCGAGCCCTATCTGGCGGGCTGGTACTGGGCGACTCAGGATTCCCCCCGTTACGGGCACCAGCCCGGCCCCGATGGGGCTACGAAAGCCCTCCTCAACCCCGGCTTGGACGGAACCCTGCTGGCCGAAGTCGGGGGGCACCGGCTCCTGCCCAAGTTGCTGTACGCGGGGCCGGAGGGTGTGGCGGTGGCTGCCCCCCAGGGGAAGGGGGTGGGCCGGAACCTCCCGCTCGAGGAAGCCCTCGAGGTGGTGCGCCCGCTGGCCCAGTTCGTCTATTTCCTGGAACTCAAGGGGCTCACCCTGGTGGACCTCGAGCCCCGTTCCCTCCTCCGCGCCGAAGGAGGGCTACGGCTTGTCCCGCCGCCCCGCCTGGCCCGCATTGGGAGCCGGGCCGAACCGCTCTGGCGCGAAGGCTACACCCCGCCCGAGGTGCTGGCCGAGGCTACCCTCAGCGCGAAAGCCGGGGTCTACTTGCTCGGGGCGCTGCTCTTTGAACTCCTCAGTGGCACCGCCCTGCCGGTGGAGGGGCCGAGCGATCTGCTGCTCATGGGGATCTCGCTGGCCGGGGTTCCCCAGGCCCTCAACCAACTGCTGGCCCCGGTGGGCGAGCGGCCCACCCCGCAACAGGCCTTGGCACTGCTCAAGTCGCTCTCGGCCCCCCCGCTGCCGGTGCTCGAGGTCGGGGCCGCCACCAGCGTTGGGCTCAACCCCGACCGGCCCTATAACGAAGACGCCTTCGCCTACCGGCTCGAGCGCGTTCAGGCCCACGCCAACCACACCCTCCTGCTGCGGGCCTGCGTCGCTGACGGTATGGGCGGGATGGCGGCGGGCGAGCGGGCCAGCCAGGCCGCGGTGGAGACCTTCGTGGCCCCGGCCCCGCCGCACCCCCTCGACGACCCCCAAGCCCAGGCCGATTGGGCGGTGCGACTGGTCTGGGAGGCCAACGCCGCCGTGCTGCAAGCCCTGGGCGGTAGGGACGGCGGCTGCACGATCAGCGCTCTGCTCTTGGTGGGCGCCCGCTACGCCTTGGCCCACGTGGGCGACACCCGGGCTTACTCGTGGAGCGGGCAAGGCTTGCGCCAGATCAGCCGCGACCACTCGCTGGTGGGGGCGATGCTGGCCAGCGGGATGATCACCCCCGAGGAGGCCCAGGGGCACCCCGACCGCAACAAGGTGCTGCGTTCGCTGGGCAGCCTGCGCCAGCCACAGGAGGGCTACGTGGACGGCCTGCTAGAAGGCCCCACCGCCAGCTTGGCCCCCGGCGAAGCCTTACTGCTGGTGTCGGACGGGGTCTGGGGCGAGGTGAGCGACCATCGCATGGCGGAGATCCTCTCTGGCAACCCCACCCCCCAGGCTGCCGCCCAAGCCCTGGTGGCCGCCGCGCTCGAGGCCGGTGCCCCCGACAACGCCACCGCCCTCATCGTGCGGCGGGTGAGCTAGCCATGTCCGTTCATCCGCTTCAAAACGCCAACCAAAAAGCCCTGTCATTCTGAGCGCTAGCCTTCATCCCGAAGGGATAGTTGGGTTTCAGCACCCCTCTTATGGGTGGACACCAATAAACTCGGGCCCGTACACGGATCGGTCCCTGGCCCGAGCAATAGACGAGCGGTGCGCATGAGAGATCCTGCAACACCCCTATCGCTACCGGCTCTGCCGCATACCGGCTTGCCGCATACCGGCTATGCCGCAAACGCGATGAGCGACAAGCTCAGGATGACAGGGAATGGGCACATGAACCGCTCGAGGCTAAACGCTGAACGACGAAGCCCTCGAGGTGCATAGAAGTTGAAAATGCCCTGGGAACCCAACCATGAAACCGTCCCTGAGAACCTTCGCCCTACTCGGAGCCATCGGCTGTGTGCTGGGTGGGCTGTTGGCGGAGTGGCTCTTGCCCAGGCCCGCTGCCCCGCGCGAATCCACCGGGCCTGCCGCGATTGCCCTGGTCCTGGACGCCTCCGGGAGCATGAACCAAGACGGCAAGCTCCCCGAGGTCAAACGCGCCGCCCAAGACTTCGTGGCCCGGCAGAACCTGGGGCTGACCCAAATAGCGGTGGTGGGGTTTGGAACCACCGCCCACCTTGAGAGCCCCCTCTCGAGCGACCCGCAGGGCTTACGCTCGGCCATCCAGCGCATCCAGGACGGGGGGGCCACCATGATGGCGGAGGGGCTCGAGGCCGGGCTCTCCACCCTGGCCGATGCGAACACCCCAGCCCGCAGCATCCTGCTCTTCACCGACGGGGTGCCGGGCGGCACCGGGATCTCCCAGCGGGAGGCGGGGGCACAGGCCCTGGCGGTAGCCGAGCGCATCCGCTCCCAGGGCATCCGGTTGGTGGCGGTGGGGACCGAGGACGCCGATCTGGCTTTTCTCGAGCAGCTCACTGGCTCGCCCAACTGGGTTTTCCCCACCACCGCCGGGCAGTTCGGCGAGGCATTCCAGCAGGCTGAGCGCGCCATCCGGCAACTCTTCGGGGACAACCCCGCCGCCAGCTTGGGCCAGGTGCTGTGGGACGCGTTCGCGCGGGGGGCGCTGGTCGCCTTCGGGCTCGGGCTCTTGCTCCTGCTGGGCCAGAACCTGCTGACCCTGCGGGGGCGCATCTTTCGCGACCTCTCCTGGGTGCCGTTGAGCGCGGCCCTGCTGGGCGGGGTGGCGGCCTTCACTGGCCAGGTCTTGCTGGGAACGTTGGGCAGCGGGCGCGGTTTGGGCTGGGCCGTGCTGGGCGCGGGGGCCGGGCTTTTTTTGGGGCTGGCCGACCGCTCGAGGGCCAAGGCCCTGCGGGGGGCTTCGGGCGGGGTGGTGGGCGGTTTGCTGGGCGGGCTGGCCTTCGAGTTCCTGTTGGGGTTGGGGAGTGGGGTCTTGGCGCGGCTGGTGGGTTTCGCCATCCTGGGGGCCTTCGTGGGGATGATGGTGCAGTGGGCGCAGCAGGCTTTCAAGTCGGCCTGGCTGGTGGGGGTCACCAGCGGGCCCTACGAGGGCAAGGAGTACATCCTGGCCAAGCCCACCGTGAGCCTGGGACGCTCCGACGCCAACGACATCGGTCTGTATCGCGAGCGCGACCTGCCCCTCAAGGCCGGGGTGCTGCGGCTCGAGCCGGGGGGCTGGGTTTGGGAGGGCCAGCCCATCCTGGTCAACGGCCAGGCGGCGGCACGGCAAACCCTGAACTCGGGGGATCGGCTGCGCTTGGGGGCCACCGAGTTCGTGTTCCGGGTGCGGGGCAGCGAGCCGCCACAGGCCAAGGAAGCCTGGGCCTTGCAGGGGAACCACCAAACCTACCCGCTGCCCTTTCCGCTCAAGCAGGCCACCCTGGGCTCCGACCCCGGCTGTACCGTGGTCGTCGGGGGGATCGCCCCTCGCCACGCCGAGATCCGGTTGGGGGCGGAGGGGCTCGAGGTCACCGCGCTGGCCGAGCCGACCCAGCTCAACGGGAACGCGCTTCCGCTCGGACGCAGGGCGGCCTTGAAGCCGGGAGACTTGCTGACCTTGGGAACCCAGGAGTTCGCCCTGACCCGCCGCCGGGGTTAGGGCGCGTTTCTTTTGCCCCACAGCCCGCCGCACCCGGCCTCTGGCTCATTTGATGCTCCCCAGGGTAATCCCCTCGATAAACGAGCGCTGGAAGGCCAGGAAGATCACGATCACCGGCAGCACCACCAGCGTGGAGGCCGCCATCATCAGGCTCCACTGTACCTGATGGGTCGAGCGGAACATCTGGAGGCCAATCGAGAGGGTGTATTTGCTCTCGTCTTGCAGGTAGATGAGGGGTCCGAAGAAATCGTTCCAGGCGGCGATGGCCGCGAAGATCGCCACCACCGCGATGGCGGGCCGAGCCAGGGGCAGGATCAAGTACCACAGCACCTGCCACTCGCTGGCCCCATCCACCTTGGCCGACTCGGAGATTTCGAAGGGGATCTGCATCAGGAACTGGCGCAGCAAAAAGACGTAGAAGGGGTTGGCGAAAAAGGTGGGGACGATCAGCGGCAAAAAGGTGTTGATCCAGCCCAGCTTGGCGAAGATCACGAAAAGCGGGACCACCGTCACCGGGAAGGGCACGAAGATGGTCGCCACCACCAGCCCGAAGATCAGGTCGCGGCCCCGCCATTGGATGCGCGAGAAGCCGTAAGCCACGATCAGGTTGGAGATCACCGAACCCACCACGCTGAAGAAGGTGATGATCAGGGTATTGATCAGATAGCGCCCGAATGGGATGAACTCCACCGAGCGGGCGAAATTCTCCCAGTGCCACTCTCCGGGAATCAGGGTGGGCGGGAAGACCGCGAGTTCGGTGGGGCTTTTGACCGCGGTGGTGATCATCCAGTAGATGGGGGTGACGTAGAGGATGGAGGCCACGATCAGGATGATGCGGGAGATCCACAGGCCCTGGTTGCGCTGGGACTTCCGGGGGCCCGGCTGGCGGCGCTCGAGGCCCGCTTGCTTGCTTTCGACCGTCCTCACGTCCCCACCTCGTAGTTGACCCAGCGCCGCGACCAGCGGAAGATCCCGTAAGCCAGCACCACGCTCAGCAAGAAGAGCACCCAGGATAAAGCCGAAGCATAGCCCACTTGGCTGTAGCGGAAGGCGTTGTTGTAGAGGTAGTAGACGTAAAACAAAGTCGAGTTCACCGGCCCGCCGCTGGTGATGATGTAAGACGGCGCGAAGACCTGCAAACCCAGCCCCAACCCGATGACCACGTCGTAGAGGATCACCGGGGTGATGAGGGGCAGGGTGACGAAGCGGAACTTGTGCCACTGGCTGGCCCCGTCGATCTCGGCGGCGTCGTAGAGGGTCTGGGGGATACCCCGGATGCTGGCCAGGAAGATCAGGGCGTACTGCCCGGCCCCAAGCTGCGCCAGCAGCACGATGGAGAACTTGGCCCAAGCCGGGTCGCCCAGCCAGTCAATGGGGGGCAGACCCAGCCAGCGCAGCACCAGGTTGATCAGCCCGTAACGTGGATTCAAGAGCCAGATGAAGATGAAGGAAAGGGCGTAAATGGGCAGCACCGAGGGCAGGTAGAGCGCCGCCCGGTAGATGGGGATCTCGCGCAGCCGCTGGTTCATCGCCACCGCCAGCACGATGGCCACCACCACCCCGATGGGCACGGCCAGAAGGGTGTAATAGGCGGTGTTGTAGAGGGATTTCCAGAACAGCGCGTCGCCCGCCATGCGGGTGTAGTTCCCCCAGCCGATCCACTGGGCCGCGCCGAACCCCGAGAAGCGGGTGAAGCTCAAGTAGGCCGAACTCACGATGGGGTAGACCAAGAAGGCCAAAAACCCGATGATCCAGGGGCTGATGAAGAGCAGCCCGATCAATAAGTTGTAGCGCTCCCGCCGCGTCATGGGCACTCCCCACCCCTAGACTTATTTGCAGAACTGTTGCAACTGGGCGTTGACCCGGTTGGCGACCTCCTCGAGCGCTGCCTTGGGTTCGGCCTGGTTCAAGGTGACCTTGTTCATTGCGCTGGTCAGCTCGTCCCAGTACAAGGCGCCTACCGGCAGCGGGGGGCGGCTGTTGGCGCTGGGCAGCAGGTTTTTGAAGAACAGGTGACGGGTGTCGTAGAGGCTATTGTCGTTCAAGAGCGCCCTCCAGGTGGGCAGGTGGGCGGACTCCTTGGTGTAGACCCGCTGCCCCGGAGCCCCGGCGATGTACTTGAGAAACTCCCAGGCCGCGGCGGCCTGCTTGGCCCCCTTGGGGATCACCATCGACCAGCCCCCCGCCCAGGTGGTCTTCTTGGCGTCTGGGGTGGGGATGTAGGTGATGCCGTAATCCACGTTGGGGGCGTACTCTTTCATGGTCTGCAAGAACCAGTCCCCGGTCACCACCATGGCCAGCTTGCCGGTCACGAAGGGGTCTTGCGCGGGCGGGTAGTTGGGCGGGGCGTAGGTGCTGATAAAGGTCTGCACCTTCTGCGGGCCTAAGTTCTTGGCCCAGTCGTAGAGAAACTGGAAGCCCGCCACCACCCCGGGATCGGTGGGGGTGACCTTGCAGGCTTTGGCGTCGTAGAACTTCCCGCCAAAGGCCCAGCCCCAGGTGTAGTGCCAGCCTTGGTTGAACCAGGGGATAAAGCCGAGCTGGGTATAGGCCCCCGAGCTATCGGCCTTGTTGATCTTGGCGGCGATGTCCTGGATGGTTTTTATGGTGGGCACGCCCTTGCTGGGGTCGAGGGTGTTGGGGTCTACCCCGGCGGCCCGCAGCATGTCTTTGCGGTAGTAGAGCACCCGGGCGTCGGTGTCGAAGGGCAGGCCGTAGGTCTTGCCGCCGAACTGGGTTTCGGCCCAGGCGTAGGGCAGGTAGTTGAGCGCCAGGCTTTCCGCCTTGTACTGGCTCAGGTCCTCGAGCAGCCCGGCTGCGGCGCGCTCGGCGATGGTGAAGCGGTCGAGCATGTACACGTCGGGGCCGGTGCCGCCTGCCACCGCGGTCATCAGCTTGGCGGCGTCGGTCTCGGAGCCGGTGACCTGGACCAGCTTGACCGCGATTTTGGGGTTGGTTTTATTGAACCCCGCCACGATGTTCTTGAGCGCCGCCAGGTCAATCGGGTTGGTGCTGGAGGTCCAGAAGGTGACCTGGGTCTGGGCCATCGCCAGGCCCAGAAGCACGATCGCAAAAACTAGGCCTTTAAGTCTCATTTTCCCTCCCAAAGAAAACCTGCCAAAAAATCCCATCACCCGCTCGCCGCTGTTTGCCTCGCTCGACTCAACGCTCCACCTCCACTTCGCCAGGGTGGTTTGCACTTTGTTTGGCCGCATGGATGCAAACCGCTTCCCCCACGTTATGACCACCGCTCTAGAGCACCTCACCGCTCTTTTTGAGCAACAGGCGGTGGCTGGGGGCAATCTCTTCATAAAAGGGTAGGGTCGCGGCCCCCAGACAGGCGGCGTCCTCCTTGGCCTGGCCCAGCAAGAGCCGGGGCCAGAACGGCTTGCCGGGGATGCGGTAGAGCGGCATCCGCTGGCCCAGGCGTTCCACCAGCTCGCGGGTGAGCCGCTGTGGCATCCGCCCGCCAAAGATCAGGGCCTGCGGGTCTAAAAGGCTCTCCGCCGTGGCCAGCGCAGGGGCCAGGATCTCGGCGGCTTGGTCCAGCCAGGCCAGCACCCGCGGGTCTTGCCGGTCGAATTGGGCTTCCAGGTCCTCGAGCCGGGAGACCCCGGCGGCTTTGTAGAGCTCTTCCAGCCCCACGAAATTGCCCACGGTTCGCGGGTGGGTCCCGGTCTGCACGTAAACGCTCCCCAATTCCCCGGCGTTGCCAGATACCCCCCGGTGGGGGTGTCCGCCGATCACCACCCCCCCGCCCAGGTTGAAGCCGAAATAGACGTAAAGAAAATCGGAGAATTCGCGGCCCACCCCGTACCAGCGTTCGCCGGTGGCCGCGGCGGTGGCGTCGTTTTCCAGGTAGACCAGCACCCCCAGGTGCTCCTCCAGCCAGTCCCGCACCGCCACGTCCTGCCAGCCGGGGAAGTTGGGCACCGAGACCACCCGCCCGCTCTCCATCTCCATCGGCCCCGGCAAGGCCACCCCCACCCCCCACAGGTCGGGGGGTTTGGGGCGGCTCGAGACCAGCTTGACCACCGCTTTTTGCATCAGCTCGAGGGCCTCGAGGGGGGAGGGGAGATGGACGTCGTAATGCACCTGATGTTCGACCTTCCCCTTGAGGTTCATCAACACCCCGGCCAGGTGGTCGCGGTCCAGGTGCAGGCCGATAGCGAAGGCCCCCTGGGGGTTGAGGGTGATCTCCAGGGCGGGCTGGCCGCGCCGCCCCAGGCGTTTATTCCCGGCCTGGATGACCCCCCGCTCGAGCAGCTCGGCCACGATGTTGGAGACGGTCTGGTTGGTGAGCCCGGTGTGGCGGGCGATCTCGGCGCGGGAAACCGGTTCGTGCAGCCGGATAGCCTCCAGCACCACGCGCTGGTTATATGAACGGGTGTACTCCAGGTTGGTTCCTGAAAGCATGGGAGTGCCTCGCGTTGAAGTCGTGGGGGTGCGACGCTTTACAAAGGCTTGGCCTGTGGTCTATTAATTAACTCAAAATGATTTAAAAATCAAGGGGGGGATGTGAAGGATCAACCACAGATCGCGCAAAGCATACAGCGGCTCCGGCACCGGCTGGTGGAGCTGGCCGCCTGGAGGGATCGCCAAAGCCTGCCCCTGGCCGGGCGCTTCGAGGCTGGGGAAGAGTGGATTCCACTCCAGGAGGGCGACGCCTGGCCCTCACGGGCCTTCCCGGTGCAGATGGAGTTTTCCGCAACCGTACCCCCCGGCTGGGCTGGGGAACCGGTTTGGGTCCGGCTGGGGGTGGGGGGAGAGGCCCGGCTGAGCGTGGGCGGGCGGGTTTTGGGCGGGCTCAACCCCTACCACCGCGAGTACCCGGTTTTGGATCAGGCTCGAGGCGGGGAAGAACTCCACTTCGCGCTCGAGGCCGTTCCTAAGGGGCTCTTCGGCACGCCCAACTACCAGCCCCGGATCGAGGAGGCCCGGCTGGTGCTGCCGGACCTTCTGCTGCGGGCCTTCCACGAGGACCTGGCGGCGGCGCTGGACGCGGCGGGATATCTGGTGGGCAGCGGTCGGCCCGAGATCGCCGCCTTGCTTGCTGCGACCATCGAGGACGCGCTGGCCGGGCTCGAGCTGCCCCGCAGCCCCACCCCCGGCTACCTGGCCCGCATCGTCCAGGCCCCCGAGGCCGCCGCCGTCCAGGCTTCGATCTGGGACGAGTGGAACTTCGAGGCCGAGCCGGTAGCGCTCTCCGAGGCCGTGCGGGCCGAGCTTCCGGCCCGGCGCGAGGCCTTCCGGGCGGTCCTCGAGCACATCCGCACCCGTTACCCCGCCGAAGGCCGCCTGCGGCTCAGCGGCCACGCCCACATTGACCTGGCCTGGCTGTGGCCCTTCGCCGAGACCCGGCGCAAGGTGCGGCGCACCTTCGCCACCGTGGTTCACCTGATGGAGCGCTACCCCGAGCTTTACTTCAACCAGTCCAGCGCCCAGGCCTACGCCTGGCTCGAGGAAGACGACCCCGAACTCTTCGAGCGGGTGCGGGCCAGGGTGCAGGAAGGCCGCTGGGAGCTGGTGGGGGGGATGTGGGTGGAGCCGGACGGCAACCTGCTCGCGGGCGAGTCCTGGGCGCGGCAACTCCTCTACGGCCAGCGCTACTTCGAGAGCCGCTTTGGCCGGATGGCCCGGGTCTGCTGGCTCCCCGACACCTTCGGCTACACCGCCAACCTGCCCCAGCTCTTACAACTGGCCGGGATTCCCTATTTCTTCACCACCAAGCTCAACTGGAACGAGACCAACCCCTTCCCCTACGATCTCTACCGCTGGGAGGGTCTGGACGGCACCCCGGTGCTGGCCCACAGCTTCCTCAACGATGCCCCCGCGCCGCCCGGCTTCGGCGGCTACAACGGCAGGATCGTGGCCGATGACTTGGGCCGAACCTGGCGTAACTTCAAGGGTAAGCGCTTCGCAGACACCTCGCTCTTCAGCTTCGGCGCCGGTGACGGGGGAGGGGGGCCGACGGCGGAGATGCTCGAGCGCTACCGGCGCCTGCGGGACTTCCCCGGCCTGCCCCAGCTAGAGACAGGGCGGGTGGAGGATTTTTACAAAGAGGTCGAAGGTCGAACGGCCCCGAGCCCTCTGAAGGAGAGCCCCGAGCCCGGAGGTCGGAACCCGGTCTTACCGGTCTGGGTGGGCGAGCAATACCTCGAGCTGCACCGCGGAACCTACACCACCCAGGGCCGGGTCAAGTGGCTCCATCGCCAACTGGAACACACCCTGGTCGAGGCTGAGGCCGCCGCCGCGCTGGCTCACCGGCTCCTGGGGCGGCCCTATCCCCAGGATGAAACGTATAGCGCCTGGACGACGCTGCTGCGCCACCACTTCCACGACGTGTTGCCGGGCTCGAGCGTGCACCAGGTCTACCAGGAGGCCCGGCGCGACCTGGAGGCCACCCTCGAGCGGGCCGAGCGGTTGCGGGAGGAGGCTCTGCAGGAGTTGAGCGCCGCGATCACGCCGGAGCCGGGCGACACCCTGGCCAAGGTGGTGGTCTGGAACCTCACGCTCGAGGACCGGCCCTTGCGCATCCGCTTGCCCCGTCCCACCGAGGGGGCCTTCCGGCTGTTGGCGCCCGGCGGGGTCGAAGTCCCCTACCAGGAGCTGGGGGGCCAGGTTTTCGCCGAGGCGGAGGGTATCCCCGTGCCGGGGCTGGGTTACCTGGCCCTGGCGGTGGTGCCGGGAACCCCCAGCCCGGCCCCCGGCGAGTTGCGGGTAAGCCCGACCGTGCTGGAGAATCGCTATCTCCGGGTCGAGGTCGCCCCCGACGGAACCCTGGCCTCGGTCTACGACAAGGAGGCCGGGCGCGAGGTGCTCGGCGGGAGGGGCAACCAGCTCTGGGCCTACACCGACATCCCGCGCGAGTGGGACGCCTGGGAGGTGGACGCGGCGTATGCCCAGGACGGTAAGGAGGTGCTGTCCTCTGGCGCGCCGCAGGTGATCGAGCAGGGGTCACTCCGGGCGGGCCTGCGGGTCGAGCGCCGTCTGGAAGGGGCGACAATCGAGCAGGACTACTGGCTCACGGCGGGCAGCAGGCGGCTCGAGGTCGCCACCCATATCCGCTGGGCGCGGCGGCGCACCCTGCTGCGGGCCTATTTCCCCCTGGCCGTGCGCAGCCACGAGGCCTGGTACGAGACGGCTTTTGGCGCGGTGGCCCGGCCCACCCACACCAACACCTCTTGGGACGCGGCCCGTTTCGAGGTCCCGGCCTTGCGCTGGGCCGATCTGAGCGAGGCCGGGTACGGCGTGAGCCTTCTCAACGACGGCAAGTACGGTCACAGCGCCCGGGCCAACACCCTGGGCCTGACCCTGTTGCGCTCGCCGGTCTACCCCGACCCCTATGCCGAGGAAGGCGAGCACCGCTTCACCTACGCCTTGTATCCCCACCCGGGGGACTGGCGCAGCGGCACGGTCCGGGAGGCCCAGGACCTCAACGCCCCGCTCCAAGCGGTGATTGTCCCCGCTCAGGGTTCGGGCTGGCCAGTTCAGCAGCACTTCGCCCGAATCCAGGGGACCGGGCTGCGCTTGGCCGCCCTCAAAAAGAGCGAGGAGGGGCAGGGGCTCATCCTGCGGCTTTACGAGGCCCACGGCGGGCGGGGCGAGGCCCGGCTCGAGGTGTTTTTTCGCGGCGAGAGCCGGGAGGCCAGCTTCGCCGGGGAAGCCGCGCGGCGGGTGGATCTGCTCGAGCGGGCTTCCGGAGAACTCGAGGGGACGGGGCAAACCCTGCGGTTTGGCTTTAGGCCCTACCAGGTGATCTCGCTCGAGCTTTGAATAGCCGCTAAGTGCGCCCACGATAGATGTGCCCGGTTGCCCGGCGTAAGGGTGGGTGGGGTGTGCGGCGGCGCGGCCTGCTGAGCTACTCTTCCCCTACCCGCTACCTTTTTACCCTGGAGATACTTAATCACCAGGTCGGGGCTGATCCGGGTTTGGAATGGCCTGGCGAGAGGCCTTAGACCCACACCGGTCTTCGCGGAAATCACCCTGTGGCGGGGCAGGCCCTAGCGCTGTGCGCCCATCACCCCGGCCATCCAAGGCCAACACGGCCCGGTAAATCCCTTTGGTGACAAAAGGCACCCCCTGGTGGATGTCCCTACAAAGCCCTATTTCTCCTCAGGCCACTGACGCCCGGGGCTTGACCGGGTTCGCTCCTCGAACTATTAATTAGGAGTCCTAAGTATCAGGAGGTGACCGTGCAGAGCATTCCCGGCTATACCTATGGCAGCCCTACCCTCAGCCCCTCGCCGCTCAGCCTCGAGGACCTCGAGCTTCTCAAGGCCAGCCTGCTCTTCACCGATGACGACCCCGCCGCCTTGCGCCAGGCCGGGGAGGTGCTGGCCGACCAGGTGGAGGAGATCCTCGACGTCTGGTACGGTTTCGTGGCCGCCCATCCCCACCTGGTCTACTATTTCGGCGGCCCCGACGGCAACCCCAGCCCCGAATATTTGGCGGCGGTGCGCAAGCGCTTCGGGCAGTGGATCCTCGACACCTGCCAGCGGCCCTATGACGCTCAGTGGCTGGCCTACCAGCAGGAGATCGGGCTGCGCCACCACCGGAGCAAGAAAAACCAGACCGACGGCTTCGGCGCGGCCCCCCAGGTGCCCCTGCGCTACATCGTGGCCTTCATCTACCCCATCACCGCCACGATCCGCCCCTTCCTGGCGAAAAAGGGTCACCCCCCGGAGCAGGTTGAGCGGATGCACCAGGCCTGGTTCAAGGCGGTGGTTTTGCAGGCTCTCTTGTGGTGTTACCCTTACGTCAAGGACGGTGACTTTTAGGCCGCCACCCCCATGAGCGAGAACGCTTTCTCCGAACAACCCATCGGCAGCCGGGTGGTCACCGGCTTGGCCAAGATCAGCCTGGCCCTCAAGACCCAGGCCTGGAAGGGTGCCAGCCAACAGGGGCTGACCCCCACCCAGGGCCAGATCCTGGCCCTGCTGGGGCAAAAAGGCGACCGGCGACTGGGGGAGATCGCCGAGTCGTTGGGCATCACCCCGGCCACCGCCAGCGACGCGGTGAAGGTGCTCGTCGCCAAGGGGCTGGTGGTCAAAAACCGCGGGCCCGGCGACGCCCGCGCGGTGAGCCTGGGCCTGACCCCCGAGGGGCGAGCCGAGGCCCGGCGCACCGCGCTGTGGCCCGACTTCCTGCTGGTGGCGGTGGAGCGCCTCGAGCCCGAGGAGCAGCGGGTCTTCCTGCGCGGCCTGATCAAGATGATCGCCTCACTCCAGGAGCAGGGGTATATCGCGCCCGCCCGGATGTGCGTCAGCTGTACCTTCTTCCGCCCCAACGTCCACGCTGACCCCGCCCGCCCGCACCACTGCGCCTTCGTTGACGCGGCCTTCGGGGAGAGGGAGTTGCGCCTCGAGTGCGCCGACCACCAACCCGCCCCGCCCGAGCAAGCGCAGCGGGCTGGGGCCGGGTAAGTTGTCATGAGGGAGCACCTCGGGTTATTTGAGCGGCGCAATCCCCGCAGGGGCATCCCTTCGCATCGGACCGCTAAAGGGTGCAGACGCTTACTCGAGCCTTCCCTTCAGGTCTTGCGGGCGGAACGGGCCTCGTTCGGCGAGCAGGGCCCGGGCCGCATCCACCTTGCCCCAGGCATTCCACAACAGCACCCCGCGAAGGCGGCTCTGTTCGAGGTAGTAGACCACCCCCTCGCGGAAAGGGTCTTTCCAGTCGCTCACGGTCTCCAGGCGGGAATCCAGGATTCCTACCGCCTCGTAGCCCAGCTCGAAGAGGTCGGAGTAGAAGAAGGGCAGGTGGTGGTAGGGTTCGTGGGCCCCGGCCATATTGCGCCCCACGGTGAGGCCGTGGGTGTTGGCGTGGTCCTCGTGCTCCACCCGCATCCAGGTCTGGAGGGCCGGGTTATAAAAGCGGGCCACGTCCCCGGCGGCGTAGACGTTGGGGGCATCGGTCTGACCCAGCTCGTTGACCACGATCCCGTCCTCCACCCGCAGGCCCGCCTGCTCGGCCAGATTGCTGTTGGGAGACACCCCGATGCCGGCCACCACCCCTTGGGCCGTCAGCGTTTCGCCACTTTGCAACCGGAGATTTAAATTCTGCCCCTGCCGCTCGAGCCCCGCCACCCCTTCGCCGGGCCGCACCTCTACGCCTTTTCCCCGGTAGAAGTCCACCAGGAAGCGGGCCAGGTCGGCAGGGAATAACCGCGCTCCGATCCCCGCCTCGGGGAAGATCAGCATGGTTTGCTTCCCGTTGAGGGCCAGGGCCGCAGCCATCTCCGAGCCGATAAAGCCCCCGCCGATCACCGCGAAGGCCTCGGCGTGCTGGGCTAAAGCACGCAGATGCCGATAATCGTCGTAGGTGCGGTAGTAGAGGATGTCCGCCCCGCCAAAGGGGAGGCGCCGAGGGGTGCTCCCGGTCGCCAGGAGGACCTTCTCGAAGCCGTAGACCTGGCCCTGCTCGTCGGTGGCCTGGGAGCGCTCGAGGTCCAGCGCCACGATGCGACGCCCCAGGTGGACCGCGGCGGCGAGGTCATCGGCGTGCCGCCAGATTTCGTCCACCGCTTGGTCTTTCCACAGCCCTTTGGAGAGCGGCGGACGGTTATAGGGCGGGTGTGGCTCGGCGCCCACCATCCCCACCGTGCCTACCGGATCGAGTTCGCGGATTCCCCGTAGCGCTGCATCCGCGGCCATGCCCCCGCCCACGATCAGGTATTGGTAATCCGGCATGTGAACCTTCCTTTCCCCCAGCGCGGGTTTCCCCTTACGCTAGCTGCTCCGCCCCCCGGCTACTGACTCCCCCCTCACCTTTGCGATCAAGCCGGTTCATCAGTTCAGAATTTGATTCCAGGGCGCCGGTGCCCTAATACCGGTACGGTAATGGGGCGGTAATGGATTCGGCCTAAGCTAATACTCTCGGGGGGCCATCGGTTGAGCAGTCGAAGCAGTCCGGCTCTCAGGCCTAAGCTAATACTCTCGGGGGGCCATCCCCGCTGGATCGGGGGTTCACCATGTTTTTGAGCTTCGTGGCGATTTACCCCCGACCGGGCCTCATCTTCCGGGGATTCAGTTTTCAGTTTTGCTAACCGCATTTCCGGTCGCTTCGTGGTCTGTTTACAGCCGGTGCAGTTGAGGGAGGTGATCTATGATTCTTCGCGCATCGCTGGTGGCTGGGGTGGGTCTGGCCCTGCCGGTCTGGGCCCGGAACCCGACCTACTGCTGGCGGACCGCCGCGCCCGAGGAACAAGGCTTCGACGTGGTGCCGGGTGGACGTGACCAGCGGGGGCGGCTTCGAGTTTCCCCACCTGTTTGGCTTCGGGATGCACTTCAAGACCGTCAGATGGCCCAGCTTCTGGTTCGACCTGCACTGGATGCTGGACACCCTGGGCCGCTACCCCGAGCTTTGACAAAGGAAAAACGCCCGACCGGAAGAGGGCAAAGCCCTGGCCGAGCTAGCGGCCTGCGGTGGCCTACAACTTTGGCCCCGACGGTAAAGTCATCCCTCAGTCGTGTTACAGGGGATTCGAGCGGTTCTCCTTCGGCCAGAAAAAACGGCCCTCGCCCTTTGCCACCGCCCGGCTAGCCGGGGTGTTTCGTCGGTTTAACGACCTGGCCGATCACATCCAGGAGGTGGACGTGCGCCGCCTGGCCAGTTCCAAAGGGAGGATGGGTAAGCCGGTGCTGCCCAAAGGAGCGCTTGTCAAAGTATCGAACCCGCGAAGCGAAAGGAGAGCCGATGAAAAGCCTGAAGATCCACGTCTACAAGCACGGCAGCAGCAATCCTGAAACCACCGTGACCATTCCCGGTAGTGTGCTCCGGCTGGCCTCGAGGCTCATCCCCAGGCGAGCCCAAGAAGCCCTGCTGGGGGAACGCGGGGGCCTGGGTTTTGGTTGGGGCTCTGGCACGGCTTTATCGCCCCCATCGCCTTCATCATCAGCCTTTTCCCAAACGACATGAGGATCTACGCCTACCCCAACGCCGGGCTGTGGTACGACTTTGGCTTCATGCTGGGCATCGGTGGGTTCTCCGGGGGTGCCTTCGCGGGCAGTCGCAGGCGCTCGAGGTGAACGGAACCGGACCCTAATCCTGAGCGAGTGCCCCAGCGGTGCGCGAAGGAAAGGGATTTTGAAGGGAGCCCAGGGTGAACCTTAAGGACTTGCTGCTCGAGGGACCGCTGGTCTTCATATTGGCCTTCGGGGTCTTGGCGACCCTGACTTATCTGTGGAGCCGACTCATGTACGCAGCTGGTGAGCTGGTGCGGCGGATTGGCCCACCTCGGTAGAGCCCCTACATAGGCTTCCGGCATGCGGGTTCGCTACCCATAGCCGGGTTCGCTCGATACTTGAGCGATCAGGGCCTTTGGAAAAGCACCCGGCTGCGCTGGTAATCGGCGTCATAGCCGAGGGGGGCATACCCGGCAGCCTCGAGGTCTTCCAGGACTTTCCGCGCCACGTCTTCGCCCAGACCCGGCTTGGAGGCGGTAAACTCGGTGGCTTCGGAGCGGGGTTCCTCCCGGTCTAGAAGGTACAGCAGTTGGGGCAGCTCGACAGGGTGACGAAATACCCAGTTGCCGTCGATGAGGTGGGCCTGCCGGGCCTCCTCGAGCGAGCGCCGGGTGATCTCGGCATCTTCGCGGGGTAGACCCCCGGGCTGACTCTTGGTTAGGGTCGCGATCAATCGGGCTGATGGCCTTGCCGAGCCATTACCACATCCCGTAGTGCATCAGCGATCAACCCGCGCGCGGCGCTCAAGCGATCTTCTCCAGCGCCCCCAGCACCGCTTTGGGCTCGAGCTTCCCCTTGAAAAAGATCACCGGCCCGGGAACCGCCTCGAGCCTTTCTTCGCCCACGTTGAGCCGCTCGGAGACGGCCAGGATCAGGTTCTTGAGGTCGGCCTTGAGCACCTTGCGGATCTTGCGCTCGAGGTAGTCGGCCCGCCAGAACCCCACGATCTCCAAGTAGGCGGTGCGCCCCTCTTGCCGCAGGGCGAAATCGGGCAGAAAGACCGTACCGTGCAGGTCGATGATCTCCACCTCGCGCTCTAAACGCCAGGGGGTCTCGAGCTTGTTCCAGCGCTCGGCAAAGCTGCCCTCGAGCAGCGAGTCGAACTCGGGGGGCTTGGCGTAGTGGCTCACCAGCCCGCTCTGAGAGGTCAGGGTGTAGGTGACCCGTTGGCCGTGCAGGTTCAGCTCGGCTGCCAAGTCCCAGCGGGTGACGTGGAGGAGGGCCGGGAGGAAGGCCGCCATCCGTACCCCGTAGCGCCGGGTCTGGGCGAAGAGCGAGGCCGGGCCGTCCACGCTGATGCGGTAGCCGTGGTCGAGGTCACCCTCCACCGCGTACATCAACCCGAAATACTTGAGGTACCGGAAGAGCTTTTTGTACTCCGCCGTGGTGTTGCGGTGAGCCTGGATGACCATCCCGGTGGCCGAGTAGAGGAGGCCCTGGGCTTGGGCCAGGTTGTAGCGCTCGAGCAACTCCTTGGCGCTCAGCTCGGGCAGGATCGTCAAAATCTCGTTCTCCGGTAGGTCAGCGTAGAGCTGCTCGCGCAGGACTTCGGGCTCCACCCCGCGGGGGCGGGCCAGCTCCTCCAGGACGGTTCGGGCCTCGCGCTCCCTGTAGCCGCGCTCGGCGGCCAGGGTAAAGGCCGTGCGGCGCAGGAGTTCGGGCATGACCGGGCCCTCGGTCTCGAAGTGCGCTTCCGCCAGGGCCAGGTGGGCCAGTCCGCGCACCAGCCGATAATCGGGGGCGTCGCCCTCGAGCGCGGCGAGTGCCTCGTCGAGGTCGCCTCGGCGGCGGCCCTTGTGGCGGCGGATGGTCTCGAGCACCCCCTGGGCCCGCATCAGCCGCTCGTGGTCGGGTTTGTACAGGCGGGGTAGGGCTTTGCCGCCCCGCACCATGTAGATCAGCAGTTCGCTGGGCAGCACTACTCTTCCCCCAACTGCTCCCAGGCCACCAAGGGGAGGGGGGCCTGCACCTTGGGGTGGCCGGGTTCGAGCCGTACCCCCTCGCGCCGACGCTCCGATACCCGCTCCTCTCGAGTCCCCCGGCTGATCACCTCGTAGAGCACCGCCCGCTTCCCCGCCGATTTGCGCAGGATGCGCCCCAGCCGCTGCACCAGCTCGCGCGGGACCGCCGTCCCGGAGAGCACCACCGCCACGCTGGCGTCCGGCACGTCCACCCCCTCGTTCAGAACCCGGCTGGTCACGATCGCCTTGTAGCGCCCGCTCTTGAAGGACTCGAGGATCTCCGCCCGCTCCTTGACCTTGGTCTGGTGGGTCAGACAGGGGATCAGATAGCTGCGCGAGACCTCGTAGGCCATCGCGTTCTCGTCGGTGAAGATCACCAGCTTCTCGTCCGGGTGGGCCGCCAGCAAAGCTTCCAGGGCGCGAAGCTTGGCCGGGGTTGCCGCCGCGATCCGCCGGGCCTCGCGGTGGGCTTTCATGGCCCGGCGGCCTTCCTCGCTGCGCGAGGAGACCTGGACGAAGCGGCTCCAACCCTCGAGGCTCGAGAGCCGCAGATTGTGGGCCTGTAAGAAGCGGTTGCGCTCGTCCAGCGCAGTCTGGTAAGCCTCTCGCTCAGGCAGGGAAAGCTCCACGTAGACCTTGCGCACCTCGTAGGGGGCCAGCACGTCCCCGGCTAGCTCCACCGCCTCCTTGCGGTATACCACCGGCCCCACCAGTTCGCTCAGCCACTCGTGGCGCAGATCGGCCCGCTCGGGGGTCGCGGAGAGCCCCAAGCGGTAGGGGGCCAGCGAGAACTGGGCGATGGAGGCGTAGAACTCGCTGGGCAGGTGGTGCACTTCGTCGAAGATCAGCGTGCCCCAGAGGTTTCCCAGCCGGTCCATGTTCCGCGCGGCGGAGTCGTAGGTCGCCACGCATAGCTGGTAGGGCTCGTGGTAGCCCCCGCCTAAAAGCCCCAGGTGGGCCTCGGGGAAGGCCGCTTTGAGGAGGGCGAACCACTGGTGCATCAGGTCCAGGGTGGGCACCACCACCAGGGCGCTGCGGGCGGCGTGGGCCAGGGCCAGCACCCCCACCAGGGTCTTCCCGGCCCCGGTCGGCAACACCACCAAACCCCGCTGGTCGGCCTGTTTCCAGGCCTCGAGCGCCTCCCGCTGGTGAGGGTACAGCTCGAGCGCGAGGCGCGGTTTTAGGGTGAGCTTGCGGTAGCGGGGGGCCTGGTTGGCCCGCAGCTTCCCCCGCAGCGACCCGATCAGCTCGGGGTACAACAGGGCCGGGGCGCGGTGGGCGTCCACCCGGGGGTCATAGCTGAATCCCTCCGGAGCCGGGCCCGGCCAGCCCTCCAGGAGCAGAGTTCCCCGGTCGTAGCGCAACACCGCAGACACCCTTTCAGCCTAAGGGCATCCGGGCTGAGAAAAAGAGACTCTGCTCGGGATGGTGGGGGTTCGCCTGCGCTAACAAGGAGGGGATGCGGAGCTTTTCTGCGAACTCGAGTAGGACTCGGCCTTCCGTATCAATCTGGCTGAGCCCCTGCCCAGATCGGGAACTTATTCACGGCCCCGGGCCTGCTTTTCAGGCCCTGCCGGGGCCTTGACAGGAACGTGTCCATGCCCTAGGCTCAAGACACAGTAACTTTACTCACTGAGTTAAGTAAGTGCCGGGAGGCCGCTTGATTCTCAAGGGAGACCAGTCCACCGTACGCTCCATCAACCGCGCTCTAGTGCTCAACCTGCTGCGCCAGCACGGGGCCCTGGGCCGCAACGAGCTGGCCGAGCGGACCCGCTTGAGCTCGGCTGCCGTCACCGGGGTGGTGGCCGAGCTGATCGAGCAGGGGTGGGTGATCGAAGGCCGTAGCGGTCTCCCGCGCGGCGGGCGCCCGCCGGTGCTGCTCGAGATCGCCTATGACGCCTGGCACGCAGTAGGGGTCAAGGTGATGGAGGGGGCGCTGGAGATCGTCCTCACCAACCTGCGCACCGACGTCCTGGCCCGCCGCCACGTCGCGCTCGGCTCCACCGAGCCAGAAGCGCTCATCGAACGGCTCGTCGCCGAGGTGAACGGCCTCCTCGAGGCCTCCGGGCGTTCCCCGGAGCGGCTGGTGGGGCTGGGGGTGGGGATGGCGGGGGTGATCGACCCCGAGGAGGGGGTGTGCGTCTACTCGCCCTTCCTGCACTGGCAGCAGGTGCCGGTGCGCCGCCTCATCGAGGCCCGGCTGGCCCGGCCGGTGCACGTCGACAACGACGTCAACGCCCTGGCCGCGGCGGAGATGCTCTTCGGCCGGGGCAAGGGCGCGCGCAACTTCGCGGTCGTCACCGTGGGCCGCGGCATCGGGGCGGGCCTGGTGGTGAACGGAGAGATCTACCGCGGGGCAGGTGGGGGGGCCGGGGAGCTGGGCCATACCGTGAGCGAGGCGGGGGGGCGGCTCTGCGAGTGCGGCAAGCGGGGGTGCCTCGAGGCCTACGCGGCCGAGCCCGCGCTGCTCGAGCAGGCCCGCGAGCGCTACGCGGAGTTCCGCCGCCGCGCGCTCGGCGCCGAAGACCTCGTCTGGGCGGCCCAGGAGGGCCACGAGGGCGTCCGGGCCCTGCTGGGGGAGGCCGGCGAGCGGTTGGGGGTGGCGCTGGCCAACTTGGTCAACCTGTTCAACCCGGAGCTGATCGTCATCGCCGGAGAGGGGGTGAGGCTGGGAGGGAATTTCCTGGGGCCCATGGAGAGGGCCCTGCGGAGCAACGCCTTTAACGGGCTCGCCGAGCGGCTGCAGGTGCACGTCAACCCCTGGGGCGACGACACCTGGGCGCGCGGGGCGGCCGGGTTGACGGTACAGCGGGAAGTGTTCGCCAGGCCCCGGGTGTAGGGGCGAGGAGGTTTGGGAAATGCGGAAGCTTTGGGTCGTGCTCGTGTTCGTGCTGCTGCTGGCCAGCGGACTGGCCAAGACCCCCATCAATTACTTCTCCTTCACCACCGACCAGAACCACGTCAAGGACCTCGAGGCCCTGATCGCGGCCTTCGAGAAGGAGAACCCCGACCTCGAGGTGAAGTACACCACCGCGCCCTTCGACTCGTACTTCACCAAGCTGCAGACCAACCTCGCCGCCGGGCAGGCGCCCGACGTGTTCGAGCTCAACTACGAGAACTTCGTGACCTTCGCCTCCAGGGGCACCCTGCTGGCCCTCGACCCCTACCTGCGCCAGGACCGTACCCTGAACAACGCCTTCTACCCCGCCGCCCTCAACGCCTTCCGCCACGGCAACGCCCAGTACGGCCTGCCCATCACCTTCTCGACGGTGGTGCTGTTTTACAACAAGGACCTCTTCGACAAGGCCGGCGTGGCCTACCCGGCCGCGAGCTGGACTTGGAAGGACGTGATGAGCGCCGCCCAGAAGATCTCCAACCCCGCGCAGCGGGTGTGGGGCGTGTACCAGCCGGTGCAGTTCTGGGAGTTCTACAAGGTCGCCCGCCAGGCCGGCGGCGGCCTGCAGGTGGGCCCCAGCGTGCAGATCGACACCCCGGCCAACCGCGAGGCCCTACGCTACCTGGTGGACAAGGTGCGGCTGAAGGTCATGCCCTCCGACGCCGAGATGAGCGGGGTCTCCAACGAGGACCTCTTCCTCAACGGCCAGCTCGGCATGCTCTACAGCGGTATCTGGATGTTCGACAAGTTCAGCCAGGCCAAGTTCAAGTGGGACATCGCGGTCGAGCCGGGCGGCGCCCGCAAGGCCACGCACTTCTTCTCCAACGCCGCCGTGGTCACCCGCGCCAGCAAGAACCCGGAGGCCGCCTGGAAGTGGGTGCGCTTCCTCGCCGCCCACCCCGCCACCGTCAAGACCCGCATCGATCGCGCCTGGGAGCTGCCGGCGCTCTCCCTCGGCCAGCGCGCGCTCTTCGACGCCTACCTCAAGAAGCCGCTGCCCGCCAACCGCGAGGCCGTCTTCGACTCGCTGCAGTACGCCGTCACCCCGCCGGTGGTGGAGAACCAGTCGCAGCTGCAGGACATCATCAACCAGGAACTCGAGGCCGCCCGCCTAGGCACCAAGACCCCTGAGCAGGCTCTGGCCGATGCCCAGCGCCGCGTTGAGGCCCTGGTCCGCCGCTAGCCACTACCCCGCCACTGTTCTGGGGCCGGATCTCCCGGCCCCCAAGGAGGAGCATGATCATACACCAGCCCTACGGCCACGACGACCCCTACCGCCCACTTCCCGTCGAGCGCACACCCCGCGACCCCGAGCCTGGGGAACGGGTGCAGGTGGGCTTCCAGACCGAGCCCGGAGTGAAGGAAGCCTGGGTGAGCTTCGCCGGGGAGCGCCTCGAGGCCCAGCCTCTGGGTGAGGGTTTCTGGGTGGCCGACCTCGGCGTCGCCACCGTGGGAAGGCACACCTATATCTTGGCTACCGAAGCCGAGCAAAGCGGTCCTCACTGCTTTGAGGTCGGGCGCTGGCTCGAGGTCGATCGTTGCCTGGGCGTGCGCAGGGAGCCCCATGGGGTCTACCTGGACCTCGCGGGGGAGGCGGGGGCGCGGGCCATGCTCGCCCTGAGCTTCCCGCTCGAGGGAGTGTGCAGGGCCGAGTTCTGCGTCGGTTCCCTCGAGCCCACAACCCTAGAGGGCCTGCCCTGCGGGGTCGAAGAGGAGAGCGGGACCCTGCGGGTGGTGGCGGAGGGCCTGGAGGTGCAGGTAAATCTCACCACGCTGGCCCTGGCCGTGCAGGGGCCCAGGGGGGGCTATCACGGCTCGGCGCGGCTAGGCTGGCTGGCGCTGGAGGATGGCCGGGTGACCCGGCTGCGTTGCGCGCTCACGCCTGGGGCAAGGGAGACCCTCTACGGCCTGGGGGAGCGCTTCACCCCTCTGGAGCCTACAGGATGCTATGATGTGCGGGTCTACGAGGAGTACAAGGAGCAGGGCCCGCGCACCTACC
>DASTSL010000091.1:0-16111 GCA_035760705.1 Meiothermus sp. | reverse complement strand
CCGCGCCCGGACCGGCCCAAATGACCCAAATCTCCCGCGCTTCAGCCCAGCAGGGATTCAGCCGGGGTGTAGGGCAGGTTGAAGGCTTCGGCCACGCCCCTATAGGTGCACTTCCCGCCGAAGGTATTGAGCCCTTTCATCAGGGCTGGGTCTTCGCGCAGGGCGTCCAGGCCCTTCTCAGCCAGCCGGATCAGGTAGGGCAGGGTCTGGTTGGTGAGGGCAAAGGTGCTGGTGCGCGGCACCGCGCCGGGCATGTTGGCCACCCCGTAGTGGACCACCCCGTCCACCACATAGGTGGGGTTGGCGTGGGTGGTGGGGTGGATGGTCTCCACGCAGCCACCCTGGTCCACCGCCACGTCCACGATCACCGAGGCCTCTTTCATGGTCGAGAGCATGTCGCGGGTGACCAGCTTGGGGGCCTTCGCGCCGGGGATCAACACCCCGCCGATCAGCAGGTCGGCGTGGCGGATCGAGGCCGCGATGTTGGCCTCGGTGGAAGCCAGGGTGATCACCCGCCCGCCAAAGATGTCGTCGAGGTACTGCAAGCGGGCTTTGGAAAGCTCCAGGATGGTCACCTGAGCGCCCATGCCGAGGGCAATCTTGGCGGCGTTGGTGCCCACTACGCCCCCGCCGATGATGACCACGCTGGCCGGGGCCACGCCGGGAACGCCGCCCAACAGCACCCCCCGCCCGCCGTGGGGCTTCTCTAAGGCCGCCGCCCCCACCTGGGGAGCCATCCGCCCCGCAACCTCGCTCATCGGCACCAGCAGCGGGAGCGAGCCGTCCTCGAGCTGCACCGTCTCGTAGGCGATCCCGGTGGTTCCGCCCGCCAAGAGGGCCTTGGTGAGCGCTTCGTCGGCGGCCAGGTGCAAGTAGGTGAAGAGAAGCAAGCCGTCGCGTAGGTAACGGTACTCCTCGGCGATGGGCTCCTTGACCTTGACCACCAAGTCGGCGGCCCAGGCCTCGTCGGCCATAACGATCTCGGCCCCGGCAGCTTGGTATTCGTTGTCCGAGATCCCCGAACCGACCCCGGCATTTTGCTGGACCCGTACTTTATGGCCGCGCCGCACTAAGCTGGTGACCCCACCGGGCGTCAGGGCTACGCGGTTCTCGAGCGTCTTGATCTCCTTGGGCACTCCGATGACCATATTTCACCTCTTTTCCCGAAAGTGTAGGACGTCTGAGAGGGCAAAGGAATGTCGAACTTAAGGCTGAACCAAAAAATCAGTTACGGCTCGTTAAGCTTAATCTTGGATATGGCTTCCGAGGCTCAGCGGCTGTTCGACCCCATCAACCTGGCCATCCTGCACGAACTGCAACAAGACGCCCGGCTCTCCTATAGTGAGCTGGGCCGCCGGGTGGGGCTTTCTACCCCCGCCGTCACCGAGCGGGTACGGCGGCTCGAGGATAGCGGGATCATCACCGGCTACGGGGTTCGCCTGGACCCGGCCCGGCTCGGCTACGAGATCACCGCCCTCATCGAGGTGGCCGCCCCGCCCACCCGCTATAACCAGGTGGTGGAGTTCGCCCGAGGAAAACTCGAGGTGCGCGAGTGCTACTTCGTGACCGGAGAATCCTCGTTCGTGGCCCGGGTGGTGGCCCGATCCATCGCCCACCTGCAAGAACTCATCCAGCAGATGAGTGTCTTCGGCAGCACCCGCACCTCGGTGGTGCTATCCACGCCGATTATCAAGGAGACGTTCGATCTACAGAGGAAAGAGGAAAGATAAGGGACAGAGGACAGGGAGCAGTTCGGCGGTTAGCCGTTAGCCGTTAGCTAAGAGCTAAAAGCCTTTCACTGACCTCTCTAACCCTTTCCTCTTTCCTCTCACTCCTTGAACACCCGCTTGATCTTGAGCTTGAAGCCGTCACCCTCGGCGATGGCGATGAGCTTGCGGCGGTTGTCTACCAGGGCCACATACCCCTGGGCGGGAATCGGGAGCGGAACGCCCTCGAGCACCCGCTTAGCCTCGGTGTGGGAGAGCTGCACCAGCGGGAAGGAAAGGGCCTGGGTCTCCTCTAAGGGGTGCTCCGGGTCAATTTTCTCGAGGGGCACACAGCGCTCGAGCCCCACCCGGCCCACCCGGGTTCGTACCAGTCCCGACAAGAAGGCTTTGCTCCCCAGCATCTCCCCCAGGTCGCGGGCGAAGGCCCGCACGTAGGTTCCACTGCCCACCACCAGGCGGATCACCGCGGTGGGGTACTCCCCGAGCGCCTTGGGAAGCTGGACCAGGCGGCCCCGTGGGGCGATCTCCCAGCCGTTTGGCGAGGGGCCGATGCGGTAGGTTTTGGGGGCCAAATCGAAGGCCAGGAGGGTAGCCTCGAGGTACTTGACCGGTCTGGGGGTGAGTTCCAGGCTCTCCCCCTTCCGGGCGGCCTCATAAGCCTTGACCCCACCGACCTTGACCGCCGAATACGCCGGGGGCATCTGCTCGCTGAGGCCGAGGAAGCGCGGGAGGGTAGTCTCGAGGTCTTTTCTGCTAAACCGTGCCGGGACCTCCGCCGTAACCGGGCCTTCGGCGTCGAGGGTCTCGGTGGTCGCGCCGAAGGAGACCCAGGCCAGGTATTCCTTGTCTTCGGCGGAGAGGAAGGGAACCAGTTTGGTCGAGGTGTTGCTCGCCAGGATCAGCACTCCCGTTGCCAGCGGGTCGAGCGTCCCGGTGTGCCCCACCCGGCGGGTTCCTAGGCGTTTACGGGCGGCGTCCACCACGTCGTGGGAGGTGATGCCGAGCGGTTTGTCCACGGCGAATAAGGCCATGTCAGAGGGATTGTAAGCCACACCTCGACTGTCGCGCAAAGAGTAGATTGAGCCCTGCTGCCTGTTTCACAGTTAGGGCGTAGGGAGAGACGGGCTCTGGCTGGCTTGAAGCATGGCGTTAGGCATTACCCCTCACACTCCCCTTACCCTCTCTGACCAAGCGCGCGGATTCATGGCTCTTCCACACCCATACCCTTGGCAAGACGGAAGGGGTAGCGCAGAGGAACGCTCGGAAGACTAGGATGGAAGGGTGAAACCTATACAGCTCGAGCCTCCTCCCTTAGAAGTACCCGCAGAGGTGCCGGAGATTCCCAGAGGGGTGTATGAGCGGCGGTATGAGCGGCTCGAGCAGGCCCGGATTGCTGCGGGTTTTGATGTGCTACTGATCTATGCTGACCGGGAGCACGGCGCTAACCTGGCCTGGCTCACCGGGTTTGATCCGCGGTTCGAGGAAGCCTTGTGGGTGCAGGGGCCGAAGTCCACCTTGTTGGTGGGCAACGAGAACCTGGGTTACGCACCGATGAAGCTGAACCTGGAAGCCGAGGTCGCGCTGTTCACCCCCTTTAGCCTGCCCGGGCAGGACTGGGGCGAGCCCGACCTGATCGCGCTATTGAGGAAAGCCGGATTGGCTCGAGGGCTGCGCGTCGGGGTGCTGGGCTGGAAGCCTCTACCGAGGCCGGAGGTTCCCTTTTACCTCGTGGCGGCCTTGCAGGAGGTCTGCGGAAGCGAGCCGGAGAACGCCAACGACCTGTTGATGCACCCGGAAACGGGGTTGCGAGCCACCCTCGAGCCCGAGCAGATCCGCCTGGCCGAGTACGGCTCGAGCCTCACCAGCGCGGCCATCCTGAACTGGTTGCGGGGCTTGCGCGAGGGCATGACCGAGCGCGAGGCAGCAGGAAATCTGGTCTCGTACGGCCTCGAGCTGACCTGTCATCCGATGGTGAACTTCGGGCCAACCATCCCCAGCGGCTTGGGAAGCCCGCGCAACGAGCGGCTGGTACGGGGCGAGTATGCCCAGGTGGCCTTGGGGGTGCTGGGTGGCCTGACCTGCCGGGCGGGTCGGCTGGTGCGGCGGAATGACCCCGATGCCGACGGGTATCTCGAGCTGGTGACCAACTATCTCGAGGTGGTGCGGGCCTGGTATGCGGCCTTGCGGGTAGGGGTGAGCACCGGGGAAGTGTTCGCCGCCGCCCAGAAAGCCAAAGCCGAAACCTGGGACTTGGCCCTCAACCCTGGGCATCTGATCCATCTCGAGGAGTGGCTGCACTCGCCCTTCGCGGAAGGCTCGCGGGTCGCACTCCGATCCGGCTACGCCATCCAGCAAGACATCATCCCGGTGCCGCGAAACTCGGTCGCGGTGATCAACATGGAGGACGGGATCGTGCTGGCCGACGGCGATTTGCGAGGGAAACTGGGGCGCCTCGACCCGGCCCTGATGCATCGCTGCCAGCTTCGGCGGGAGTGGATGGAGCGGCTCGGCTATGCGCTGAGCGAGGACGTGCTGCCCCTCAGCAACCTGGCCGGGGCCTTCTTCCCCTTCCTGCTCGAGGGCCGCTACGTAGCGGCCCTCGAGTAACCGATTGGTCTCATCGCTCATCGCTTGTAGCTATACGTGTCAGCGGCCCTTGAGCACCTGTTCCGCCACCTTGCGGCCTAGATCCAGCCCATTTTTACCGTCCACAAACCAGTGGATCCCGGCGATGATCCGCGAGTACGAAGCCTCCTGGGCCATCCCCTCGAAGAGGGTGGCCTCGCCGGGGAAGTAGTGCTCGAGCACCCGTGCCGCGGCTCCGCTCACGGTGGAGTGGCCCGAGGGGTAAGCCGGGAAACGCGGCGTGCGGAGATAGGGTTTCCAGGTTTTATCAAAGGTGCTCACCCACTGGTTGGGCCGGGCGGTGTAGTAGGTGAACTTGGCCTTCCAGCAGGCGATAAAGGCGTCGTGCATGGCCACGTTGAGCGAGGCCAGGACATTTACAGCCGCCTCCGGGCTCGAGGCTTTATCGCGCAGCATCCGCACCGCGAGTTCCTGCCACAATCCGGCGGGCGTGACGGTGCCGGGGTCACCGGCCCACTTGTCGGCAATCTCGCGGCCCTTATCGTCGAGTCTCTTTTGCTCCTCCCAGAAGAGTTTGCGCTCCTGCTCGTACTCGGGGGAGTCCCAGGCAGGGGGAGGCGAAGCTTCGGCCAACTGATCTTTAGCGATGCCGATGGGCGTGAGTTGACCCCAGCCGGGCTCGGCGGCGGGCCGCCCGAGCGGGAGCACCCAGACCCCCGGTGCAGCCGGGGGGTACTGTGGGATCGCCTGATGGCTGTAGCCGTCCTTGCGGGCGAAGTCCACCACCTGCCTGCCCACCAGAAAACCCACTCGAGCCGAACCCTGCAAAACCTCCTTGGCGACCCCCGCTCCTTCGGCTTTGGCCCGGATGTCGGCCACCGTCTCCCGCACCCCGTCCTTGAGGTTGGGGAATGTCGGGTGGAGGTAGAGCATCACCTCCTGGGCGGCGTAAGCCAGGGCCACGTTGCGCTCGGCCCCGGCTTCGCCCAAGAGGGCTAGGGTGTCGTTCAGGGCGACCGAGAGCAAAGCCAGGGCCCGGGCGGCTCGGGGCGGGCTAAACATCTGGGTCTGGATGCCTAGAAGCTCGAGGCGCTCGATCTCGCCCAGGGTGTCCCAGGCGAGCGGGCCGGGGGAGGCTTGGGGTAGGTGGGAGACGGCCTGCTCGAGGGCGGGGGTACGCTCGGCGATCCAGGGCTCGAGCTTCTGGGCTGAAGCCATCCCGATGACGACCGCCAAGCCGCAGAAAAACTTGCGGGCCAAATCGAACATGGCTTTGTCGCTCCAGGTCTTCATCGTTTGACCAGCTATAGAGGCGGGTAGCGCACTGGGGAACTGCACCTACCCAAAGCCGGGGGCTCATCACCCCAACCCCTGTCTTGCTCTATCCCCTGGCGCGACTTAGTCTATCGGAAAAAGGAACTCCCATGAATGCCTCCCCCTCGAGAGCCTTCGGGTTCGCTCTTCTCATCCTGTGCGGTTTGGGTTTCGCCCAAACGCCCATCGCGAATTTCCTGGAGGAAACTCAAAGCTCCGGCTTGAATAGCCGCTACGACGGGGATTTCATGGTGGGGGGCGGGGTGGCGGCCTTCGACTGCGACGATAACGGCCTGCCGGATCTGCTGCTTTCGGGCGGGAGCAACCGGGCCAAGTTCTACCGCAACCTGAGCCCGCTGGGCGGGGCCTTGAAGTTCCGCGAAGAAGCGGCGGGGCTCGAGGCCGATAACGTGATCGGAGCCTATCCGCTGGACGTGGACGGGGATGGAAAAACCGACGTGGTCTTGCTCCGCGCCGGGGAGAAGCTCCTCATGCGCGGCCTGGGGAATTGCCGTTTCGAGCGGGCCAACGAAGCCTGGGGGTTCAGATCGGACCGGGAGTGGACCACGGCTTTTTCCGCGACCTGGGAGAGGGGTCAGGAGTGGCCCACGCTGGCTTTTGGCAACTACATCAACCGCGAGACCAAGTTTCCCTGGGGAAGCTGCAAGGGCAACGCGCTCTACCGCCCTTTTGGCAAGGGCTATGCCGCGCCGATCCCGCTCGAGCCCAGCTACTGTGCCCTCTCGATGCTCTTCAGTGACTGGAATCGCTCGGGTACGCCGTCCTTGCGGATCAGCAATGACCGCGAGTACTACGCGGGCAAAGGCCAAGAGCAGCTCTGGCAGATCGTTCCCGGCCAGCCGCCCCGCCTCTTCGCTGAGGCCGAGGGCTGGAAGCGGTTGCAAATCTGGGGCATGGGCATCGCCAGCTATGACCTGCTGGGCCAGGGCTACCCGGTGTACTTCCTCTCGAGCATGGGCGACAACAAGCTCCAGGCCCTGCAAGCCGGGGCCAAGGGACCAATCTACTCGGACATCGCCTTCCGGCGGGGGGCCACCGCCCACCGCCCCTACACCGGCGGCGACGTGCACATGTCCACCGCCTGGCACGCCCAGTTCGAGGATGTCAACAACGACGGGCTCATTGACCTCTTCGTCGCCAAGGGAAACGTGGGCTTTATGAAGGATGCGGCGGCCAAAGACCCCAACAACCTGCTATTGGGCCAGCCGGACGGGAGCTTTCAGGAAGCCGGGGATAAGGCCGGGCTGGCCAGCTTTTTGCGCGGGCGGGGAGCCCAGGTGGTGGACCTCAACGCGGACGGGCTCTTGGACGTGGTGGTGGTGAACCGGCTGGACGATGCCCAGGTCTGGCGCAACGTGGGCGCGGGGAGTGCAAACGCCCCCAAACCGCTGGGAAACTGGCTCCAGATCCGCCTACGGCAGCCCGGCGGCAACCGCGACGCGGTGGGGGCCTGGCTCGAGGTTCAACTAGGCGACCGCATCCTGCGTCGCGAGCACACCATAGGCGGCGGCCATGCCAGCGGGGGTCTGGGTTTTCTCCACTTCGGGCTGGGTAGAGCCGAGACGGTCCGGGTGCGGGTACAGTGGCCGGGCGGGGAATGGGGAGACTGGCAGGAGCTAAAGGCCAACCAGTTTATCGTCCTCGACCGCGCCAGCGGAGCCCAACCCTATACCCCCCGATCCACCGACCCCTAGCCGGGATTTTCCACTGTCATTACCCCGAAATGAACCCGTATAATGCCCTTTTCTCCTTCCCCTGGCCTCGGGCTCGAAGCTTCCCCGCTAATTGACAGTCACCGACGAATACGGTATTTTCTAGCTCGAGTCGAACAACTTAAGAAAGCTGGCGGAACTGATTCCGCCCCAGAGCTTCGACTCGTTGGTCAGGAGAGGTCTCTAAGCCGGAAGATCTCGGCTGGGGGCGTCTTTGCACCACTCCGGGTTCATAGACGTAGTGGTTCGGAGACGTAGTGGTTCGGAGACGTAGTGGTTCGGAGGAGAGAATATGAAACTATTCCTCAAGGTAATCGCGCTTGTCCTACTCTTGGCGGTGCCGGCATTCGCTCAGAAAAAAGTGATCGTGGGGGTGAGCTGGGCCAACTTCCAGGAGGAGCGTTGGAAGATTGACGAAGCTGCCATCCGCCAACAACTGGGCCGCATGGGAGCCGACTATATCAGCGCCGACGCGCAAAGCTCCTCGGAGAAGCAGCTCAACGACATTGACGCCCTCATCTCGCGCGGGGCCAACGCCTTGATCATCCTGGCCTGGGACAAAGATGCCATCCTGCCCGCCATCGAAAAGGCCAAGGCCGCCGGGATCCCGGTGGTGGCCTATGACCGCCTGATCGAGAACGACTACGCCTACTACATCACCTTCGACAACGTGGAAGTAGGCCGGATGCAGGCCAGGGCGGTATATGCCGTAAAGCCCAAGGGCAACTATGTCTTCATCCTGGGTGCCAACACCGACCCCAACGCCGACTTTTTGCACAAGGGTCAGCTCGAGGTGCTCCAGGCCGCCATCAACAAGGGCGACATCAAGGTGGTGGGCAAGCAGTACACCGAAGGCTGGAAGCCCGAAGTGGCCCAGCGCAACATGGAGCAGATCCTCACCGCCAACGGCAACAAAGTAGACGCGGTGGTGGCCTCCAACGACGGCACTGCCGGGGGCGTGGTGGCCGCGCTGGCCGCGGTGGGTCTGGCCGGTAAGGTCCCGGTCTCGGGGCAGGACGGCGACCAGGCCGCCCTCAACCGCGTGGCCCGAGGGCAGCAGACCGTGAGCGTCTGGAAGGACGCCCGCGAACTGGGCAAAAGAGCCGCCGAAGCCGCGGTGCTGATGGCTCGAGGCACAGCCAAGGAAAAGCTCCCCGGTCGCACCGTGTTCGCCGACGGCCCCAACAAGGTCAAGATGAACGCCCTGCTGCTCAAGCCCATTCCCATCACCCGCCAGAACCTCGATGTGGTGCTCAAGGCGGGCTGGATCTCCAAGGAAGCCCTCTGCCAAGGGGTGAGCGGCTCGAGCGCCCCCGCCGCCTGCCGCTGATCCGCCGAAGCCGCGAGGGGTGGGCTACAGCCCACCCCTTTTTGAATCCCGTAACCTGACACCCCACGAAGCGCTGAACGAACCCCGGCCATCCCGTCTCCCTTGCCTGAAAGGGGGCACCCAACCCTCGGCCAGGAGTTCGCGGCAAACTGATCCGACTGACCAGGGCGGTAACCGCAGCGAATCCGGGGGAGAAACCCTAGTGGGGAAGGCAGTTTGCCCTCCTGTAGTGCAGCAATCCTGCAAACCGCCCTAATATAGGCTCAATCAGCGTTAGCGAAAGGGGCAGAGGCTATGCAGATGCAACGTAATAGAGCCGGCACCGAGAGCGTTTTTCAAAGCCTCCGGGTGGACGGTCGGATCCTGACCATGTTGATCGTGCTGATCGCGGTCTGGACGGTCTTCCAGCTGCTCACCGTGAACCAGCCGGGCCAGTTCTTGAGCGCACAAAACCTCTGGAACCTCTCGGTGCAAACCGCCGTGGTAGGGATCATGGTGGGGGGCATGGTGCTGGTGATCGTGACCCGGCAGATCGACCTCTCGGTGGGCTCGGTCTTGGGCTTTAGCGGGATGATCATGGCCCTGATCCAGACGGTTCCCCCGCTGGGCTGGGGCGGCCACTGGCTTCTGGCCCTCTTGGCAGGCTTGTTGCTGGGCGCGCTGATCGGGGCCTTCCAGGGGTACTGGGTGGCTTACTGGGGGGTTCCGGCCTTCGTGGTCACGCTGGCCGGGCTGCTCATTTTCCGCAACGCCACCTTTATCGTCGCCAGCGGGCGCACCATCGGGCCACTCAACGATAACTTCAAGGTGCTGGGAGGCGGGCTTAACGGATCGATCGGGGAAACCTGGACCTGGGTAGTGGGGGGAGTGGTGATGCTCTTCATCGTCTATCAGGCCCTCTCTAACCGTAGCCGCCGCCAGAAGAACGGGCTGCCGGTTCGCCCGGTGTGGGCCGAGGGCTTGGTCATGGGTTTCTTGCTGGTGCTCACCCTGGCTTTCGTGCTGGTGATGAACGCTTATACCTACCCCGGCACCGACATCCCTCGAGGCATCCCGGTTCCAGTGCTGATCACCCTGCTGGTGCTTTTCGGACTCAATTGGATGACCCTCAACACCCGCTTCGGGCGCTATATCTTCGCCATCGGGGGGAACCCCGAAGCCGCCCTCCTGGCCGGGATCAACGTGCGGCGGATGCTGGTGTGGGTCTTCGCCTTGATGGGCCTGCTGGCGGGGCTGGCCGGGGCAGTACAAGCTGCTCGGCTCAATTTCGTGACCAACAGCATGGGGAATCTGCTCGAGCTGGACGTAATCGCCGCCGCAGTGATCGGAGGCACGGCTTTAGCCGGGGGTAGTGGAACCATCGTGGGAGCAGCCATGGGCGCTTTGCTGATGTCCTCTTTGCGGGGGGGCATGGTGCTCTTGGGCCTCCCTACCGAGTGGCAAAACGTAGTGCTGGGAGTAGTACTCTTGGCCGCAGTCATCTGGAATACGGTGTATCTGAAGAACCGAAGGAGCTAGGGCCCATTCAAGCTCGGAGGCTAGCATGACGCCCCTTGTCGAAATGAAAAACATCTCTCTGCGCTTTGGCGGCAACCAAGCACTCGATAACGCCAGCATTGACCTCTACCCCGGCGAGGTAGTAGGCCTCTTAGGCCACAACGGGGCGGGGAAATCCACCCTCATCAAGGTGCTTTCAGGGGCCTACCAGGCCGATAGCGGGCAGATCTTCGTGGACGGGCAGGAAGTCAAGATCAGCAGCCCGCAAGACGCCCAGCGCTACGGGATCGAGACCATCTACCAGACCCTAGCCTTGGCCGATAACCTCGATGCGGTCGCCAATGTCTTCTTGGGCCGGGAGAAGGTGCGCGGGGTGGTGCTCGACGAAGACGTTATGGAACTCGAGGCCCGCAATGTCTTGAACCGGCTGCGGGTGAGGATCCCCAGCCTGCGGGTTCCCGTCGCCAACATGTCCGGCGGGCAGCGCCAGACCGTCGCCATCGGGCGGGCCATCCACTTCAAGGCCAAAATCCTGATCATGGACGAACCCACCGCCGCATTGGGGCCGGAGGAGACCCAGAAGGTGGGCGAACTCATCAAAGCCCTCAAGGCCGAGGGGGTGGGGATTTTCCTGATCAGCCACGACCTGCACGACGTTTTTGACCTGGCCGACCGGCTCACCGTGATGAAGAACGGGCGGATCGTGGGGACCGTCAACACCCAAGACGTCACGCACGACGACGTGCTGGGCATGATCATCGGCGGGGTGATGCCCAAAAGAGTGCCGAACGCTTGAGGCACAAGGCAGAGCAGAGGGTTAGACGCTGAACGCAAAACGCCCTAAGTCCTACGTCATACTTCAAGAGTGCGCTCTGCGCGCCCTACCGAATCTAAAGACCCTTTTTGAAGGAGCAAACCCATGGCAGACTACACCCCCAAACCCTCCGACAAGTTCACCTTCGGCCTGTGGACGGTGGGCAACCTCGGGCGCGACCCCTTCGGCAACCCCACCCGCAAACCGCTCTCCCCCGAGTACATCGTGCGCAAGCTGGGCGAGCTGGGGGTGTACGGGGTCAACCTGCACGATAACGACCTGATCCCGATGGATGCCAGCAAGTCCGAACGGGACAAGATTCTCAAGGGCTTCAAAAAAGCCCTCAAAGATTCCGGCCTGGTGGTGCCGATGGCGACCACCAACCTCTTCGCCGACCCGGTGTTCAAGGACGGGGCCTTTACCAACGCCGACGCGCGGATTCGGGCCTACGCGATCCAGAAGACCATGAACGCGATGGACCTGGGGGCCGAGTTGGGGGCCAAGACCTACGTGTTCTGGGGCGGGCGCGAGGGGGCCGAGGTGGACGCCGGAACCAACACCCTCGACGCCCTGGCCTACCTGCGCGAGGCGCTCAATTTCCTGGCCGAGTACAGCGAGGATCAGGGCTACGGCTATCGGTTCGCCCTCGAGCCCAAACCCAATGAGCCCCGGGGTGACATCTACCTGCCGGTGGTGGGGGCGGCCCTGGGATTTATCGCCACCCTCGACAAGCCCCACCTCTTCGGCCTGAACCCCGAGGTCGCCCACGAGACGATGGCCGGGCTCAACTTCGTTCATGCCGTGGCCCAGGCCATCGACGCCGGAAAGCTCTTCCACATTGATCTCAACGACCAGAAGATGAGCCGCTTCGACCAGGACTTGCGCTTTGGTGCGGAGAACCTCAAGACGGCCTTCTTGTTGGTGAAGCTGCTCGAGGACTCGGGCTATGACGGCCCCCGCCACTTCGACGCCCACGCCCTGCGCACCGAGGATGAAGCCGGGGTCTGGGAGTTCGCTAAGGGCTGCATGCGCACCTACTTGATCCTCAAGGAGAAGGCCGCGCAGTTCAACGCCGACAAGGAGATCCAGGCCCTCATCAAGGCCTACAAGGTGCAGGACGCCGGGCTTTCCAAGCTCACCAAGAAGTATAGCCAAAAGAATGCCGAAGCCCTGAAAGCCTATACCTTCGACCGCGAAGCCCTGGCCGAGCGGGGGCCCGCACTCGAGCGCTTGGATCAGCTCACGGTTGAACTGTTGTTGGGGGTGCGATAACCCCTTTAGCGCTCTGCATCCTGGTGCTCGATGCGAAGCATTCGATGCGAAGCATTCGGCACCCAACAAGGGGGGCAGGGTGCGTAGCACTTAGGGGGATAGCTTTTGGCGATCCGCCATTCGCTATAAGCTCTTACCCATGAACGACTGGAAATCCGCCTACTCCCGCCTCAAGTTTGCCGAGCCGAGCGAGGGGGTGCTCGAGGTCATCCTCTCCAACCCGGGCCGCCTCAACGCCGCCGATGCCGCCATGCACCGCGAGTTGGCCTACGTCTGGCGCGACATAGACGGCGACGAAGACATCGGGGCGGTGCTGGTGCGGGGCGAGGGCGGGGCCTTCAGCGCTGGGGGCGACTTCGCGATGATCGAGGAGATGATCGGCGATTACGAGACCCTGGTGCGGGTCTGGAAGGAAGCCAGGGACCTCGTCTATAACGTGCTCAATTGCTCCAAACCAGTGGTGGCGGCCATCGAAGGCCCGGCGGTGGGCGCGGGGCTCGCGGTGGCCCTCCTCTCGGACATCACCGTGGCGGGCAAAAAAGCCCGTATCCTCGACGGACACACCCGGCTGGGGGTGGCGGCGGGCGACCATTCCGCGATCATCTGGCCTCTTTTGATCGGGCTGAACAAGTCGAAGTATTACCTGTTGCTCAACGAACCCATGAGCGGCGAGGAGGCCGAGCGGTTGGGGCTGGTCTCGCTGTGCGTGGACGACGATCAGGTGTACGCCAAGGCCCTCGAGCTGGCCCAAAAGCTCACCCAGGGCTCCGCGACCGCGATCCGCTGGACCAAGTACGCGCTCAACAACTGGCTGCGGCTGGCCGGGCCGACCTTCGACGCGAGCTTGGCCCTCGAGTTCCTCGGCTTCAAGGGGCCGGACGCGCGGGAGGGGCTCGAGTCGCTCAAGGAAAAACGCAAGCCTAGATTTAGCAAGAAAGCCCCCCTTTGAACACCGACAAATACATCTGGGCAACTCGGCACTGAAGGGGTAGATCAAAAGAGGTTATCGCACCGACCCTATACGTTCGTGGGCGAGCCTCGCGTCCTTTTATCGGGCTCCCCGCGAAAAATGAAAGGAGGTGCGAGCGATGTCAGTCACCCGTCTGATTGCCCTGTTCTCCGGCCTGATCTTCTTGGTGCTCGGGATTCTGGGACTCTTCTTCGTCCCGGCGGGAGGGATGCTGAGCATCCTGCCCACCAACACCGCGCTCGAGATCGTCTACTTGATCACCGGCGTCCTGCTGGCCTACGCGGCCTTCGCCCCGACTACCTGCCAGCCGCTTCGCTGCTAATCGGCACGGTGTACGCCCTGGCGGCCATCGGGGCCCTGATCTTCCCGGCCTTCGGGCTCTTCAGCTTCTTCGCCGTGAACGGAGCCAACCTCGTCTTCTTCCTGATCGTCGCAGTGGTGATGCTCGTCGAGTGGCGGGGCATTCCCGAAGCCCCCACCCCCGGCGCGAACCGGTGAACCCGGGGTCAGCTCGGCCACAACGGTGGCCGAGCTTTTATACAGCTTTTGCGCTACCGCACCACCACGCTGCCCCGCATACCGGCCTCGTAGTGACCGGGCAGGTGACAGCCGAGTTCGTAATTGCCCTTTTTGACCGGGGTGAAGCGCAACACCGCCTGCTCGCCGGGCTTGAGCATAACCTCGATCCACTTGCTGGCGTCCATGGTCCTGCCCCCGATCTCGAGCTGGGCCTTACCGCCCAACCAAAGGGTGTTCTGCTCAAGGTAAGCATCCCAGCTGCTCTCGCCCTTGGGCGCGGTCTTGGGGTTCAGGTAGGCCTGGAATTCGTGGGCGGCTTTACCCGCGTTGCGCAGGGTGATCTCGGCGGGTACACCGGCCTTGAGCTGCAATTGGCCGGGCTTGAACCCCATCTCGTACAGCGCAACCGTGACCCTCTGTACCTGCCCCTGGGCCGAGGCCAAAGAAAGCAGGGTTCCCGCCAGCGCAAGGGCTTTCAGATACGTCTTCATCGTCCTCCTTTACCCGAAAGGTGATCTGTCTTGGGAATCATTTCCCGAGGGGACTATCCCCTGGACCGGTGAAACGAGTATGAAGGCTGACGTATGCTGGGCACAATGGGGCTCGAGCGCAACGACTTCCCCCGCGGCTTTATTTGGGGCACGGCTACGGCTTCGTATCAGATCGAAGGGGCGGTGCACGAGGATGGCCGGGGCCAGAGCATCTGGGACACCTTCAGCCACACCCCCGGCAAGACCCACCAAAACCACAGCGGCGATATGGCCTGCGATCACTACCACCGCTACGCGGAAGACGTGCGGCTCATGGCTGAGTTGGGGATGAACGCTTACCGCTTCTCTTTGGCCTGGCCACGCATCCTGCCGCAAGGCCGGGGGCAGGTGAACGAGAAGGGACTGGGCTTTTACGACCGGCTGGTGGACGAACTGCTGAAGAAAGGAATCACCCCCTGGGTCACGCTTTACCACTGGGATTTGCCCCAAACCCTCCAGGAGGCAGGCGGCTGGCCGAACCGGGCTACGATAGAGGCTTATCTCGAGTACGCCAGCGTCGCCACCCGACACCTGGGCGACCGGGTCAAACACTGGATCACCTTCAACGAACCCTGGGTGTTCTGCTACCTGGGCTACGGCAACGGCCTTCACGCGCCGGGGGTGAAGGAGGTGCGAAAGGCCGTCCAGGCCACCCATCACGTCCTGCTGGCCCACGGCAGGGCCGTGCCGCTGATCCGGGCTAACGTGCCGGGGGCCAAGGTGGGCCTCACGAATAACTACCAGCCCACCTACCCAGCAAGTCAGAACCCCCAAGATATCGCCGCCGCACGGCGCGTGGACGGGTTTTTCAACCGCTGGTTCACCGACCCCATCTATGGCCGGGGCTACCCCGAGGACATCCTGGCGGAGTTTCGCCTGAACTTCCCCAGGTTCCTCCAGGGCCCCCTCTTTCCCCCCAGGATTCAAGCCGGGGACATGGAATCCATCGCCGCCCCGATTGATTTTCTGGGGGTGAACTTCTACAGCCGTTTCGTGGCCCGGCACAAAAGGGGTGCCCAGCCGCTCAACGTCGAACAGGTGAAGCCCGAGGGCGATTACACCCACATGGGCTGGGAGGTGTACCCCCAGTCGCTCACCGATCTGCTGGTGCGGCTGGCTCAGGACTACCCGGTGAAAGAACTCCACATCACCGAGAACGGCGCGGCCTACCCGGACGTGCTCGAGAACGAAGAGATTCACGACCCAGGCCGGACGAGGTATTACCAGCTTCACCTCGAGGCCTGTCTACAAGCCATCCGCCAGGGCGCACCCTTGAAGGGCTACTTCGCCTGGAGCCTGATGGACAACTTCGAGTGGGCCGAGGGCTACGACAAGCGTTTCGGGCTCTACTACACCGATTACGCCACTCAGCGACGGATTTTGAAGGACAGCGGGAAGTGGTGGAAGGGGTTTTTGGGCCGCTCGAGCTAACTTGGCTGTTGCAACTCTCGAGTCGGTAAACTGTTAGCCGACTATGGCTAAACCCGCATCGAACGGCAAGGACAACGGGGCAACTCAGGGATTAGAAACGACATTGTGGGCCGCCGCCGACAAACTGCGTGGCCACATGGACGCCGCCGAGTACAAGCACGTGGTGCTGGGGCTGATCTTCCTCAAGTACATCTCGGATGCCTTCGAGGAGCACTATGAGCAAGTGAAGGCCGAGTACGGCGAGGAAGCCGCCGAAGACCGCGACGAGTACACCGCCGAGGGCATCTACTGGGTGCCCAAGGAGGCCCGCTGGTCGGACATCAAAGCCAACGCCAAACAGCCCGATATTGGCAGCCGCATTGACGCGGCGATGGAGGCCCTCGAGCGC
>DASTSL010000090.1:0-9678 GCA_035760705.1 Meiothermus sp. | reverse complement strand
GTGGTGCTGGTGGGGCTCATCGGGCTCTCGAGGATCTACCTGGGCGTCCATTTCCTCTCCGACGTGCTGGGCGGTCTACTGATCGGGGTAGGGCTGGCCTTGGCGGGGGTCTACTTCCCGGTGCGCGAGTTACCCCCTACTTTCTTGCGGGCCTTCGCCGCGATCTTCCTGCTATTCCTAAGCATTGCCGGGGGCAAGGATGTGGGGGTGGCGCTGGGGCTGGTGGCCGGGCTTTTATTCAGCAACGCCAACTTTAGCGCCCCGCAGACCTGGCCCAAACGGCTGATCTTCGCGGGGCTGGGATTAGCGCTGGTGTTCGGGGTGTACGTGGGCCTGGGGATGGGGATGGGCGAACTCCGCAACCAGGGCTGGGGGGCCTTTATCCGCTACGCCATCGTGGCCTTTTTCGCCGCCGAGCTGTGGCCGGGGCTGGCCCGGCCCCTCTTGCGCTGAACCGACATGGACGAAAACTCCTGGCGCCACCTGGCCTGGCAGAACGAGTGCCAGGGCTGGCTCGAGCTGGGCCGCCACAATCCCGGGTCGCTGGCCTTCCAGGTGGAGCGGGTAGGGCCTTGGCTGTGTGCCTGGTGGCCGGGCCTCCCGGGGCAAGGTTCTTTGGGCCATCAGTGGCTGCTGTGCGAAGAAAGCGAACCCCCCGCTGCCCTGGCAAAGCTGCTCCCCCCGGCCCGCCCCGGGCGGGCCACCCTGCGGCTTCCCCCCCTCTCTGACCCGGCCCCCTGGCGGGAAGCGCTCAAAGCCGTGGGATTCCGCCCGCTGGGCTCAGACGTGCTGATGGCCTGCCCGCTGGGGGGGCAGATAACCCCCACGATTCCCCCAGGCCTCCGCATCGGGCCGACCCCGACCGCCCTCGAGCGGCAGGAGGCGCTCGAGGTGGTGCGCTTCGTGTTCGGGGACCCACCCGGCATCCCGGAGTTCTTCAGCCCGCCCGGCCTGATCGAGCAGTACGCCCTGCGCGTCCACGGGCTGGTGGTGGCGGCGGCGGCGATCTGGCCCTTCGCGGGGGTGGCGGGCATCTTCAGCGTGGCGACCCTGCCCAAATGGCGCAACCAGGGGCTCGCCAGCCTGCTGCTAGGGGCCATGCTGGCCGACGCCCAGACCCGCTTCCCGCTGGCCGTCCTGCGCACCTACGACGACCTGGTGCCGATGTATGGGCGGCTGGGTTTCCGCAGCGTGGGGCGGAGCGAGCGCTGGAGCTATCCGGGCGATTAGCTCGAGGCCACCCCCAGGAAACCTCGCTCGAATCCCCTTAGGATTACCTGGCGTCCCCGGTCAGCTCTCACCTCCCCGGACAAGCAGCCCCAGGGGATACACTATAGGGCGTGCGCAACCTCGACTCGCAGGAGACCTACCTGTCCGACATGAGCGGGCTGGCCCTGGAGTTGCGCGACCTGGTGGGGAGCGGCCCCAACCCGGATCAGGCTTACCTGCCCCCTTATGGCGTGGTGGGTTTCGGGGAGGGCTGGTGGGCGGCGCGACTGGCCCGCCGCTGGCTGAACCACGAACTCACCCCGCAGGGGACCCAGTTCGTCCTGGAGGGCGGCTATGACCTGGGCGAAGCTCTGGGGGCGGGCCTCTACGCCGAGGCGGGCGGGGCTCAGATCGTACGGCTGGGTTTGCACGAGAACGACGAGGTGATCGTCGCGGCGAGCGCCCTCTCCCCTTACCGCTATCTGCGCTTTCTGCTGCTGGCGACGGGCCAACCCGACGAGCTGGCCCGGGTAGACCAAGCCCTTCTGGCCGAGCGCGAGCACCTGCGCCCGGAGGTCTTCACCGACCGCAACCCGGCCAAGTTCCTGGCCTACAATCTGCTCGAGCGCGTCCCCTTGTGGGTGGTCTCGGAGCGCTACGGGGGGCTGGCCGCAGCCTTGCAGCAGACCCTGGCCCGCATCGGCAAGAGCCTCTCGATCACCCCGCCCCCCTCGGGGCTCGAGTTCTTCGTCACGGCCTTAGAGGGGTCGTTTCCCGGCGACGGTGAGGTGGCCAAGCACCAGCAGGGCAACGAGCTGGCCGCAGTGGTGATCGGGGACGACGAGCGCACCCGGCTGGCGGTGGAGATCCTCGAGCCCCGGGTAGATACCGTGATCGAGCTACCCAAACCCCCGGTGGAGGGGCTCTTGGCGGAAAGCCTGGTCTATTGGTACCGAGTAGCCTGGGCCAGCTACTACCTGGCCCTCCTCAAGGGGATTGACCCCGGCGACCGCGAGGATTTGGCGAACCTCCGGGAAGCCACTTGAACGAGACCCGGACGTGACCTGCCTGACCCCCGCCGGGCCAGACTGCGGGTAGGGTAGGCCCAATGAACCTCCCGCCCTTCCCCACCCCCAAAGATTTAACCGAGGCCGCACGCATCCAAAAGGAAGTGCGCGAGCGGGTCATCGTGGCCGGCGACCCCGCCGCGGTACGCTACGTGGCCACCCTCGACGCCTCCCACCCGACCCGGTTTTCCCACCAACAAGGCCTATCGGTGGCGGTAGCGGTGCTGTGGGACCGGCAGGAGCACCGGGTGGTGGAGGTGGCTCGAGCCACCTTGGATGCCGACACCCTCTTCCCTTACGTGCCGGGCTTCCTCTCCTTCCGCGAAGCGCCCTCCTATCTGGCGGCCATCGCCAAGCTTTCCCGGCCTCCCCAATTGCTGCTGGTGGACGGGCAGGGAATCGCCCATCCGCGCGGCCTGGGGATCGCCTCGCACCTGGGAGTCCACCTCGACCTGCCCGCCATAGGGGTGGCCAAAAGCCTGCTCTACGGCAGACCGCAAGGGCAGTTGCCGCCGGAAGCGGGAAGCGCCATCCCCCTATTGGACCGCCGGGGTCAACCGATCGGTTACGTCTACCGCTCGAGGACGGGCGTTGGGCCGCTCTATGTCTCGCCGGGGCACCGGGTGGGGATAGCGGAGAGCCTCGAGTTGGTGCGTTCCCTGCCCACCAAAGTCCGCCTCCCCGAGCCCTTGCGCATCGCTCATATCGAAGCCGGGGAGGCCCGGCGGAGAAGTGTGGAGGGTTAGTCGAACGCCAAAAGCGGGCCCGTAGCTCGTGACCTGCAGCTTGTGGAAAAAGCTTTTCGCCACCAGCCACGAGCCTTTGTACCCCGTACGATCCCCGCTGCTTCACCCTTTCTTCGCAATGTGCTCTAGTCTCAGACACACCACAGAAAAACGTTCTACATTGGGACATGGCAAGGCACAATTCAAACCTCTGGGGTTTTTGGGGGCGGAGTATGGCGTTCGCTCTCGTCGGAGTCGGGCTGATGGCGGCTGGTTTCGTGATGGGGCGGTTCAGCGCCCCGTCTCCGCCCCAGGCGGGAGCACTAGCGGCCCCGGCGCTCCACGCCCTGCCGGTACAGGCCCCGGGCGACCCGCGCGAGATGATCCCGCTCATCCCCGGACCGGGCAACCAGCAGCCCGGACAGCAACCAGGGCAGCAGCAAGGCCAGGGCCAGGAGGAGTGCCCCATCCTGATCTACCAGGACGGGCAGCTTTATAGCTTCCCCCGACCCGGCCAGCAGCCCCAGCAAGGCCAGCAACCCGGCCCCGGGTTCGGCCCCGGGCCCGGCTTCCCCGGCGGCGACCCCGAGCTGATCCCGATCCAGCCGGGTCTGCCCTCCAACCCCGGCCTGCCCGGCCCCTCGCTACCGGCCCCCACCGAGCCCACCCCGGCCCCGCCGCAGCCGCAAAACCCCAGCATCTAGAGGTATGTATGAACGAGCCCCGCAACGAAATCCGCCCCTCCCTCGAGCCCCAGGCCGTGATGGACGCTTCCGCCAAGCTGCGCACGCTGCTTTTGGAAGTCAAGAAGGTGATCGTTGGGCAGGACTTGATGCTCGAGCGGATGGTGGTGGCCCTCTTGGCCCGTGGGCACATCCTCATCGAGGGCGTGCCGGGGCTGGCCAAGACCCTGGCCATCAAGACCACCGCCGAGGCCATCGGGGCGAGCTTCAAACGCATCCAGTTCACCCCCGACCTGGTGCCCGCCGACCTGATCGGAACCCGCATCTATAACCCCAAGGAGGCGGCTTTCGAGGTCGAGCTGGGACCCTTGTTCGCCAACTTGATCCTGGCCGACGAGATCAACCGGGCGCCCGCCAAGATCCAGTCGGCTTTGCTCGAGGCCATGCAAGAACGCCAGGTGACCATCGGCAAGGAGACCTTCAAGCTCCCCGACCCCTTCTTAGTGTTAGCCACCCAGAACCCCATCGAGTCGGAGGGAACCTATTTCCTCCCCGAAGCCCAGGTGGACCGCTTCATGTTCAAGATCATCGTGGACTACCCGGCCTTCTACGAGGAGATGACCGTGGTGGACCGGGTCTCCTCGAAGTTCGAGTCGATCAACGTGCAACTCCACGCCGACGACCTGCGGGCACTTCAGGCCATGGCCGACCAGGTGCACGTCCACCCCGCCGTCACCGAGTACGCCGTAAGGCTGGCCCGCGCCACCCGTGACCCTAGCGAGATTGGCAAGGCCGATCTCGCCAAGTACATCAGCTTTGGCGGCTCGCCCCGGGCCAGCGTGAACCTGATCCTAGGCGCGAAAGCGCTGGCCATCGTGCGCGGACGCGAGTACGCCCTCCCCGAGGACGTGCGCGACCTGGCCCCTGAGGTGCTGCGCCACCGCATCATCCTCTCCTACGAGGCCCTGGCTGACGAGGTGAAGCTCGAGGAACTGGTGCAAAAGATCATCGCCGGGGTTCCGCTGCCCAAGGTCCATCTGGGCGACCCCTACCGCGACACCCGACCGGGCACGACCGATGCACCGAGCGCTTAGGAGTTAAAGGATGCTTCGCTTGCGAAGAAGGGAACCGGGCTCGGGGAACCGGGCTCACAGGCCCGGCTCGCGTCTGGAGGTCACGGTGCCGGAGAAGCCTCCGCGTCCGTCGGGTGAACGGACGGTCCAGGAGCCCCCGGTTCAACTGTTGCGACGGCTCGAGTTCAAGGTGCTTAGGCGGCTGGACGGATTCTTGTTCGGGGATTACACCGGGGTCTTCTATGGCCCCAGCCTGGACTTGGCCGAGGTGCGCGAGTACCAGCCCGGCGACGAGGTGCGCCGTATTGACTGGAGCGTGACCGCCCGCACCGGCAAGCTCCACGTGCGGCAGTACCGCGAGGAGCGCGAGATCACCGCCTGGCTGATCGTGGACCTGTCGGCCTCGATGAACTTCGGCACCCGGCGGGTTTTGAAACGCGAAGCGGCCCTGGAGTTCGCCGTCACCGCTGCCGCCATCGTCACCCGGCACGGCGACAAGGTGGGAACCGTGGTGATCTCGGAAGCCGGGATGCGGATCGTTCCGGCGGGGACCGGGCGGCGGCAGATTTTGAAAATCGTGCAGGTGCTCACTTCGCAGCGAAGCTGGGTAGAGCTACAAAAAGCCTCCACCGAATCCCGGCTCAAGACCCCAGCGGGGGACCCGCTCGAGCAGGCGCTCAACTACATCAACCGCACCCTCAAACGGCGGGCTTTGGTCTTTGTGGTCTCGGACTTCCTGACCTCGCCCCCGGCTCAAGCGGCGCCGCTCACCGCCAAGGCCGCCCCGGCTTGGGCCAAACCCCTGGGCCGCCTGGCCTACCGCCACGAGGTCATCGCGGTGCGCATCTCCGACCCCGCCGAGCGGGAACTGCCCAAGGTGGGCGAACTCCGGGTGCGCGACCCGGAAAGCGGGCAAGAAGTCTGGGTGAATACCTCTGACCCCCGAGTGCGGGCCGCCTACGCGGCTTTGGTGAAGGAGCGCGACGAGACCATCAAACGCACCCTCCAAAGCGCCCAGGTAGACCTGCTCGAGCTTTCCACCGCACGGGAGATCGTCGAGCCCGTCCTCAAGTTCACCATGCGGCGCAAGGGGGTGAGGCGATGATGCAAGACGCAAAACGCAAAACGCCGAACGCTAGGGGAGCTGGCTTGCTACCAGCCAACAGCTATCCACGCCGAAGGGGGCGGGTATGACCTTCACCTGGCCCGCTTTCTTATGGGTGTTGTTGCTGCTGCCGCTGACGGTGTGGGTGCTGGTGAGTGCCGATAGGCGGCGGGAGCGCACCGCCCAGGCCTTCGCCGATTCGCACCTGCTCAGCACGGTGATCCGGCAGCCCGCCCCGGCGCAAGCCCGTTGGCCGCTGATGCTCTACTTGCTGGCGTTGTCCCTGCTGCTTTTGGCGAGCGCCCGTCCGGTGGCAGCCCCACCCCTGCCCACCAACAAAGCGGCGGTGGTGATCGCCCTGGACGCCTCCAAATCCATGCTCGCTAACGACCTCAACCCTAACCGCCTGGAAGCCGCCCGGGCCATCGCCAAGGAGTTCGTGCGGCTGGCCCCGGCCACCACCAAGATCGGGCTGATCACCTTCTCGGACTCGGCCTCGGTGGTGGTGGCTCCCACCACCGACCGCACGGTGTTGCAAGAGGCTTTGGACAACGTCAAACCGGTGCAGAACACCTCGCTTCCCTCGGCCATCGTCACCGGGGTACGGCTGTTGCCGGGCCGCAAAGAGGTGCAGCCGCCCAAGGAGCTCCAGCCGCAAGATCCGCAGAACCAGCAGCCCCAGACCCCGCTGATCCAACCCGACGCCCCGCCGGTTCCCCCGGAGTTCCCGCCGGGGAGCCTGCTGGTGATCTCGGACGGGGCCAGCAACGTGAGTTCCAACCCCCGCCTGCCCAACCAGAACGCGCTCGAGGTCGCGTCCAAGTTCGCCAAGGACCACCAGGTCAAGATCTACTCCTTCGCGGTGGGCAAGGAGGGCGGCGCGGTGGTGCGCATCGAGGGGCAGGACTATTTCGTCCCCTTCGAGCCGCGTTCCTTGCAACAGCTCGCCGACCGCACCGGGGGCAAGTACGTCTACCCGCCCACCGAGGAAGCGCTGCGCGCGGTGTACCGCGAACTGGGCACGGTGATCCGCTGGGAAGCCACCAAGCTCGAGGTCTCCTCGCTGCTCTCGGGTCTGGCGGTCATCCTGATGCTGGTGGGGGCCGGGCTCAACCTCAGGCTGTACCGCCGCGTGCCGTGAGGGAGGGTGGAAGATGAATTTCCTCTGGCCCTCGGCTTTGCTCTTGCTCCTGCTGGTTCCCCTGCTGGTCTTTTGGTATCGCCGCAGCCTGATCCCCCCGGCGGCCTCGGCGGTGCTCCACCCGGATCTGGCGACCCTGGCCCGCGCCAGCGCCCAGCGTCGGGACACCCGTCACCTCCCGGCCCTGTTCTTCTTGCTGGCGGTGATCCTGGGGATCGTGGCCTTGGCCCGCCCGATCATCCCGATCCTCCAGGCCGACCCCCGCAGCTCAATCGTGCTGGCCCTCGACGTGAGCCGCTCGATGCGGGCCACCGACGTTGAGCCCAGCCGCTTCGAGGCGGCCCGGGAGGCCCTCAAGGTCTTTATCCGCGAGCTTCCCCAGGGGGCCCGCATCGGTCTGGTGACCTTCTCCCGTGCGGCCACCGAAGTAGTGGCCCCCACCACCGACCGCCAAAGGCTTTTGGACTCGGTGGATTTGGTCCAGCTCGAGTTCGGCACGGCTATCGGCGAGGGCATCCTGACCAGCCTCCAGGCCCTTCCGCCCCTAGAGCAACGCAAGGACGTCAAAGACCCCAGCGAGCTGGCCACCATCATCCTGCTCACCGACGGGCGCAGCATCAGCGGGATTGACCCGCTCGAGGCTGCCCGGATGGCCGCCGAGCAAAAAGTTCGCATCCACACCATCGGCGTGGGCCGGGTCACCGAGGGCCCGGTGCCGGGCCTGGAAGACGTCTACCAGTGGGCTGCCTACTTCGACGAAGGCGTGCTCAAACAGATCGCTGCCATCACCGGCGGGAAGTACTTCTTTGTCAGCTCGGCGGGGAAGCTGCGCGAAACCTACCAACAGCTTTCCCAGAGCTTTGCCTGGAAGGTTAGGCAAGACGAAGCAAGCGGCATGGTCACGCTGGGGGCGGGGATATTCCTGCTGGGTAGCCTGATCCTCTCCCAACTCCGCCGCCAGGTCGCTTAGATAGGAGCAAGAGGCTGTCGTTTTAGCTTTCTCTCCCCTTCCCCACTCTCCGTCTTTTTGACCTGTTGCTCATCAAAATAGGTTTGAATCGGAGCATGGAGTTGGCCCCTAGACTTCTCGGTGTTTTGCTGTGCGCATCGGTTTTTAGCTTCGCTCAAACCCCCCCGTCCCCGACCCCAAATCTCCCTGCAAACCCGGCCTCGCTGCTGATCCCTGCCGCCCGGCTGGGGCTTAGCTACAGCCCGGTCAACGGCACCGAGGTCTACCGCAAAAACGGCCTCGAGCTGACCTACGTCGCGGGGGTGGGCTGGGCCCCGCCCTTAGACCCAACCCTGCCGCCCCCCCAGGCCGACCGGCTGCCGCTCGAGGTCGTGCGGGCCGCCGGGCTGGTGCAAGCCCCCGAGGCGGGCGTGCGCTTTAGCGCCAATGCAGACCGGCTGCGGCTGGTCTTCGAACTGCCCGAGGGCTTCAACACCCCCTTGCCACAAGGCGAGGGCAGCTTTCCGGGGCGCTACACGCTCGAGCTTCCCCTGTTCGCCCCGGGGCTCGAGGTGTTGCCTCGCGGCGATAGCGGGGTGGGCCTGGCGCTGCCCACCCCCATCACCCTATCCACCCTGTACAACCCGGGCTCCACCCGCTTCGCCCTCACCCTGCCGCCGGGCCGGTTCTACCGTTACCGCACCTTCACCCTAGAAGACCCCCGGCGCTACGTGCTGGACCTCTATTACCTGACCCCCGAACGCACCGAAGCGATCGCCCCTGGCTTCCGCTACCGCGAGGTCTGGGCCTTTACCCCCGAACCCCTGCGACTTTACCTGCTCGAGGCCGACCCCGGCAGTTGGCGAATGGAGCCGGTGGGACAGCCCGGCCTGCGGGCACCCCTGCCCAGCCTGGCTCCCTCGGCCCTGGCCATCCTCAACGGGGGCTATTTCGACCCCAAGAGCGGCACCCCCATCGGCCTGTGGATCAAAGACGGGGTGGCCCTCAACTTCCCCTTTGGCCGCAGCGCCCTGATGTGGGAGCAAAACCGGGTGTTCGCCGGGTTTCCCAAGTTCGGCACGGTCATCGTGACCCAAAGCGGCCAGCGTCTGGCGGTGGGCATCAACCGCTACCGGGCCCGGCTCACCGCCCATACCGCCCCGGGCTCGGCGGGGCGGGTGGGGGAAAATATCGCGGTGGTCGAGGGAGACCGGGTGGTCGCCACCTATCCGGCCCCCTACGAACTCAAAGCTGGGCAGTGGGGCCTGACCTTCCCGGCGGGGGAGGTTCCCCCGGTGCGCACTGGAGAGATTCTAAAGCTCTACGGCTCGCTCGAGCCCCCGGTGACCTATGCGCTCGAGGCCGGTCCCCTGCTGATCCAGTCCGGGGCTTATGCCTTCGACCCCAGCCTCGAGGCCTTCACCGACCCCCGCCCCCTGAACGCCATCACCCCCCAATCCGCCGTGGCCTGGACCCAAAACGGCGGACTTTGGCTGGTGGTCTCCGACCCCACCACCCCGAGCACGCTGGCCCGGGCACTGCAACAGTTCAACCCGAGCATCTGGGGGGCCATCCGCATGGACGCGGGCGGCTCGGCCCAGCTTTACGTGCGGGGCAGCCTACGCACCCCGCTGATCGAACCCCAAGCCCGTAAAGTAGTCAACGGCCTAGCCCTCTACCCCGCCCGTTAACCTCCCCTAAACCCCTTCGCGCCCGGGCATCCGTA
>DASTSL010000089.1:0-11621 GCA_035760705.1 Meiothermus sp. | reverse complement strand
GGGTCGGAGCCAAAGCTGCGGTCCCCGATCACCGGGTTGCGCGGGTCGGTGTTCACATCGAGCACCGGGGCGTAGTCCCAGTTGATCCCCAGGGCGATCAGTTCGCGGCCCACCACCGCGCCCACTGCTTCGGCCAGGGCGGGGTCGTCGGTGGCGCCCAGGGCCATCGCCGAGGGGGCTTCGGGCAGGTCGGTGGTGCGCAGGACCGCCCCGCCCTCCTGGTCGATGGCGATGAGGGCCTCCGGGCCCAGCACCTCGCGGATCTGAGCGACCAGCTCGGCCAGCTGCCGCCGATTCTGGACGTTCTTGCGGAACAGGCAGACCCCGGCGAAGCCGTAGCGGGCCAGGTGGAGGCGGGTGGCGTCGTCCAGGGTCGGGCCGGGAACGTCTACGATCAGCGGGCAGAACTTGACCGAGTATTTTTTCATATCTTTACCTCTTGACAAAAATTTACTTCATCCCTTAGCTTGAGTCCAGTCACAAGTTTTCGGAGAGCCTGTGAGCCGCCCTAAGCAGCGAACCCCCATGCCTGGCGGGGCTTTGATGAGCCTCAAGAGCCTGGCTGGATCGATGACACCGGCCCTCGAGCGCATCGCCCTTTACGTGTTGCAAAATGCCGACCAGGTGATCTACCAGACCGTGATCGAAGTAGCCGACGCGGCGGGCTCGAGTGAGGCCAGCGTGGTGCGGTTCTGCCGCGACCTGGGCTTCAAGGGTTTCCAGGACTTCAAGCTGGCCCTGGCGAGCGACCTGGTGGCAAGCCCGCTGGTGTTGCCCAAGCAGGAGAAACCGACCTCCGCCGAGGGCACCGCCGACTACATCTACAACACCGCCCGACAGGTCCTCGACGAGACCCGACGGCTGATGAACGTGGAACTGCTCGAGGAGGTGGTGGGCCGCATCCTGGGGGCCCGCCGCATCGATTTTTACGGGGTGGGAAACGCCGGAACCACCGCCCAGGACTTCGCCCAGAAGCTCCAGCGGCTAGGCTGCGCGGCCATCGCCTACCCCGACCCGCACTCGGCGGCGGTCTCGGCGGCCACCCTGGGGCCACAGGACCTGGCCTTCGGCATCTCGGTCTCGGGCTCCTCGATGGATACCGTGAAGGCGCTCGAGCAGGCCAAGCTGGCCGGGGCCCACACCGTGGCCGTGACCCGCGGGGCCCGCAGCCCCATCACCCGCTTCGCCGACACGGTGCTGCTCACCTCGGCGCCCGAGTCCCCGCTCACCCGCGGCTCGATGAGCGCCAAGATCAGCCAACTGATGATCCTGGACTTCCTCTTCACCCGCACCGCCCTGCGCCACCCCAAAGGCCCCGAGCTGCTGGGCAAAACCGCGGCGGCGGTGGCGGATCGGAGTTATTGATGTACGCCCTGCGTCGGCAAAAGCGGGCTCGTGGCCTGGGGCTTGTAGCTCGTGGAAGAATCTTTTCCACTGGCTACCCGCCTTTCTTCGTAAGACGTATAGGGTACGACGTACCACCCTTCGGCCTTCCGGGACTTCCCGTGGCAATGAGCAGGACGAGGCGGAAAAACTAGGAGGCGTTGTTTCGTGGTGCAAGCTAGGCAGAGTGGTTTCGTGGCGTAAGCCAGGAGGAGTGGTTTCGTGGCGTAAGCCAGGAGGAGGAAGCTATGATCAAACGGTTGCTGGCGGCAGGGGCGATGGTGCTGGGCTTGAGCGCTTTCGCCCAGACCCAGATCGAGTTTTGGACTTATTATCTGAGCCCGAACTTCGACAACTACATCAAGAGCACCATCGCCGACTTCGAGAAGGCCAACCCCATCATCAAGGTCAAGTGGGTCGATAAGCAGGACACCATGGAGCGCGACCTTACCGCCTCCATCGCGCTCGGCAAGGCTCCCGACGTGGTCAACTTGTGGCAGGACTCGACCTTCGCCGGGGCGCAGAACGGCATCCTGCTCCCCATCACCCAGGTGGTCTCGCGCAGCGTGCTCGACCAGCTCTATTACCCCAACGTCCTCGATATCTTCAACGTGGAGGGCCAGGTCTACGGCCTGCCCTGGTACGGCTGGCTCGACCAGGGTGTGATGATGTACAACCCCGATCTCTTCGCCAAGGCCGGGGTGGACGTCAAGAGCATCAAGAACACCGACGACCTGCTGGCCGTCTCCGAGAAGATCAAGAAGGCCACCGGGGCGTACGGCTGGCTGCCCGCGGTCAAGGACCCCAACGGGGCCAGCTTCCTGGGCCGCTTCTTCCTCGAGGGCCTCTCCATCTACGACAAGGACGGCAAGGCCAACTTCAACTCGGCGGCCCACGTGGCCCTCTTGCAAAAGTACGTGGACGCCATGAAGAACGATGTGATCCCGCAGGAATTGCTGCGTAAGGAGGCTTTCCAGCTTTCCAACGAACTCTACAGCCAGGGCAAATCCGCCATCATCGTGGGTGCCCCGACCTCGCTGAACCGGGTCAAGGAGTCCAACCCCGACCTCTACAAGAAGACCAAGATCGCCAGCGCCCCCCTTGGCAAGGCCGGAATTCAGACCGGCGGGGCCATGGATCTGGTGATCCCCAAGGCTTCCAAGAACCAGGCCGCGGCGGCCCGCTTCGCCCTCTTCGTCACCAACCGCGCCAACCAGGTCAAGTTCGCCAACGTGGTGCCCATCGTCTCCACCGCCAAGGGCTCGGAGAGCGACCCCGGCCTCAAGGCCAAGAGCGACGACCCCCTCGAGGTCGGCAAGGGGATGAACTCGAGCTCGGGCCGCCTGATCAACCCCGGCTTCAAACCCCCCAAGAACACCGACGACATCTACAAGAACTTCAACGACAACATCGAGGCTGCCTTCTTGGGCAAGAAGAGCGCCAAGCAGGCCCTCGACGACGCGGTAGCCTTCTGGAACGCCAACGCTAAATAGGCCGTAGGGGGTGGGAGGTGGGTGCTAGGAAATCTGTCCTCGGGCCCACTTCCCACTCCCCACACCCCTTTATGAGACGCCAAGCCTGGACTACCACCCTCGTCGCCTACGCTTTTCTGGCACCGGCGCTGGTGTTGATGGGGCTCTTCACCTTTTATCCGGTGCTGTACGGGGCCTACCTGGGGTTTACCCAGTACACCGCCGCCAACCTGGGCTCGGGAGAGCCGCCCCGCTGGGTAGGCGGGCAGAACTTCGCCCTGGTGTTGCGCGACCCGCTTTTTCAAACCGGGATTTTGAACTCGCTCAAATACTTAGTGGTGGTGCCGATCCTGCAAATCGCCTCCTTGGCGGTGGCGGTGCTGGTGAACCAGAAGCTGCCCTTCATGGCGTTTTTCCGGGCCGGTTATTATATCCCGGTCATCACCTCGATCTCGCTAGCGGCGGTGATGTGGGAGTGGATCTTCCAGAAGGACGGATTCCTCAACTGGTCGCTGCGGCTCATCGGCTTCTTCAATCAGGGGGGGCAGTTCAACTGGCTCTTGAACGAGCACACCGCCCTCTGGGTGATCATGCTGGTGACGTTCTGGCGCGGCTTCGGTTACTACATGGTGCTCTACCTGGCCGGGCTGCAAGCCATCCCCGGCGAACTCGAGGAGGCCGCCACCCTCGACGGGGCTAGCCCTTGGCAGCGCTTCTGGCGGATCATCGTTCCACTGATGCGCCCCACCATCCTCTTGTGCAGCCTGCTCTCGACCATCGCGGCGATCCGGGTGCTCGAGGAGATCCTGGTCTTCACCGGCGGCACCGGCGGCCCGCTCAACAGCACCTACACCGCCTTGCTCTACGTCTACAACAAGAGCCTGGGGCTGGACTTCAACTACGGGGTGGCGAGCGCGGCGGGGTTGCTGATCGCGTTGGTGGGCTTCGGGCTCAGCTACCTCAACTTCCGCATCACCCGCGAAGACCGGGGGGAGCGATGAACGAGCTGGAAAGGTCCCCGAGTGTCTCGAGCGCTCGAGCAGAGGCCGCGGGGCTGCGTCGCCGGGCGGTGTGGCGCAAGGGGGTCAGCATCACCCTGGCTTACTTGATCCTGCTGGCCATCCTGGCTTTCGCGGCTTTCCCCTTCCTGTGGACGCTGGCGATCTCGATCACCGATAAAAGGGCTGCCGGGATCAGCATCTATGACTTCCCCCGTAGCCTCTTCCCGCCCGCTATCACCCTGGGCAACTTCGTCGAGGTCTTCGAGAAGCTCAAGCTGGGCAAATATTTCCTGAACTCGGTGGTCATTACCGGGCTCACCGTGGTGGGGACCCTGATCACCTCGGCCCTGGCCGCTTACCCGCTGGCCCGGCTGCGGTTTCCCGGGAAAAACCTCATCTTCGGCGCGGTCATCGCCACCTTGGTCTTGCCCACCGAGACCTCGTTTATCGTCAACGTGCTGACCCTCAACAAGCTGCACCTGCTGGGAACCTACTGGGGCGTGGTGCTGCCGATCGTGGCGACGGCTTTCGGCATCTTCCTGATGCGCCAGGCCTATCTGGCCATCCCCAGCACCCTGATGGAGGCGGCCCGGATTGACGGGGCGAGCGAAATGCAGATCCTGTGGCGGATCATGATCCCGCTCTCGATGCCCTCGCTGACCGCTCTGGGCATCTTTACCCTGGTCAACACCTGGAACGCCTACTTCTGGCCCTCGGTGGCTCTGCTCACCAACGAGGAACTGCTGCCGATGTCGGTGGCGATCCTGAAGCTCAAGGGGCAGTTCAACTACGACACCTTCAACGTGGCGGCGGGGGCCATCCTGATGATGATCCCGGTGCTCTTGGTCTTCGTGTTGGCCCAGCGGCTCTTCATGCGCGGGCTCGAGGGGGCGGTCAAAGGTTAAAGACCGATGCCCTTGACAAGCCGGTGTTGGACGAAAAAAACTGAGCCGCACCTTATAGGAGGCGAGAGCATGAAAAAACAGTTATTGGCGATTGGTGCGGCGTTGGCGTTGGGGGGGGCCTTCGCCCAGCAGCTCGAGTTCGTCACCACCAGCCTGGCCCCGACCTTCAACGACTTCTTCGGGCCGTTGGTGGAGCGGGCCAACAAGCAGTTCGGCGTAGCCGTGAAGTGGACCGACCTGCCGCAAAACGCCATCCAGCAGCGCATCCTGGCCGGGGTGGCGGCGGGGAACCCGCCCGACGCGGTGCAGCTCAACTCCACCCAGATCCTCGAGCTGGCCCAGCAGGGCGCCTTGCTCCCCTTGAACGACCTGCTCGATGCCGCGACCCTCAAGCTCTATCAACCGGCGGCGCTCGAGGCCTTCACCTACGAGGGCAAGCTCTACGGCCTGCCCGACTACGCCTCGACCCGCATCGTGGCCTTCAACACCGACATCCTGAAAAAAGCCGGGCTCGATCCCAGCAACCCGCCCCGCACCATCCCCGGCATCATCGAGTGGGCCAAGACCATCAAGGATAAGACCGGCATCTACGGCTTTGCCCCGCTGATCTCCAACGTGGACTTCCTCAAGGCCTTCCAGGAGGCGGGCCTGCCGATCTTCGACGAAAAGCGCAAGAAAGCTGTCTTCAACTCGCCCGCCCACGTAGCCCTCTTGCAGCAGTACATTGACCTGCGCAAGAAGGACTACTTCCCCGAGGACGTGATGCGCCGGGGGTTCACCGCCGCCTACGAGCTGTACACCGCGGGAAAGCTGGGCATCATCATCATCGGGCCGCAGTTCATGCCCAGGCTCGAGAAGGACAACAACGCGGTCTGGAAGGTCACTACGGTGGCCCCCCACCCCATCGGAGCCGGTCAGGTGGTGCAGGCCAGCACCTTCGCTTACGCCGTTCCCAAGGGGGTGCGCGACCCCAAGCGCGCCGCGCAGCTCGCCGCCTGGCTCACCAACGACGAGAACCAACTGGCCTTCTCCAAACGCACCGGCACTACCTTCCCCACCACCGTCAAGGCGGCCAGCGACCCCTTCTTCCGCGCCGGGGGCAACACCGTCAACGATCAGGCCCGCCTGATGGCCTCGCGCACCATGCGTAACGGCAAGGACCTCACCGTACCCGTGCCCAACGCCGCCGAACTCAACAAGGCCTTTAAGGACAACGTCGAAGCGGCCATCTTCGGGCAAAAGACGGCCAAACAGGCCCTCGACGACATCGTCAAGGTCTGGAACGCCAACCTCTAGTTGCTAAAGCCGTACCGGTTTTGATGTTGACTGCGGGGTCTTTGGCTCGGGCGCTACTCAAAAGCTTCTGAAATCGGAGACCCCAGCCCCAAAACAGCAGATGAAATTTTTTGATCCCCCTTCTTTTTATACGCCGCTCGCAGGGGTTTTGACCGCACTCTCGAGCCTCACTCCGCTTGGCTTCGCCCAACCGCTCCCCCTCGCCCCCGTCCCCAACGCCTACCAGGGCTCCGCCCCGGAGCAGATCATCCCTCCCCCCCAGGAAGCCCGCTTTGCCGTGGGAACCTTGACCCTGGAGAACCTCTCGGTGCGCGCCGAAGGAGCCCAGCCCGAGCTAACCTGGGCGGTGCGCGACCTGAACCGCGAGGTGCAGACCCGGCTGGGCCGGGTGTTGCCGGTGGCGAACGCGGGCCAAACCCCGGCGCAGGTGGTGATCGGGACGCTCGAGAGCCCTGCTCTGGCCGAGGCCGCCAAGACCCGGGGTCTCACCCCTGACAAACCCGAAGGCTACGCCCTGTGGGTCGAGGCGGGAGGGGCCGCGGTGGTCGGCTTCGACGCCTTGGGAGCCTACCGGGGCAGCCAAACCCTGCGCCAACTCCTCACGCCGACCGGCTTTCGCTTCGCCTGGGTGCGCGACTATCCGGCTTTCCCGGTGCGGATGGCGATGATCTACCTCGATAAGGATTCGGCCCGGGTCAACGATGTGCTGGTGCCGATGCTCGCCAAGCTCAAGTTCAACCAGGTCTTGGTGATGGCGGATTACGTGCAGTGGAACTCGAGCCGCGACCTCTGGCACCCCGGTGGGGCGACCCGGGCCGAGGCCCAGCGCGTGGCCCAGCTCATCCGTGAGCACGGCATGGAGCCGGTCCCGCTGATCGAACTGCTGGGCCATTCGCAGTGGCTCTTCTACAACGCCAAAAGCGGCAAGTACGACGGCAACAAAGACCTCTGGGCCGACCCCGAGGCGCAAAACCCCTACGCCTACGACCCCCTGGTGCCGCGCGTCTACGAGGTGGTGCTGCCGATTTTGAGCGAGGCTGTGGAGGTCTTCAAACCCAAGTATGTCCACATCGGCCACGACGAGGTGGCGGCCAACAACCGCTTCCCCGCCAAACCGGAAGGGATCGCGGCGGGGTTGCCCAAGCTCTTCGTAGACGACACCCTGCGGCTTTACAACCACCTCAAGGGCCTGGGCGTGGGAACCATGATCTGGCACGACGTGGCCTTCTTTGAGGCCTACCGCGACCAGATCGTCCCCAACCTGCCCAAGGACCTCCTGGTTGCCTACTGGAACTACAGCGCCGCCGCCGATTACCCCCCGCTCAAGACCATCCAAGATTTGGGTTTTCGGGTGATCGGCTCGAGCTTCTTCAGCCCCGGCAACCCCCAGAGCATGGCCCAAGCCGCCCTGCGCTACGGCAGCCTGGGCGTGCTGCAAACCCGCTGGTCGGGATACTTCGGCAACGCCACCCTCTTCGACGGCCAGGCTGAGCAAGCCGTGGCCTACTGGGCGGCGGCCTCGAGCTTCTGGAACCCCACCCAGCCCACCCCCGATAACCTCAACCTGCGCTACCGCGACGCCTGGCGGCCCCAGCCCTTCACCCCGGTTCCGGGAAAACTGGTGGACCTCTCGGCTGCCGTTACCCGCAAGCTGAGCGACCCCGACGAGACCCAGTGGGTGCAAAAAGGCCCCACCACCGACCTCTCCAAGCTCCCCACCGGCCTCGTCCAGATCGGCCCCTACCGCTTCAACATCTCCGGCGCGGTGATGCTCAAAGGCTCGAGGCCCGCCGTTTCCGACCTCCCGCAGAGCGTGACGCTCGAGTTTCCTCCCGGCCTCAAGGCTAAGGCGCTGGTCTTTTTGCACACCACCGGCTGGGCCACCACCATCAAAAACGAGCGGGTGGGTAGCTACACCCTCACCTACGCCGACGGCTCCAAAGCCACCTTGCCCCTCGAGTACGGACGCCACCTCACCACCTGGACTGACACCCAGACCCGCACCCTGGTCTACGAGCCGGTGTGGCGGGGCCAGACCCCCGACGGGCTCGAGGTGGGTCTGAGCGCTCTGGTATGGAACCACCCCAAGCCCGACGCAGAGATTCGTAGCCTGACGCTCGAGAGCACCGGCGGCGCGGCCAACCCCGCCCTGATCGGCCTAACCTTGCTCGATCAAGCGCTAAGCGGGCTGCAGGAGGCGACCCGATGACCCAGAGCTGGGGCCGATTGGGGCGCACCCTGCTGGTCGCCTACGGCTTCATGCTGCCCCTTTTGGCACTCAAGGCGGTGTACACCTTCTGGCCCATCGGCTTCGGGACCTATCTGGCCTTCACCGAGTACAACATCATCAACCCGCCGCAGTGGGTCGGGCTCAAAAACTTCGAGGAACTCTTCGGCTTCGGCTCGTTCGCCGGGCGCGGCCCCGACCGGGACTTCTGGTACGGGCTCATCAACTCGCTCAAATACGTGCTGGTGGTCCCGATCATCCAGATCCTCTCGATCGGCCTGGCAATGCTGGTCAACCGCAACATCCCCGGCATCGCCCTCTTCCGCGCCGCCTACTACATCCCTGTCGTCACCAGCTTCGCGGTGGTTGGCCTGATGTGGGGCTGGATGTTCAACACCTTCGGCCCGGTGAACTTCGTGCTGACCCGGCTGGGGCTGATGGACGCGGGCAACCCCACCAACCTCCTCAACAATCCCCATATCGCGCTGTACGTGGTGATGTTCGTGACCCTCTGGAAAGGGCTCGGCTACTACATGGTGCTCTACCTGGCCGGTTTGCAGAGTATCGATAAAAGCCTCGAGGAAGCCGCCGTAATGGATGGGGCCAGCCGAGCGCAGGTCTTCTGGAACATCACCCTGCCGGGGCTGCGCCCGGTGATCCTGGTGTGCAGCCTGCTCTCCACGATCAGCGCGATCAAGGTCTTCGAGGAGATCTTCGTGATGACCCGGGGCGGCCCCGCTGGCAGCACCTATACCGCCATGTACTTCGTCTACGCCGAGGCCTTCGAGAACTTCCGCTACGGCTACGCCGCCGCCGCCGGGCTGGTGATTGCGGTGGTGAGCCTGATTTTGGGGATCATCAACTTCCGGCTGACTCGAGGGGGGAATAACACGTGATGCCGAACGTGCCAAACGGCGGATCGCGGATCGCAGATCGCGTATCGCCAAAGCTTCTTTGCGATACGCGATACGCGATAGACGATAAGCGGCTTCCAGATCTTCAACGTGCCGGAGGCTCTCATGGTTGACCTCGAACTCGAGCGCATCCGGCGGCGCAAACGGGTGAATACGCTCGTCGAGCGCACGCTGGTGTATGCGCTGCTGATCTTTATCGCCATCATCTCGACCTACCCCTTCCTCTGGACGCTCTCGACGTCGTTCACCACCTCCGGGGGTATCTTCGAGTTCCCCCCCTCCCTCTTCCCCCATGACCCCGGTCTGCGCAACTACCGCGAGGTGTTCTCGCTAGTGCCGGTGGCCCGGCAGATCCTCAACAGCTTGATCATCTGCTTTTTCGGGGTGGCGGGGAGCGTGATCTTGTGTGCCCTGTGCGCCTACCCCCTGGCCAAGATGAACTTCCCGGGCCGGAACTTCATCTTCTACGCGATCCTGGCGACCTTGGTGCTCCCCAACGAGGCCGGGCTCATCGTCAACTACGTGACCACTGTCAAGCTGGGGCTGTTGCGCCCCGAGGCGGGGGTGGTGGGCCAGTTCGCCGCGATCATCCTGCCCGCCCTGCCCAGCACCGTGGGCCTTTTCCTGATGCGGCAGGCCTATCTGGCGGTTCCGCTCGAGCTGATCGAGGCTGCCCGCATGGACGGAGCCAGCGAACTGCGCATCTGGTGGCGGATCATGCTCCCGCTCACCGTGCCCACCATCGCGGCCTTCAGCATCTTGCAGTTCGTGGCCTTCTGGAACACCTTCCTCTGGCCCATCATCATCCTGCGCGACCGCGAACTCTACCCGCTGGCGGCGGGACTCCTCGATCTGGCGGGGGCTTTCGCCACGAACACCCGCGCGGTTTCGGCGGGCACGGTGATCGCCATCATCCCCATCGTGATCGTGTTCTTGCTGTTCCAGCGGTACTTCATGCGCGGTTTGGAGGGGGCGGTGAAGGGGTGATGGGGGAGACCGCCATTCTGCCGGTCAAGACCGAACCCAAACGCTGGGACGTGATCGTCGTGGGGGGCGGGACGGCGGGAGCCATCGCCGCCATTGCCGCGGCCAGGGCGGGGGCCAAAACCCTGGTGGTGGAAGCCCTCTCGAGCCTGGGGGGAACCGGGACCAACGCCCAGGTGACACCCCTCATGCGCAACGTCTCGGCGGGGGTGAACCTCAACCGGGGCCTCACCGACGAACTCAAACGCCGCCTCTGCGAACGCGGCGACGGGGCCACCGACAAAACCGGCAACGATAACTGGTTCAACCCCGAGGGGATGAAGTACGTGCTCGAGCGGATGCTGGTCGAATCGGGCGGGGAGATCCTCTACCACACCCACTTCGTCGGGCCCGAGATGGAGAGTGGGCGCGTCCGGGCCATCCTGGTCCACAACAAAGACGGACTGATTCGGCTTCAGGCCCACACCTTTATTGACGCAACCGGGGACGCCGATTTGGCGGTGCGGGCCGGTGCGCCCTTTGAGGGGGGGGAGGCCGAGACTGGGCTGCACCAGGCCATGAGCCTGCGCTTCATGCTGGGCGGAGTGGATCAGGAGCGGCTCTGCGGCTTTCTGGCCCGCCATGGCCAGCCGCAGGAGAGCCCCCGGTTCATGCACTTTTGGATGGTGTGGGGGAAGAAGTCTAGCCTCGAGCCCCTCTTCCGCCAGGGGGTCGAGCAGGGGGTGTTGCTCGAGCGCGACGGCGATTACTTCCAGGGCTTCAGCGTGCCGGGGCAGCCCGGCGTGATCAGCTTCAACTGCCCCCGCCTGGCCGCCGAGATCAACGACGGGGCCGACGCCTGGACGCTCAGCCGGGCACAGATTGACGGCAAGGAAGCCATTGACCGCTTGGTGCGGTTCCTACGGCTCTACTTTGAGGGCTGCGAGCACGCCTTCATCGCCTCGTATGCCCCCATGGTGGGGGTGCGCGAGACCCGGCGTATCGTGGGCGAGTACGTGCTGACGCTGGAGGACATCCTCTACTGCAAGACCTTCGAGGACGCCGTCTGCCGCAACCACTACCCGGTGGACATCCACACCCCGCGCGGCCAGAAGCTCTACCACGAGCGCTCGGGCGACCTGCCCTACTTCAAGCCCGAGGCTTTCCACGAGATCCCCTACCGCAGCCTCATCCCGCTGGGGCTCACGAACGTGCTGGTGCCGGGGCGCTGCGCCAGCGCGACCTTCGAGGCCCAGTCGGCGATTCGGGTGCAGCAGAACTGCCACTCGATGGGCGAGGCCGCGGGAGTAGCGGCGGCCTGGTGCGCGGCGCGGGACGTGGGGGTGCGCGAGATTGACGGGGTCGAGTTGCGCGAGGCCCTGCGGCGGCAGGGGGCCAACCTGTGAGGTATGACCCCGACCGGCACCACCGGCGCTCGATCCGGCTGAAGGGGTTCGATT
>DASTSL010000088.1:0-6925 GCA_035760705.1 Meiothermus sp. | reverse complement strand
AAAAAATCCTTGGGGTTTGTCGTGTACCCAGCGGCGTAAGCGCTCTTTGGCGACCGCCTGCGAGGGGTAGCGGGGGTCGGGCTGATAGCTGTCGAAGGTCGCGGCGCGGAAGCGCGGGGGCGGGGAGAACTGCGCCAGGAGAGTGCGCAGGTTGACCTCGGGGGAACGTTCGCTGAGGCGCACCGCTCCATGTTATCGAAAAACCCTTCCGGGCTATCCGAGCCTTCGCCCCGGCGAGGCCCCGGGCCTTTTAGGCCCCCAGCGCTACCGGCCAACCCTCGATGGAGCCCGAGCTTAATCAACCTCGTTCTCGTTCGAAAAAAGTTTTTCTGACAGGGATTCTGCCTAGGTGGAGAGGCAGCTAACCAAGATTAACAAAAGACCCGCTTAACCTGCTACTGTGAACCCCGTGTCCTGCTTGATGCGTTTGTCGTCCTACACTGAAACGGGTCTAGGAAAACTTGTGCCCTGGGGGGTTTAGGCGAGAAGGCGTGATGGGAGAAGACCCTAACCTCTGCTCGCTCGAGGCCCAACTCGAGTCTGCCGACGACGCCACCACCCGCACCGAGCTGCTGATCCGGCTGGCTTCGGCCTGGTCGGCCCAGGACACTTGGCGGGCTTTTGAGCTGGCCCAGCAGGCCCTGGAGGCGGCTCGCTCGGGCGGCTACGCGCTGGGCGAGGCCAAGAGCTATTTCGAGCAGGGCTGGGCCTGCTATAACCTGGGCAAGTACGCCCAAGCCCTGGAAAGCTTCCAGAAGGCCCTGCTGCTCTACCAGGAGCTCCGCGACCCCAAGGGCAGCGCCGACAGCCTGCGCGGCCTAGGGGTGGTGCACGACCTGCTGGGGAACTACGAGAAGGCCCTGGGGTACTTCGTGGAGAACCTCGAAATCCACCAGAGCCTGGGCGACTTGAGCGGGCAGGCCAACACCCTCAACAGCATCGGCATCATCTACTCCAAAAACGGCCAGCCCGAAGAGGGCTTGGAGTACTACCGGCAGAGCCACGCCCTGGCCCGGCAGTTGGGGGAACAGCGCCTGATCTACGTGACCCTGAGCAACATGGGCATCAACCTCAAGAACCTGGGGCGCTATGCCGAGGCCGAGGCGGTGCTGCTCGAGGCCCTGGCGCTGATCGGAGAGCAGCAGCACCTGCCCAGGGGCAGCGTACTGAACAATCTGGCCCTGGTCTACGAGCGCCAGGAGCGCACCGAGGAAGCCGAGCGGCTGCAACGGCAGAGCCTCGAGCACTTCCGCACCGGCAAGTACCCGGCGGGCGAGATCGAGGCTTTGCTGGGGCTGGGACGGCTATGTTTGCGGCTGAGGCGGCTGGAAGAAGCCCAGCGCCTCCTGCGAGAAGCCTTGGCCCTGGCCGAGCGCACCGCGCAAAAACCCAAACAGTTCGAAGCCCAGCAGGCCCTGGCCGAGACCTACAAACAACAAGGAGCCTTGGCCTTGGCGCTTGAGCACCTGGAGGCCGCCCACCGCCTCGAGCGCCAGGTTTATAACGAGAACTCCGACCGCAAGCTGAAAAATTTGCAGATCAGCTTTCAGGTCGAGCAGGTCCGCCGCGAGGCCGAGCTGGAACGGCGCAAGAACGCCGAGCTGGCCCAGGCCTATGCCGAACTCAAAGAACTCCACGAAGCCTTGCACGAGGCCGACCGGCAGAAAACCCTGCTCCTGCAGCAGCTCGAGCGGCTCTCCTTGGAGGATGCCCTAACCGGGCTCTACAACCGCCGCTACCTGGATGGCCGGTTGGCCGAGGAGTTCAACCGGGCCCGCCGCTACCAGCACCCGCTCTCGCTGGCCATCGCCGACCTCGACAACTTCAAGCAGATCAACGACAAGCTCTCGCACGCGGTCGGTGACGAGACCCTGCGCACGGTGGCCCGGCTCCTGCGGCAGTGCTGCCGTGAGACCGACCTGGTGGCCCGCTACGGCGGGGAGGAGTTCGCCTTGGTCTTCCTCGAGGCGGGCGAGGAGCAGGCCCGGTCTATCTGCGAGAAAATCCGCTCGGCCATCGCCGACTACCCCTGGCCCACCGTTCACCCCGACCTGAAGGTGACGGTCTCCATCGGCCTGTGCAGCGACCTCGACTTGGAAAGCCACGAACACATGCTGGCCGAGGCCGACCGGAACCTCTACCGGGCCAAGCACCTGGGCAAGAACCGGGTGGTGTAGTTTGCAGTAGTACTGCCCCACTCTAGGCTGTGCCCGACTGGCCTGGGCGGATGGGGTGAATATAGCCTCACCAAAAACGAGCCGAGTGCAAAGTGGCCGCAACCGATGGCCGCGATAAGCCCCTTTGAGCGCTACAGCAACTGGGCCACTCAGGACGCGCGGCGGTGGGTCCGGTAAGGTAATGGTGTGATGATTCTGGAGCGTTTAGCCGGTGGGCTCGAGGGTCTCGATACCCTTTTGCAAGGTTCGACCCCCGCCGAACTCACCTACTCGCCGGAAGGCAAGTGGTCGGCGCTGCAAAACCTGGCGCATTTGGGCCGTTACTGTGAGGTCTTCGCCGAGCGGATCGAGCGCATGCTGCACGAGGATCAACCCTCGCTGCCCCGCTACCGCGCCGAGGAGGACCCCGGGTTCGCGGCTTGGCTCGAGCGTTCGCCGGACGAGGTGATCCGAGACCTGGAACAAGCCCGAAAACAAATGCTCGAGCGGGTGCAGCCCCTCGATCCGGCCAGCCTCGAGCGCACCGGCATCCACCCGCTTTTGGGGGCCATGCCGCTAAGGAGATGGCTCGAGTTCTTCCTGGTGCACGAGGGGCACCACCTCTACACGGTGGTGCTCCGGCTGGGTGAAGCTAGACAAAAGGGGGTGAGGTGAATGATCCGCGTGTACGGCCTGACCGGCTGCGGCCCCTGCGAGGTCGCCAAGTTGTTCCTCAAGCAGAAAAACCTGCCCTTCGAGTTCGTGGACGTGCAGGAGCACCCCGAGGCCCGGCAAAAGGTCCAGGAGATGGTGGGAACCCTCACCGCCGGGGTGGTGCTCGAGGTGGACGGCGAAACCACGGCACTTCTGGGGGTCTCGATCCCGAAACTGGAAGCCTGGTATCGGGCGCATGTACGCTGAGCCTGTGCGGGCTGTTTTTCTGGATCGGGACGGAACCCTCTCCCTCGGCCAGTACCGGAGCGACCTCGAGCCTGATCACGTCGTGGAGAACGTGCTCGAAGCCGTTCGTTGTATGGTCACGAAACACCTCCACAGACCCCAATCAAACCTCGAGAAACCCTGATTCGCGAGCTCTAGGTTAAACTAGCGCCTGTGCGCGGTCATCTGTGGGGTCTCCTATACCTCAACCTGGTCACGGTTTTGTGGGGCACCACCTTCGTGATCATCAAGGGCGCGGTGGACGTGCTCAGCCCCAGCCTGATCATCCTGGGGAGATTCCTGGTGGCGAGCCTGTGCTTTTTGCCCTTTACTCGAGCCCTCCTCAAAGAAGACGAACAAAGCCGGAGGGTGCTTTTGATGGCGGCCCTCGAGCTGGGGTTTTGGCTATGGGCCGGGTACGCCACCCAGGCCGTGGGGCTCCAGTACACCTCGGCCAGCCGGAGTGCTTTTATCACCGCGCTGAACGTAATCCTGGTGCCGATCATCCTGGGGTTGTTCGGGCGGCGGATCGGCCTGCCGGTGTGGTTGGCGGCAGTGCTGGCGGTGGCGGGGGTGGGGCTCCTCTCCTACGACGGTTCCCCGCCAAATGTGGGCGACCTCTGGACGGTGGGCACCGCCCTCACCTACGCCGCCTACGTGATCCGGCTCGAGGTCTACGCCAAACGCCTCCCGGCCCTGGGCCTCACCACCGCCCAGGTCTACGGCACCACGCTGTTCGCCTTAGGCTGGGTGCTCTGGGAGCAACCTCGGCTGGAGTGGGGCAGCTTTCCCTGGTTGGCTACTCTCTATCTGGGGGTGTTCGCCACCGCCATCACCACGCTTTTGCAGACCTTAGGGCAGGGCCGGGTCTCCGCGCCGGAGGCCGCGGTCATCTACGTGCTCGAGCCGGTGTGGGCCTCGGTGTTCGCCTTCTTGCTGCTGGGGGAACGCCTGGGGGTGCAAGGCCTGATCGGGGCCGCGCTGGTGGTCTCGGCCACGCTGATTGACAGCTTGCAGTATTACTGGCGCTCGAGAAGGCCCGACGCTAGTGCTCGAGGCCACTGATCAGACGGGCCAATCCGTAAGCCGCCCCCGCCGCCAACCCGCCCACCAGCGCGGTCTGCCAGGCTCCGCGGAAGAGGGAGATCCCGGTAAAGCGAGCCTTCACCGCCCCGAAGATCAAGAGAGCCACCAGCGTGACCACCACGCTCCAGATCAGGGCCGAGGCCAGCGGCAAGCGCAACGCGTAGGGCAGTAGCGGGATCGCCCCACCGACCACGTACGAGCCCCCAATGGTCAGGGCGCTGCGCAGGGCCCTTCGGGGGTCGGGTTTTTCCAGCCCCAGCTCCTCTTTCATCATGAAGTCCACCCAGGTCTGGGGCCGGGCGATGACCGCTCGGGTGGCCTGCTCTAGCGGTTCGCCCTCGAGCCCGTAGCCCCGGAACACCTCGCGCACCTCTTCGGTCTCAGCCTGGGGCAGTTCCTTGACCTCGCGCCACTCGCGCTCGAGTTCGGCCTTGTAGTGGTCGGCCTCGCTGCGGGCCGCCAGGTAACCGCCCAGCCCCATCGCGATCGAGCCCGCCACCACCTCGGCGATCCCCGCGATCAGCACCACGAAGCTCGAGTCCACCGCCCCTGAGAGCCCCGCGGCCAGGGCAAAGGGTACGGTGAGCCCGTCCGACATTCCGATCACGATATCCCGCACGGTGTCGGAGCCGGTGAAGTGTTGTTCGACGTGCGCCCTAGAGTACATAAGCGCCTCCCTTTTGAAGCATCTCTCCGCCCGGTGGCGAAACCAACGCCCCTTGGGGTTAGGATATCCCGCTCGAGGGGGGAGAAATGCCCGACCTAGGGATCGTGTCTCTCGGTACGGCTTGTCGTCATCTTGAGTGGGCCTGTACTTCGCTATCGCTACGCTCAGGAGGACAACGAAATGACAGCAGTACTCGAGCAGCTCGGGGAAACAAAAAAGGGCCGGAATATCCGGCCCTTTCTATATCGAGCGAACCTATTCGGCCACCGGCTGACCGTTGAAGGTCACCTGGAAATCGCCGCAGCCGCTAAAGGCGATCCGCAGGGTGGACTGCTGGCCCGCCGGGCTGATGTAGACGTACTCCTTCGCGCCCGAGTCGAAGTTGAGGATTCGGCCCGGAGCCTGGCAGCCTGCGCGGTTCCAGTGCAGGTTGGGGTCGGTGTACCACTGCAGGGTGCGGACGTTATTGCCACGGGTCCAGACCACGCTCCCCGGGCTGGCCTTGTCCACCACGATGGTTCCCGCCGAGAAAGGCTTGCCTGCATCCAGAGCGGATTGATCGGGGGTGTAGGTCTTGCTCAGGTTGAAGACCAGGCTACCGCTCGTGGTGTTGTTAAAGCTCTTGCGCTCGACGGTGTGGGTGTAGTTCTTGAGGATCAAGTAAGTGCTGGTCTGGCGGTCCAGGGTGTAAGCGCCCTCGAGGGTCCGCGTTAGCGAGTGGTTGGCGTCACTGCTCACGCGGGTCTTGAAGCCCTTGAACTCCACGCTGTAGCCGCTTTGGGCCTGGGCATCGTTGGTGTCTTTGAGGGTGAGGGATCCCTCGGTGTCGTAGGTCGCGCCCAGCGGGCCGGTGGCGCTACAGGTAAAGGTGATCGTGGCGCTCACCGGCACCCCGTCGTCATCGGCGTCGGTCAGGTCGCCATCCTTGCTGATGGTGCAAGAGCCGCTGGCGGCATTCGGGATGTAGTGCCCCAAAGCCCGCAGGATCAGGGTCACCCGGCGGGGCAGGCCCCAGCTTTGAGCGTTGGCTTCCAAGCTATCCGCCCCCACGCTTTGCAGGCTGAGGCTGGCGGCGCTGGCATCGCCCAGCATAGCCCCGGTCAGCTCGAGGTCACCCAGGGCCGCCACCGAGAGGGACTGAGCATCCTGCGAGGTAAGCCCGGAGCCTTGCGAAACCTGGCTCCCGCAGGCGGCCAGGAGGCCTACCAGGCCGAGGGCGAGCAGCTTCGTGCGGATATCGGCTTTGAGATCGAGTTTCATCTTTACCTCCGAGGCATAGCTTCCCACCGATACCTGAAGGGAATAAGCCCCTCATTCTGAACTCATCCTGAAGATTCTCCCTGGCAAGGCCCGTCCGAACGGGTTCTTTTTAAGGTTGGATTCAGTCAGATAGACCCGAGCCGAGCAGGTCTTATGGCAATCTAATACTTTATTAAGTATAGTGCTAGAACACCAGTCGGGGTCAGGGAAAAACCAACCGATCCCAGGAGGAGACCGCGAAGATGGGTAAGAAATCCAGATCGAAGAAACTCGCCGCCAACTCCGTTCAGACCGCGAGCAGCTTCGGCGCCCCCAAGAAACCCGAGGCCCACCGGCGCCGCCCGGACACCCGCTGGAGGCTGTGGGGGGCCGGGGCTCTGGCGTTTTTGGCCTTGGGCTGGGGAGGCTGGTCGTGGTGGCAGGGCCAGCAGGTGGCCAGCCAGTTCCCCGCGCTGGTGGCGGTGGGCCAGGCCGGTCTGAGCCGGGTCGAGACCCCCCGCAACGAGGGACGCGGGCACGTAGGGCCGGGCCAGACGGTGCGCTACGAGACCGACCCGCCCAACTCGGGGCCGCACTGGACCACTTGGGTCAACCCCGGCATCTACACCACCGCCCTCCGCAACGAGCAGTTGGTGCACTCGCTCGAGCACGGCCACATCGTGATCTACTACGACCAGCCCGGCGAGGAAGCCCTGCGCACCCTGCGGGCCTGGGTGGGCCGCTACCAGGGGCAGTGGGACGGGGTGCTGGCGGTCAAGCGCGAGGGCTTGGGGCAGCGGCTCATCCTCACCGCCTGGAACAAGATCCTGCGGCTGGA
>DASTSL010000087.1:0-18921 GCA_035760705.1 Meiothermus sp. | reverse complement strand
GGGTTGGCCCCGTTCACGTTGCAGCCGTTGAGCGGGGAGGCCACCACCACCGGACTCGAGCCGCTGGTAGGAGCTGGGATCGAGCCACTCGCCACGAAGTAGCCTACGGTTCGGTTGTCGGGGCTGATGGTGAAGGTGCGTAACTGAACGGTGATGTTGTCGAAAGAGGCCACGCTGATTACATCAGTAGCTGCTGCGGGGGCACCGGTGGTGAACAACCCCGAAGCCCCCTCGTTGCCCGCCGACGCCACCACCACCACACCCTTCTTGATCAGCTTGTTGATCCCTTTGACCAGGGCCGACCAGCCATAGGGAGAGCCCAGGCTCATGTTGACGATGTCCATGTCGTCGCGCTGGGCCCGCTCGAGGGCCGCCAGGATCACGTCGTCGCTGGTGCTGCCTTCACAGCCGAAGACCTTATAGGCCCCGAACTTCACGCCGGGGGCCACCCCGGTGATCTGGCTGTCCTTGCCGCCCACGATGCCCGCCACGTGGGTGCCGTGCCCGCCGCAGTCATCGGGGTTGGGGTCGGGCACCGGCGTGCTGTGGGCCGGGTCAGCGGCGTTGTAGTCGTCCCCCACGAAGTCGTAGCCCTCGACGATACGACCGGCGAAAGCGGGGTGCTGGAGGTCGATGCCGCTATCGATGATGCCCACCTTGACGCCCTTCCCGGTGAGCCCCAGGTCGTTTTGGGCGATATCCACCCCGGTCTGGGTGATGGCCGTGGCCAAATCGGGCTCGACCCGCTGGGTGGGGGGCAGGGCCAGGTTATGCACCGGGTAGATCGCCACCACGCCCGGGAGCGTGTAAAGCTTGTTGGGGCTGTTGCCCTTGGCGAGCTCTACTGAGAAGCCGTTAAGCAAGTCGGTGTAGGCGTAGCGGATCTTGATCCCGGCGGCCTCGGCGGCTTGCCGGAACACTGCGTGCTGGGCCTCGACCGATTGGAGGCTCACCCCATCACCTGCAGCTTGCCCGGAGAGTTCGACAATCCAGCGGCTCGGCGTTTCGTTGATCAGCGAACTGCTTCCTGGAGCTTGGGGCGCATTGGCAATAACCTCTACGCTGGATTGCATCTGGGGCCTAGAACCCCCACATGCAGCCAATAACAAAAGTCCTATAGCCAACAATAAACCCTTGCGCACATCAACCTCCTTATTGATGCTCAAGAAAATCTTTTCGTTGCTCCGTTTTACTCTAAGAGCCCGTATTCCTCGGCGTCAAGGCCAGACCCGTTATCCCGGGCGTTATGCCAGCGTGACTCTCTGGGGAGGTTTGGGGGTTTCCGTAGAATTGGGCCTCGAGACCAGGCCATTAGCGAAAATCCGCCTTCTTGATCATTCGTATTCCCGATCCAAGGTATACCAAATCTTTTGATTTTCCTGCGCTTGGCTGGGCTCGAATCCCTCAACTGCGCCAGTAGCCGGTAGCCGAAAATCAAGAGGGCCGGAAATCCCGGCCCTCCTCAAGCTTTTGCGCGTTAGAGCAGTTTGCAATTCGCTTGACCAGATTGGGATGCAAACCGCTTACTCGGCGGAGTTCCTCGCCGGTGGCTTATGTCATCCGTTACGACCAGCGCGCTAAGGATCGATCAGCGAAACCCGCGTAGCCCAATTGGCCAGCGAGGTGCGGGTTCCCCCGCAGCTGCCAAAGGGCGCGGCCATGTACTGGGCCAGTGTGCAGGTCTGCGCGATGTACTCCGAGGCGATCCAGATATCGCCGTTTTCGTCCACCGCGGCGGCCCCGTAGTCGCCCCAGCGCGGGCGCGGTGGGGCGCCGAAGGCTTTGTACCCGGTAAAGCCGTCCTGCGGCCCCACCCCCTCGGCGGCGATCTTCACGTCGCCGTTGCCGCGCTCGGCGTTGAGCCCTACGTAGGCGGCGCTGGGGTAGTGATCCGGCCCCACCAGGGTCAGGGCCATCACCCCCTGGCCTTTCTTGTTCACCGCCAGGGCCGGGTAGGTGATGTTGTTGTTGATCACTCCGATGTAGCCCTGGTTCTCGAGCTCCGCTGTGACCCCGCTGCGCTTCACCTTGGGCTCGAGCACGTACCAGGCCACGCCGGCTTTTTGGCTCCCGCCCACGCTCAGGGCGGTGTCCAAAGCGCCCCAGAGCTTGCCATCGGCGAAGAAGACCTGCTGCATCCGGCTATCGTTGGCGTCCAGCTTCGAGAGCACCTCGTCGTGGGCGGGTTCGCTCACGAAAAGGAACTGCCAGCAGCCGGGGCCGAAGGGAGTAGGGGCGGTAGTGTCGTTGATGCACTGCCCCAGCGGGAAGTCGCCCGCTTTCTGGTCTACCAGCGGGGGAACCCCATAAGGGTTTACGCTGACGTTGGCGGCGGAAAGGCTCAGCTGGGGGTTGCGGTTATCCAGGGTGCGGGTGTTGGTGAGCGCCCACACCACGATCCGGTTGTCGATCCCCGCGTCGGTAAAGACCGCGGTGGAGCTAAGGAAATACTCGGTTCCACCAAAGCTCGTCTCGAAGTCGCGGCCCGGCGAGACCGCCGGCCACACCGTAAAGCCCGGCAGCCCCGAGGGATCGGTGGGGTTGAAGACCACCAGCGGGACCACCGCGTCGCTGCGGGCCAAACCCCGTTTGGAGAAGGCATAGATGAAAGCGCCGTTGAAGCCGTCCTCGAAGAGCGGGAAATTGTTGACGCTGATGTAAAAACCGTAGGCATCGGCGCCGATATGGGGGTAGTCGGGGATACACGGGCAGGCTTGCCCATCGGCGGTGGTGTCGATGCGGTACAGGGTCCAGGCCCCGGTGGGGTCGGGGGTTCTGCTCACTGCTACCTCGAGCTTGCTGATGCCGGTGAGAGCTCCGGTGACCGGGTTCACCGCCAGGCTAAATACCACGTGGAACCAGCGCTGGGTCGCGGCGTCGTACAAGCACACCGGGTCGATCATCTGCGGGCCAAAGCGGGGCTGCCCGGCGGGTTTGCTGCGGTCGATGGCGGCGGGGTAGCCGTAGAAGGTGTTGAGGTCGATGACCCCGGTGGCGGGCGTGCCGTCCGAGCGCCAGATGCGCAGGGCGCTGTTCACCGATTCCAGCACGTACCCGTTGCCCACACACAGACCCTGGTCGGGGGGTTCCAAGCTGAACTGGTTGCCCCCGTTGGCGAGCCGCTGGTCGCGGTGGTTGAGGCCGTTAAAGCTGCGGATCAGTTGCGGGTCGGGCCGCCCCGGGTGCGACATCAGGCTCACGCCGTTGCCGATCGCGGTGGGTTCCACCGCCGGGGCCGAGCCGCCCCGAGCGCCTTTGAAGGGGCTGCGGTTGAAGAGGGGCTCGGGCAGGGTGCGGACGCTCGAGAGGCTCACCCCGCCGCCCCCGGCATCGGGGTCAGCGAACTTGGGCCGCAACTCGGGTTGCTGAATCCCTTCTACCCCGGTGGGGCCGGTCTGTAGGTTTGCCGACCCGGCAGGGGTGGCCTGCCGAACCGTACCGCTCAGACCCTGGACCTCCACCGCGGGGTCGCCCGAAACCTGTTCCTCAGTGTTGTTTTGTGGCGGTGCGCTACAAGCTGCGAGTACCAGGGCCAAAATCAAAAACCGACTCGAGGTTAATCTCATGGTTACCCTCTTTGTAGACTCCACGTTGTCTCCGCCGGACCGACCCTTACCGTCTCAGATCTTCTTTTCACCTCCCCCAACCCCCATTCCTCCCCGGAAGAACAGGGCCGCGCAGGCCTCGCTAAGGGCGAACCTACCGAAGGTTGAGCACTACGGAGTCGAGCGCAGAACTATTCCGATACTACTCCTAAGCACTGGGTTCGGAGAAGGATGGTCCTAATAGCTCCCCAACCCCACCCTGCACTTTTAAAGCTCGCTTAGCGCTTAAAGCCAGCTTCTTAATGGTCGGGTCAGCTTTTCGTACTAGGCTTAAGGGGACCAACCGCTCGCTTGTCGTGGCGAAAGGAGGGTGCGATGGTAGGGCTAGGACGCTCCATGCTGGTGCTCGTCATGGTACTGTTGGTGGGTTGTAATCCGCCGCTCCAGGCGGCCTTGGTGAGCGGGGACGGCTCGAGCGGGATCGAGGGCCAAGTCCTCATCGGCCCTTCCTGCCCGGTGATGCGCGAGAACGATCCGAACTGCGCCGACAAACCTTACCCGACCACCCTCGGGCTCTACCAAAATGGGCAACTCCTGGCCCGCCTGGTCACCGACGACCAAGGGCGCTTCAAGGTGAGCCTCGAGCCCGGCACCTACACCTTGGTCCCCGAACGCAAGGCCGGTCAGTTGGCCCGCCCCCTACAGACCGAGCAACAGGTGGTGGTCAAAGCCGGGGCCTATACCTTGGTCAAGGTCGTCTACGATTCGGGGATTCGCTAGGACGCGAGACGCTGAAAGTTCGACGCCCAACGATTCCCCTCTCCTTTGGGGGTTGAGGTGGAGAGGATGAGCGTTTTCACGAGAATATTCGCCCTCTTGGCGCGCAGGAAGCGGCAAGCTGTACCCGAGGGGTTAATTTCTTGGGGATGAGCTCCTTTGACGTACGACGTTCGACTTCGCTTTCAGCCTTCAGCGTTTCGCTATGATGTTCAGGTATGGCTAAGGATAAAGGCCTGACCCCGCAGTCCGAGGATTTTAACGAGTGGTACAACGAGGTGGTACTCAAAGCTGACCTGGTGGATTACGGCCCGGTGCGCGGCACGATGGTCATCAAGCCCTACGGCTATGCTATCTGGGAGGGTTTGCAACGCGAACTCGACCGACTCTTCAAGGAGACCGGGCACTCTAACGCCTACTTCCCGCTCTTCATCCCCATGAGCTTTTTCCAGAAAGAGGCCGAGCACGTCGAGGGCTTCGCCCCGGAACTGGCGGTGGTGACCCACGCGGGCGGGGAGGAGCTCGAGGAGCCCTTCGCGGTGCGGCCCACTTCCGAGACCATCATCGGGCACATGTGGGCCAACTGGATCAAAAGCTACCGCGACCTGCCGCAACTCTTGAACCAGTGGAACAGCGTGGTGCGCTGGGAGCTGCGCACCAAGCTTTTTCTGCGCACCAGCGAGTTCTTGTGGCAGGAAGGCCACACTGCCCACGCCACCCAGGAGGAAGCCGAGCACGAGACCCGGCAGATGATGGGCGTGTACGCCACTGTCCTGCGGGACTGGGCTGCCATCCCTGGCTGGGAGGGCCGCAAGACCGAGTCGGAGAAGTTCGCCGGGGCCGAGTACACCATCACCTACGAAGCCATGATGCGCGACGGCAAGGCCTTGCAAAGCTGCACCTCACACTACTTCGGGCAGAAGTTCTCGCGGGCGTTCGAGGTCAAGTTCCAAGACCGCGACCTCCAGACCAAGTACGCCTACACCACCTCCTGGGGCTTCTCGACCCGCGCGGTGGGGGCCATCATCATGACCCACGGCGACGACAAGGGCCTAATTCTCCCGCCCAAGCTGGCACCGATCCAGGTGGTGATCGTGCCCATCTACAAGGAGGAAACCCGCGAAAAGGTGCTCGCGGCGGCGGAGGGGTTGGTCGGGACGCTCAAGGCGGCGGGGATCCGGGTTCACCTCGACGACCGCGACCAGTACAGCCCCGGTTTCAAGTTCAACGAGTGGGAGCTGAAGGGCGTGCCCTTCCGCCTCGAGCTGGGCCCCCGTGACGTGGACGCCGGGACCGCTGTGCTGGCTTCACGGCTGGGCGGCAAAGAGCCCGTGCCGATGGAAGGGATCGCCCAAACCCTCAGCGGGAGGCTCGAGGCCTTCCACCAAGCGCTTTACCGGCGGGCGCTCGAGTTCCGCGAGGCCCACACCTGGGTGGTGGACGATTACGAGGACTTCAAGGCCAAGATCCAGGAGGGTTTCGTCCGGGCTTTCCACTGCGGCGAGGCCGAGTGCGAGAAACAGATCAAGGCCGAGACCACCGCCACCACCCGCTGCATCCCCTCAGGCGAGCCCGAGGCCCACGGCACCTGCATCCGCTGCAGCAAACCCAGCGCTTACGGCCAGCGGATTCTCTTCGCCAAGGCGTACTGAGAGCGGGATCAGGATTCGGGGTTCCGAGGTCCGGGAAAACTCGTAGGAGCACCCGCTGGGGGTGTCCCTCGTCACCGGAGGGCATTGTTGATCCGCTGAGCGGGGTTGGCGCGTAGCGCTAGGGGGCCACCCCTACAATGGACCGTATGAACAAAATTCGTTGGGGCATCCTTTCGACCGGTCGCATCGCCGGACGGCTCTCCGACACCCTGCGCACCCTGGAGGGGGCCGAGTTATTGGCGGTGGGCTCGAGGTCGCAAGACTCCGCCGAAGCCTTCGGGGACCGCTACGGCATTCCCCGCCGCTACGGGAGCTACCAAGAACTGGTCGCCGACCCCGACGTGGACGTGATCTACGTGGCCTCGCCGCACAGCCACCACTACGCCCACACGATGCTGGCGCTCGAGGCCGGCAAACACGCGCTGGTGGAGAAATCCTTCGCCCACAACGCCGCCGAGACCCGCCGCATGATCGAGAAGGCCCGGGAGAAGAAGCTCTTCCTGATGGAGGCCATGTGGGCCCGCTTCCTGCCGCACATGGTCCGACTGCGCGAATTGCTGAGGCAGCAAGTCATCGGGGAGGTGCGGCTGATCCAGGTCAGCATGGGCTTTCGCGCCCAGGCGGCCCCCGAGAGCCGCCTCCTCAACCCCGAACTGGCCGGGGGAGCCCTGCTCGACGTGGGGGTCTACCCGGTCTCGTTTACCTCGATGGTGTGGGGGAAACCGGAGCGGTTGGATAGCCAGGTCTATCGGGGGCCGACCGGGGTAGACCTGCAAGAGACCTTGCTCCTGGGCTACTCGGATGGGCGTTTGGCCACGCTGATCTCGAGCCTGCACACCCCCACCAACGTAGCCGCCTATCTTTTCGGTACCGAGGGGTACATCGAAATCCCCAAACCCTGGTATCGCAGCCAGGTGCTCCTGATCCACAAGGGCGGCCAGACCACTTCGGTCGAGTGCCCCTACAGGGGCCACGGCGACCAGTTCCAGGTCCTCGAGACCATGAACGGCATCCGCGCGGGGAAGCTCGAGTCCGAGATCATGCCGCTTTCCGAGACCCTCGAGATCATGCAGACGATGGACGCTTTCCGGGCGCAGTGGGGGCTCATTTACCCCAACGAACTGCGGGAATGACGTACGCCCGCTGATCCCGCGGGGATTGTTGACGATTGGAGTGTCGCGGCGTACCGCGGCAGGCCCCGACTGACCCGCTGGTCAGTTTCGGGGTATACTCTTTGGGCTGTGAGCCCAGCCCCCTGTCCCAAGGAGTCGAGGAAAGCCAAGAAAGAGCGGGCCGCGAGCATCCTCGCCGCCCTCGAAGCGCACTACCCCAACGCCGCCAGTGAACTCGAGCATACCTCGCCCTTCGAACTCCTCGTAGCTACGGTGCTCTCGGCCCAGGCCACCGACGCCTCGGTGAACAAGGCCACACCCGCGCTCTTTGCTAAGTATCCCGATGCTCACGCGCTGGCCCAGGCCGACCCCAAGGAAATCGAGCCCCTGATCCGCTCCATCGGCCTGTACCGGGCCAAGGCCCGGAATATCGTCGCCCTGGCGCAAAAGCTGGTGCTCGAGCACGGCGGCCAGGTTCCCCAGGACAAGCTGGCCCTGATGCGTCTGCCGGGGGTGGGCTGGAAGACCGCCACGGTGGTGCTGGGGGCGGCCTTCCAGGTTCCCGGCATTGCCGTGGACACCCACCTGACCCGGCTCTCACGGCGGCTGTGTTTCTCCCAGGCCAAAGACCCCGAGCAAATCGGCGCCGATCTGGAAAGCTACTTCCCCCGCGAGAAATGGGTCTTCACCCACCACGCCCTGATCCTCCACGGGCGCTATGTCTGCACCGCCCGTAAACCGGCCTGTGAGCGCTGCCCCCTCTATGCCTACTGCCCGAGCAAGGGAGCCTGGTAAGGATGCATATCGCATATTGCTAAGACCTTTTTAGCGATACGCGAGGCGCGATACGCGATAGGCACCCCCCGACTAAAGCCCGACGCACCACCCCACGATTTATGGCCTTCCTGAAGAACATCAACCCCGTCTACCGCATCCTCGCCGCATCCTTTTGCTGGGGGATGGGCGGGAGCCTGAACTGGCTTTTTTTGAACTTCCACCTCGAGGCCCTGGGCTTTAGCAAATCCCTGATCGGTTACGCCAACGCCACACCCGCGATGGCGGCGGTGCTCTTCAGCCTCCCCCTGGCCTTCTTGATCCCCCGGCTGGGGTATGCCCGCAGCATCCTGCTCGGGGGGGTGCTGGCGATATTGGGTGTGCTGGGCGTGGCTTCGGGGGTAGCGGTGTTTGCCGGGCTTTTCCTCTCCGGGGCGGGTCAGCTTTTCGTGATGGGGTCGGTGGCCCCGTTGCTGGCCCGGCTGGTACACCCCGATCAGCAGGTCAAGGTGTTCGCTTGGCAAGGGGCGTTGGGCACCGGCTCGGGCTTCCTGGGGAGCCTGATCGGGGGAGCGCTGCCCGGCTTGGTCGGGCGGGAGTTCGTGATGTACGGGGTGGCGGTCTCCTTTTTGCTCTCCGTCCTCTGCGTGTGGGGCCTGCAAAACGCCCCGGGGTCGGCAGGACGCTTTGCCTTACGGAATCCCCGTTCCTGGCTCTTGCTGCTGTTGCCCCAGGCCATCGTCTCGTTGGGGGCCGGGCTCACCATGCCCTTCCTCAACCTCTATTTGCAGGGCAAGTTCGCTCTCGATTACGCCGCGGTGGGTGGGCTCTTCGCTTTTAGCTCGCTGGCCACCATGGCGACCATGCTGGTGCAGCCTTATTTGGTGCGGCGGATGGGCAAGGTGGGGGCCATCGTCTTCGTCCAGGCGGCTTCGTTGCCGTTCTTGGTGATCCTGGCCTGGGTGCCGTGGCTCCCGCTCGTCACCGTGGCGCTGTTCGTGCGCGGAGCCCTGATGAACGCGGCAGGTCCGGTCTACACCTCGCTCGCCATGGACGGCCTGGACGAGGAGGAGCGCTCGGGGTTTTTGCTCGTCCAGGGGGCGATGTGGCAGTTGGGCTGGGCCGGGGCCGCGGCGGTGTCGGGGCGGGCGCAGCAAGCTATGGGCATCGGGGCCTTTGATTACCTGTTCGGGGCGATGCTGGTGTTTTACCTGGCGGCGATCCTCTACTACCCGCTCTTTTTCCGCCCACCACGACCTGTGGCAGAGACGGTTTAGTCCCAAGGTCAGCTTGCTAGAAGGGAATAAGGAGGAGAAGGGTCGGGCTCGAGCAAGCACAATTCCCGCCCGTATCCGTCACCCTGGAGACACTTCGCTAATTTCGGTCCGAGACCGCCACGTAGGCTCCCAGAGCGATCATCGTGCAACCCGACGTGACCCTCGAGCCCCGCCGAAACCGGGGACTATTTTTCATGCGGGTGCCCAGCGGGCCTGCTAGGAGCGCCACGATCACGTCGGCCAGGGTGTTCAAGGCCACCGAGATCGAGCCCAGCAGGACGAACTGCCAGAACACACTACCCGCTGCGTGGTTCACGAACTGGGGGATAAAGGCCAGGAAGAACAGGGCGGTCTTGGGGTTGAGCACCTCAGTCACGATGCCCTGGCGAAGGGCGGCCCGGTTGCTGCCGAGGACGCTTACTTCCGGCTGGTGCTGTTCGCGACTCAGCAGGGTGCGCACCCCGAGATAGACCAGGTACGCGGCCCCGGCATACTTCACCACGCTAAAAGCCACCGCGGACGTGGCGAGGATCGCCGAGATACCGATGGCCGCTGCGAGGACGTGAACCATGCCCCCGACCCAGGTTCCCAGCGACGAGGCAATACCCTCCCCCCGACCCCCGCGCAGGCTACGGGCCAGCACGTAAAGCATTCCCGGGCCGGGGGTCGCGGCCAGTACTACCGCAGCGGCTAAGAAGATGGCGAAGGCGTGAGGTTGGGGCATTGGGTTAGTGTATCAGAATGACCACCCTCGACCACATCGTCGTCGCGGCCCAAACGCTAGACGAAGGCTCCGCTTACGTCGAGCAGGCTCTGGGCCTAGCGACGAGCCCCGGCGGGAAGCACCTCAAGATGGGGACACACAACCGCCTGCTGAATCTGGGTGGCGGGGTCTACCTCGAGGTCATCGCCATAGACCCCCAGGGCATCCCGCCGGACCGCCCGCGCTGGTTCGGCCTCGACTCCCAAGCGATACGAGAAAAGCTCGAGGCTGGCCCCCGGCTCATCCACTGGGTCGCCCGCACCGATGACATCCATGGGGCGCTGGAAAGGGTTCCCGAGCTGGGCCACGTTCACCGCATGAGCCGGGGCGACCTTTCTTGGGACATCACCATCCCCGACGACGGAAGTCTGCTCGAGGGCGGCCTGGTCCCCACCCTGATTAGCTGGGGCGATACCCCCCACCCGACCACCCGGCTCCCCGACGCGGGGTGTCGGCTCGTGGGTCTGCGGGGGTTTCACCCCCGGCCCCAACAAGTAGCCGAGCGGTTGCGAAAGCTGGGCCTGGAGGGGGCGCTCGAGCTGGTCCGGGGCGACGCGGCTCGGCTGGAGGCGCGGATCGAGGCTCGAGGGGGCCTGCACGTCCTTTCCGGCCCCTACCCGAGAGACTTTCAATAACAAAGCTAAAAAGGAGGCCCGGAGGCCTCCCTACTTCGGGGGATTAACTAAGATAGAAAGGTAGTGGAGGGAGGAGGGGTCGTTTACGAGACTGCGCCGCCGCACCCTCCGGAATGCACCCTTTCGCTCAACCCCACCCTTCTACCCTGGGCGCACTTAGAAGGCGAAGTCCTCGATGTACCAGCGCTCACTCTTCTTGTGCTCCTCCTTGATGCTCATCTCGGGGCCTTTGGCAATCATCAGGAAGAACTTTTTGCCCGCGGTAATCTCCATGTCGGTGGGCTCGCCGGTCTTGAGCTTGCGCGAGAACTCCACCGTCCAGGTCTTGCCGCTCACCCCACCCGCCGCTTGCAGGATGGAGTTCTTGCCGCCTTCCTCGTCATCCGGCTGGGGAGCACCGGTCCGCTTGATCTGGGTCATGTCTAGGGCGACCATCTTGCCGCCGTCCATGGTGAAGATGTAGGAGTCAGCCCCTTTCTTCTTGTCGTCCTTCTCGGCCAGCATCCCCAGGCCGATCCAGCCCCCGCTATCCCCCTGGAGCGCGATGTAGATGGTGTCCCCCACGATGCTCCAGGAGAGGGTCACCCCGGACTTCTCGTGTTTGAGGGTCTTGGCGTACTCCCCGGCGTTCACCTTACCGTCGATCTTGGGGGCGGTTTGGGCGAATCCAATGGCTAGACCGAGAACGCCAGCGGTGAGCAAGAACCGAACTGCCTTCATCATCTTCCTCCTATTTGTCCCGGATCGTCAGGCCGACGATCAGACCTACCGCGCCGATGTGGGTGTGGGCTAAGGCCGCCAGCACCGGCCTGGCCCCGTCGAAGGCCTCCCGGAAGCCTTTGAGCGTCCAGATGCTGACCTCGGCGTCCTGGGCGTTCCACTGGAGGTGGAAATAAGCCCCGATGATCCCCGCCAGGAAGGTGACGGCCATCCATAGCAGGAAGGGGTAGCGGATCAGCGGCCCCCGGTGGATGAACATCAAGCCGGTGAGGGGCAAGCCCACCACCGAGATGAAGAGCGGGATCTTGGACTGCCAGGACTCAAGGTAGTGGCCCAGCACCCAGTGCTCCAGTCCGTAAAACACAAACCCTACCGCACACAACAGCAAGAAGATAGAGCGCACCAACTCGAGCAGGCGGGTCTGTTCGTCCTTGGCTTTAATCAAGGCTTCAATCATACCAGCCCTCCTCACTCAGCACGGTAGATCGAGAGCAGCCCGGTCACGCCCATGTGGGTGAAGGCCATGGCGGCCAGTACCGGCCTCGAACCGGCCATTGCCTCCATAACTTTGGTGAACTGCCAGCTCACCTCGTCATCGAAGTTCCAGAGCAAATGGAAATAGGCCCCCAAGATCCCAGTAAGCACCGAAGCCCACATGGTGATGATGAAGGCCAGCCGGATCCAGGAGGTCTTGCGGTCGAAGATGACCAGCAAGGTGGTGATAAAGCCGGGGATCGAGAGCAAAAAGGGCACCTTGGACTGCCAGCTCTGGGCCCAGTGGCCCAGGATGATCAGCTCGAGCGGATACATCACCCAGCCCGCTAGCACCAACAAGAGCATGCACAAGCGGATAAATTCCAGGGCGCGGGCGGTAGGGTTAGCGGCAGTGCGAAAAGCCTGGATCATAGGGCCTCCGAGCAAACCTTGGCTTTGTTTCATAGCCTAGGGAACATCTCGAGGACTTGTGTCCTTTGGAGTCCTTGCATAAATCTGCCGAGACCAAGAAATGCGTCTCGGCAGAACGCGGCCAGGGCCTATTGGCGCAGGGCGTTGATGGTGGTCTGCAACACCTCACGGGCAAAACTAGGGTTGTGGATGCCCCAGCTTTTGTCAAATTTGAACATCAGGTAGTTCCAGCTCGCCCGCAGTATGGGATCGTTGAGGGCGAAGACCTGCTTGCCACCGGGGGCTTCACGGATCTCGGCGATAGGGGTGGTGACCTCGCTGCCGTCGGCCATTCTGAACTTGAAGACCATCTGCCCGCCGATGGTAGAGATATCCGCTAGCCCCTGGATATTGCGGCCATCCACCGCGAAGTTATCGGTGTACTTGGCGTTGGCTTCGTCATAGGCCCGGACCACTTTAATCCGGTCCCGTATCCCCAGGATCTTCGAGGCCATGACCACACGCAAGCGGGTCATCAGTTGACGGGTGGGGCGCTGGACGAACTCCGGCACCATGGCCTGACCGTGGCAGTTGGTGCACACGCTCTCGGAGGCCTTGAAGGTGTGGGATTCTTCGTTCATGTCCATGTGGCAGGTCGCGCAGGCCGCTCCGGTAAAGAAGGCGTGGGAGGAGTTACGCACGTCCGAGGTATCGTTGACAAAGTAAAAGTTCTTGCCCACCAGCACGTCGGCCTGGCTCGCTTCGTGCGGGCCGCCGTAGTTGGGTTTGCTCTCGGCGTTCCAGACCTGTCGCCCGTTACGGGTGTTGTGGCAGGTCATGCATATGGCCCCCTCGCCCACCGCCGAGACCGAGAATCCCGAGGGCAGGTGGTAGGTGTCGTTCACGACCCGCAAATTGCCTTTTTCGTCGTGGCAGGTGGTGCAGGTGATGGGCTGGGCTTTGTCCTTGGTGAGCCCCAGGCTGGTCAGGTAGGCCACGGTGGCATCCTTGCCGTCCGGCCCTTTGATGTTGCCGGGGTCTCCTTTCATCAGTTGGGGCAACCAGGCCCTAAAGCCCTGGTCGCTGTGGCAACGGCCGCAGTGGGCGGCAGTAGCCCCTCGAGCCTCCACGGTGGCGTTGACCAGTGTGGTGTTGACGTTGTTGTGGGCGCTCTTCTCCCACTGGGCCTTTTTCTCGGGGTCCTGCTCCTGAGAGAAAACCACCACACCGCCGGTAGCGAGTGCCAGGATGAGCAATAATCTACCCCTTCGAGCCATGCTCACTTCGCACCACCTTTCATTTGATAACTACTGATAAAACTACTGCTTTTCTAATATTGCTGCTATGGACAAAAGTCCCTTTAAGCTTCGGGAGCTACTCTTGTCAATGGAAGAACTGCCTCTGCGCCGCTATGGCCCAGGGTTGGGGTTGAGCCGGAAGCTTTGATGCCTTTTTCACACTCAACTTGTTAGGCTATATGCACAGTTATAGGCTAGAGCCGGACAGCCCAAAGGAGCAGTGTATGAACGGTCTGATGATGGACTTTCCCCTCACCCTGAACCACTTTCTCGAGCGGGCCGGGAAACTCTTCCCCCAGGAGGAGATCGTCACCCGGCTCCCCGACAAATCGCTCCACCGCTACACCTACGGCGACTTCTACCGCCGGGCCCGGGCCCTGGCCGAGGCGCTGCAAAAAGCCGGGATCCGCCCGGGCGACCGGGTAGCGACCCTTTCCTGGAACACCTACGCCCACCTCGAGGCCTATTTCGGCATCCCGGCAGCGGGGGGCGTGCTGCACACCCTCAACCTGCGCCTGCACCCCTCCGATATCGCCTACATCATCAACCACGCCGAAGACCGCTTCCTGATCGTGGACGACGTGCTGCTGAAGCTTTACGAGGCCATCAAGGATCACGTCAAGCTGGAGAAGGTGATTGTTGTACCGCTCACGGGTCAGCCCATTCCTGAAGGGCTCATCAACTACGAGGACTTCCTGGCGACCGCCACCGGCGATTTCGAGTACCCCCAGCTCGAGGAACACGCCGCGATGGGCATGTGCTACACCTCGGGAACCACCGGGAAGCCCAAGGGCGCCCTCTACTCGCACCGCTCGATGGTGCTGCACAGCCTGGGCTCGGCGTTGCCCGACACCCTCAACCTCTCCAGCCGCGACACGCTTTTGCCGGTGGTGCCGATGTTCCACGTGATGGCCTGGGGCTTGCCCTTCACCGGGGTCATGGCCGGCTGCAAGCTGGTGATGCCGGGGCCACACTTGGACCCGGTGAGCCTCTTAGACCTCTACGAGAGCGAAAAAGTCACCAAGACCGCCGGGGTTCCCACCATCTGGATGGGCATCCTCCAGACCTTGCAGAAAGAGCCGAACCGCTGGAAGCTGGGGGCCATGGAGATGGTGGTGGGCGGTTCCGCCGCCCCCGAGGCGATGATCCGGGCCTTCGACCAGTTCGGCTTGAAGGTGCTCCACGCCTGGGGCATGACCGAGATGAGCCCGCTGGGCACCACCAGCCGCCTCAAACGCCACCTGCAAGGCGACAAGGAGCAGGAATACCGCTACCGGGCCAAACAGGGCCTACCCACCCCGCTGGTCGAGGTGCGGGCCATGAACGAGAACGGCGAGGTGCCCTGGGATGACAAGACCCTGGGCGAACTCCAGGTGCGGGGGCCTTGGGTGGCTTCCAGCTACTTTAGGCTCGAGTCCGAGCGCGACAAGTGGACCGAGGACGGCTGGTTCCGTACCGGCGACGTGGTGGCGATTGACCCCGAGGGCTACGTGCGGATCGCCGACCGCACCAAAGACCTGATCAAGTCGGGCGGGGAGTGGATCAGCTCGATTGACCTCGAGAATGCCCTGATGAGCCATCCGGCGGTCAAGGAGGCGGCGGTGATCGCCCTGCCGCACCCCAAGTGGGACGAGCGCCCCTTGGCGGCGGTGGTGCTCAAGGAGGGGATGAGCGCTACCCCCGAGGAACTGCGGGCGCACCTCGAGCCCAAGTTCGCCAAGTGGTGGCTCCCGGATGCCTTCGTCTTCGTGGACGAGATCCCCCGCACCAGCACCGGCAAGTTCATGAAGGCTCGCCTGCGCGAGCAGTACCAGGGCTACGACTGGGGTAAGACGGCGGAGTAGGCGAGCGCTCACCCATTTTGCCTACCCGATGAAGGTTTTTCTCGAGACCCCCGTTAGGTTTGCGCCGTTTCACCTCGGATGACGCTGCGCATCTGTTCGACCTCAACAGCGACCCCCAGGTGGTTCGCTACACCAGCCGCGCGGACTGTGTGCCCGACCTCGAGACAATCCGAACTGGTATATCGCTTGAAGCGCAGCGCTTGGGGCAAGGGCTATGCCTCGGAGGGGGCGACGGCCTTACTCCACAAAGGGTTCGGGGAGCTTGAAACCGGGCGGGTGGTCGCGGTGGTATTTGCGGAGAACGCGGCTTCGGTTCGGGTACTAGAAAAGGTGGGATTGCGGTTGGAGTGCTTGTAGAGCCCAAATCGCAGAAACAGCTTCGGCTGTATAGCCGGAGCCGAGGCGAGTATCTTACGATCAAAAACCGCTGAGTATCCCCACGGTAGAGCCGTAGCGGGTGGAGCAGGGGTGGCTGAGGAGGCCGCGCCGCCGCACACCCCGAACATCTCCGAACTACCCCACCCTTCTATCGTGGGCGCACTTAGCTATAGGCCTCAGACAAAGGCGTGTTAGGCCCGCCAAAGGCGTGTTAGGCTCGAGGGGATGGACGAACGCCGCCGTCACCGTCGCCTCATCACCGTGCAGCCCGAGGATATCGACGACTTAGGGCACGTCAACAACGCGGTGTACCTGCGCTACATCGAGGACGTAGCCCGTGCCCACGCCCTGCGGGTGGGGATGCCGCTCGAGTGTATGCGCAAGTTGGGCGCGGTCCCGGTGGTGCGCCGCCACGTCATCACCTACCACCGCGCGGCCACGCTGGGCGAGCAGCTTTGGGTCTCGACGGAGATCCTGGAGGCGGGGGGCATCCGGGCCAAGCGGCACAACGAGGTGCGCCGGGCCGCGGACGACGGGTTGCTGGTGGAAGCCGACACCGACTGGGTATGGGTGGACCCGGTGCGGGGGCGGCCCCGCAACTGCCCCGCCCCGTTGCTCGAGGCCTTTGGCTTTTAGCGGCGCTGGAGATCCACGAAGCTGAACGAGAACGCGTGCTGCTCGTCGGCGGGGTGAAAAACCCGGTTGGTCTCTTTCCACCCCGCCGGGTCAAATTCAGGGAAAAAGGCGTCTGCCCCCGCAATCTCGGTATCCACCCAGGTCAGCCACATTCGCCCGGCGAGGGGAAGGGTGAGGGCGTAGATTTCCCCCCCGCCGATCACCATGATTTCCCCGTCAGCCAGGCCTGCTTCGAGGGTGTGGACGACCTCGACCCCCTCGGCTTGGAAGTGGGGGTCCCGGGTCAGGACTACGTTTCGGCGCCTGGGCAGGGGCCGCCCGATGCTCTCGAAGGTCTTGCGGCCCATCAGCACGGTATGGCCTAGGGTGAGGGCCTTGAAGCGCCGCAGGTCATCGGGAAGGTGCCAGGGCAGCCGCCCACCCTTCCCGATGGCGCGCTTGCGGTCCAGCGCGGCGATCAGGGTGAGGTCGGGGCGGGGTTTATCCATAGCTATACGCGGCCAGCAAATTTTAGGAAGCGCAGGTCAAACGCGAATTTGAACCTTCCAGGTGGCCCGCTCTAAAAGCGGCATCTCTAGACCGCCACCGGGGCTTTGATCGGCGGGTGGGGGTCGTAGCCCTCGAGCAGGATGTCCTCGTAGCGGAACGCGAAAAGGTCCCGCACCGCCGGGTTGAGCCGCACGGTGGGTAGGGGGCGCGGCTCGCGAGCGAGCTGGGTGTGGGCTTGCTCGAGGTGGTTGTTATAGAGGTGGGCGTCGCCCAAGGTGTGGATGAACTCGCCCGGCTCGAGCCCGCTCACGTGCGCGATCATCAGCGTGAGCAGCGCGTACGAGGCGATGTTGAAAGGCACCCCCAAGAAGATATCGGCGCTGCGCTGGTAAAGCTGGCAGGAGAGCCGCCCGCCCGCCACGTAAAACTGGAAGAGGGTATGGCAGGGGGCCAGGGCCATCCTGGGCAGATCGGCCACGTTCCAGGCACTCACGATGAGCCGCCTGGAGTCGGGATTGCGGCGGATCTCCTCGAGCACCCCGGCGATCTGGTCCACGGTTTTGCCGTCGGCCCCTTCCCACGAGCGCCACTGCTTGCCGTAGACCGGCCCCAATTCGCCCGTTTCGTCGGCCCACTCGTCCCAGATCGAGACCCCGTGCTCTTTGAGGTAGCGGATGTTGGTGTCTCCCCGTAAAAACCACAGCAGCTCGTACACCACGCTCTTCCAATGGACTTTCTTGCTGGTGACCAGGGGAAAGCCCTCCTCGAGGTCAAAGCGCATCTGGTAGCCGAACACCGAGCGGGTGCCGGTCCCGGTGCGGTCGGACTTGGGCTGGCCGTGCTCGAGCACGTATCGCATGAGGTCGTGGTAGGCGCGCATTGGGTGTAGTTTACCGTGCTGGGTAGCGGTGGAATAGGCCACCAACGGAAAACCCCCGTCTGGCTAGGACGGGGGTTTCCCCAAGGGAGGAGGCCCGGAGACTTCTAGAAGGAGACCTTCAAGCCGGCGCGAGCGCCCAGCCCGAACTGGAGGTTCTGCTCGAAGCGGGGGTTGGCCTCGACGAACAGACCGAAGGTACGCGAGAAGTTGAGGCCGAAGCCGATCACGCCGTTTCCGTAGGTGTTGGCGAGGATGTCGCCGGGGGCGCTCAGGTCGAAGCGGGCGCCCAGACCGATGTAGGGATCGAAGAAAGCACCGGGGTTGAGCGAACGGATGAAGTTCAGCTCGAGCGCCAGGTTGCCGTTGCCAAGGCGGTAATCCACGCCCAACCGAGGCCCGAAGCCCAGGAAGAGGTCGCGCAGACCGATCATCGCGGAGATGCTCAGGTCGTCGGTGAAGTTGGGGGAGACCGGGTTGGTGGTGATAACCGGGTAGGCCGCGCCGATGCCGAAGTACACGTTGGGCAGCGGGGCCGGGGCCGGGATCGGCTCGGTGGGCGGGATGGGGGCCGGGCTCGGAGCCGGGGTGGGGGCCGGAGTGGGAGCTGGGGTGGGGGTGGCGGCCTGCTGACGCAGAGCGGTCACGTCGGCCTGGAGGCTACGCACCTGCTGCTCCAGCGCCGCAATGCGGTCGGCCTGGGCGGTGTTGGGCTGGCCCACCTGCTGGCTGAGCTGCTGCACCTGCTGCTCCAGCGCGGTCACCCGGGGGGTCAGGTCAGGGCCAGCCGCGGGGGCCGGTTGGGCCGGGGCCTGGCTGAGCTTTTGCACCTGCTCCTCGAGGGCGGTGATCCGCGCGACGAGGGCGTCGGTCTGCGGAGCCTGGGCGGGCTGACCCCCGAGGCTTTGCACCCGCTGCTCGAGCGCGGTGATCCGGTTGGTGAGGTCGGTGGTGTCGGGCGCCTGGCGGCCTGCGAGTTGCTGCACCTGCTGCTCGAGGGCCGCTACCCGCTGATCCTGGGCGGTGTTGGCCTGCTCGAGGGCGGCGAAGCGCGTTTGCAGCGCGGCCAGGTCGGCTTGGACCTGCTGCATCCCCTGCTGAACCACACCCTGATCCTGTTGCGGCACCTGGCTGAGGGCACCCGATTGCAGCAGGCGGTAGAAGATCAAGGCTGCCTGGTAGCGGGTGAGGTTCTCGTTACCCCGGAAGGTGCCATCGGGGAAGCCCTGGATGAGGCCGCGCTGGGTAATGTACTCTAC
>DASTSL010000086.1:0-12901 GCA_035760705.1 Meiothermus sp. | reverse complement strand
CCCTATACACGCTCTCCAGGCGTGCCCCTTCAACCACTCGGGCACCTCTCCGCGCGTTCCATATCCTAGCGAGCGGTCTCGAAACTTGCAAGTGACGCTCTGCTTGGGTTGCCCCCAGAGGCTCGAGGCGGCTTGCAAGGGTCGCTTGTGGCTGCTAAAGTAGGAACGTTGTCGAGTCGCTCGACCGGGCATGGTTGGCAACCCGAGCAGAGGAGAAGAAATGAAGAAGGACATCCACCCTAAGCTGGTGCCGTGCAAGATCATCTGCAACGGCGAAGTGGTGCTCAATACCTACTCGACCAAACCCGAGCTGCACGTGGAAGTGTGGAGCGGTAACCACCCCTTCTGGACCGGCCAGCAGCGTTTCGTGGACACCGAAGGCCGCGTGGAGAAGTTCCAGAAGAAGTTCGGGGACACCTACAAGCGCAGCGGCAAGAAGAAGTAAACCGCTCGAGACCGATCAAGCAGGTTCCGCTTGGGGCCTGCTTTTTTCTTTGGATTAGCGTGGATCAAGCTCGAGATCATCCCTCTCCACATTCGACCCGGCCTTTTTGGGTAAACTTGGCTGCGATTATGCCGCATCTTCCTCTTCACGCGGGTTGGATCGAAGTGGTGGTAGGCCCGATGTTCTCGGGAAAATCCGAGGAGCTCATCCGCCGGGTCAAGCGGGCCTTGATTGCCGGACAGACGGTGATGGTCTTCAAACCCCGCCTCGATGATCGCTACCACGCCTCCGACGTGGTGAGCCACGACGGGAAGCGCACCGAAGCCTTGTCGGTGGCGGATTCCTCCGAGTTGCGCCGAAACCTGCCCGATCCGTTGCCCGAGGTGGTAGCGGTGGACGAGGCCCAGTTCTTTGATCCGGGTCTGGTGCCGTTGTTGCTCGAGCTGGCCCAGAAAGGGGTGCGGGTCATCGTGGGGGGCCTCGACATGGATTTTCGCGCCGAGCCCTTCGGGGTGATGCCCGAACTGTTGGCGCGGGCCGAGTACGTGGAGAAGCTCACCGCGGTCTGCCCGGTCTGCGGGGCTCCTGCCACCCGCACCCAACGGCTGGTGAACGGCCAGCCCGCCCGCTTCGACGACCCGGTGATCCTGGTGGGGGCTCAGGAAGCTTACGAGCCCCGTTGCCGCAAGTGCCACGTGGTGGTGCGGGAGCCCTCGAGGGCGCTGAGCGATAGACTGTAGGGCGTACGCTAAACGCCAAAAGCCACAACCTAAACAGTTCGTTCCCTTAGTCCCCGAGCGCTATGCGCTATCCCCTCTTCCTTTTGACGTAGGGCGTACGAGGTAAGGCATTCGCTAAGCTTTATGCGCGATGATCTCGAGCACCCCGCTCTTAAAGCTCGCTTGCGACTCCCCCGCGCGGATGGGGCCGGGTAGGGTCAGGGTACGGCGGAAGTAGCCCATCGGGCGCTCCTGGCGGGGGTAGACCCCGTCGAAGGGGGCATGGCGAATCCCGGCCAGGATCAGGGTATCGCCTTCTTCCTTCAGCTCTAGATCCTCTGGCTTTACTCCGGGTAAATCCACCAGGATGCGGTACTGCTTCTCTTCATCCAGCACGTCCACTGCCGGGGTCCACTCGGTAAAAGGTTCCCCTGAGGCGTACTGGTGCGTGAGTTCCTCGAGCCTGCGCCGCAGGGTGCGGATCTGCTCGAGGGCGTGGGAGCTATCGAGGCGTTCCAACGACATGGATTAAAGCCTACTACACCCTCGAGCTAAGAACGATAAACGCGCCAAGTGATCGGGGAACTCGTCTGGCAGGCCGACCGAACGAGCCGCTAGCATACCGAAGAAACCGAGCGGACGTGGGCTGTTCCGCTGGCCGCAATAATAGGCCAAGATGAACTCGATGACGCCGATTCCCGTCCTGGCTGGCCCCACGGCTTCGGGCAAGACCGAATTGGCCTTGCGACTGGCCCAGGAGCTCCCGCTAGAGGTGCTCTCTGCCGACGCCAGCATGGTTTACCAGGGGATGGACATCGGCACCGCCAAGCCGAGCCGGGCCGAGCGGGCTCGAGTACGTCATCACCTGGTTGACTTGCTCGAGCCGAATCAGCCCTTTAGCGTGGCCGCATACGTCCAGGCCGCTGAGACCGCCATCGAGGATGTGCGGGCACGAAGCCGCATCCCGCTGGTCGTGGGCGGGACCGGATACTATATTCGCGCCCTTTCCGAAGGCTTGTTCGAGCTGCCTGAACCCGACCCAGAAGTGCAAAACCGGATCGAGCAGGAACTTCGGGAGCGGGGTTTCGCTGCCCTGTGGGAAGAATTGGCCGCGGTGAGCCCTGCCGATGCCCAGCGGGTGGGGAGGAACCCCCGGCGGCTGGTGCGGACCATGGAGGTGTTGCGCCGCACCGGGCTTCCCCCCGCTCAGGCCGTCAGACGAGGGCCGCGTTTCTCGTACCGTAAGCTGATCCTCTGGCCGGAGTGGGATTGGCTCGAGCCCCGTTTTGGGCAGCGTACCGAGGAGATGTTCGAGCGAGGGTTGGTGGAGGAGGTGCGCGGGCTGCTCGAGCGCTACCCGCGGATGCCCACCGCGCTCCAGGCCATCGGCTACAAGGAGGTGGCGGCCTATCTGCGCGGCGAGCTGGGGATTGAAGAGGCCCGGCAGCGGGTTTTCCAGGCCACTCGAGCCTACGCCAAGCGCCAGTTTACCTGGTTTCGCCGGGAGCCGGGCGATGTGACCTACCTGCCCCGGGGTGGGGGAGAGGCCTGGGAAGGGCTTTGGGCCTGGATTCGGGTTAACCCAGGGGGGTTGAGCTACAAAGTGTAGTGCTGTCTCTTCTAAAACCTACTACAAGTTGTAGCTCAGCCGCTATAAAGGTTGGCGTTCCGGGCCCGGCGCATTATGATGGGGCGCAATATGCTGGCCCACGAAATCGTCGCCTCCGTCAAAACCCGCAGCACATCGCCCACCGAGGTGACCGGGCATTACCTGGAACGCATCGCCGGACTGGACCCCCAAATCCAAGCTTTTTTGCGGACGAACCCGGCGGCGCTCGAGGAAGCCCGGCAGGTCGAACAGCGGCTCTCAGCGGGCGAAGATTTGCCGCTCGCGGGGGTGCCCGTCGCCCTGAAGGACAACCTGTGCACGCGGGGCCTCGAGACCACCTGCGCCTCGAGGATGCTCGAGCGCTTCGTCCCGCCCTATAGCGCCACCGTGGTCGAGCGGCTCTGCTCGGCGGGCGCGGTCATCCTCGGCAAGACCAACCTCGATGAGTTCGCCATGGGCTCCTCCACCGAGTTCTCGGCCTTCGGGCCGACCCGTAACCCCTGGGACTTGGAGCGCGTGCCGGGGGGCTCCTCGGGTGGTTCGGCGGCAGCCGTCGCGGCGGACTTGGCTCCCCTGGCCCTGGGCTCGGACACCGGCGGGAGCGTGCGGCAGCCCGCTGCTTTGTGCGGAGTGTACGGCTTCAAGCCCACCTACGGGCGGGTTTCGCGCTACGGCCTGGTGGCCTTCGCCTCCTCGCTCGACCAGATCGGCCCTTTGGGGCGGAGCGTGCGCGATGTGGCCACGCTGATGGATGTGATCGGCGGCTACGACCGGATGGACTCGACGAGCCTGGAGGCCCAGCCGAACTTCACTGCGGCGCTCGAGGATCAGCCGCGAGGGCTCAGCGTCGGGATCGTCAAAGAGGCCATGCAGGCGGGAAACTCCGAAGGCGTGGTGGCGGCCCTCGAGCGCTTCAAAGGGGTGCTCGAGGGTCAGGGCGTGCGCTTTGTTGAGGTGAGCGTTCCCAGCCTGGAGTACGCCTTGGCCGCCTACTACCTGGTCTGCACCAGCGAGGCTAGCTCCAACCTGGCCCGCTACGACGGAACCCTCTACGGCCTGCGCGTGGAGGGCTCGGACATCACCGAGACCATGATGAAGACCCGCGCGGCAGGTTTCGGCCCCGAGGTCAAACGGCGCATCCTGATGGGCACCTTCGCCCTTTCCTCCGGCTACTACGACGCCTATTACGGCAAAGCGCTCCGTGCCAGGGCCCGGCTCAAGGCCGACTTCGAGGCGGCTTTTGCCCAGGCCGACGTGCTGCTCACGCCCACCAGTCCCTTCCCGGCCTTTTCCTTGGGAGCCAAGCTCGAGGACCCGCTGGCCATGTATCTCTCCGATATCGATACGGTAGCCATCAACCTCGTTGGGCTTCCCGCCCTCTCGATCCCCGCGGGGTTCGAGTCGGGGTTGCCGGTGGGGGTACAACTCGTCGGCAAGGCGCTCGAGGACGAACGCCTCTTCACGCTGGCCAACGGTTTCGAGCAAGCTACTGCCAGCGAGTTCGTGCAGATCGCCCCGATTGGGAGAGGTTGATTCTGATGCTCGAGGCAAAACCCAATATCGGTCGGGCGATTCGGCAAGTGGCGTCTAGCGTTGGGCGTTGGGCGTTGCACGCGAAGCCATGAGCCCCACCCACTACCGCCTCGCTACCCGCATCGCTCGCCGCTTGCGGCAGGAGGGCCGAGCGCTCCCCAAAGCCCACCTCGCCGAGGAGATTCTGGCCAGCCGGGGTGTGCCGCAAGGGTCATGGGCAACGCGATTGCTCGAGGACTTGCTCGACGGGCGCTTCGAACAGGGCCCGCAGCAGGTGGGCTTGTGGGAGTGGCGCAACCCCTTCCCGCCCCGGGGAAAGCCGGTGGTGGTCTTAGACCTCGAGACCACCGGGCTCTCAGCCCTCGAGAACGAGATCATCGAGATCGCTTTCATCCGCTTAGAAGGGGAAAAACGCCAGGTCTTCCAGCGCTTCGTGGACCCTGGCTCGCCAATTCCACCCTTTATCAGTCGGCTCACCGGGATCACCCGCCGCGACCTGGAGGGGGCTCCCGATGTGTACACGGTGCTCGAGGAGGCCTTGCCACTCCTCAAAGATAGCGTCTTAATCATCCAAAACGCGCCCTTCGACTTAGGCTTCCTCCGACCCCGGTTTTTGCGACTTGGGTATAAGATGGACAACGAAGTGATCGACACGGTGGCCTGGGCACGACGCGCGCTTCCTGGACTCTCCAAACGGGGTCTCGACCACCTAGCCTGGGCCTTCGACTTGGACACCATTGTGTCCAGGCACCGGGCGCTGGGCGACGTGGAGGCCACGTTTTTGGTGGCTAAGGAGATGTATTACATGCTCACCGCCGGAAAACCGCTTGCCTTGGGGGACGTATGACCGGACGCTATGTGCTGACAAGCAACTGTTTACAAACCGGAAGCATGCACCTGACCCGCAGTGTGCGCCAGTTTTTGAAGCAGAATCAACCCAAGGTTCGCTTTCTCGACGAGGACGGCGAGACCTATGAAGCCGTGGTGGACTGGGTAGCGAACCAGGTCACCGGGCTGGGAGGCTATTACGCCAAACGCCGCTTGGGGGTGAACGAGGCCATCTACTTGCGGCTCGAGGGCGAGGACATCGTGCTCGAGGCCGCCAGCCTCAAGCCCCCCCGGCCCCGCGCGGCCAGCGAGGAGTCTAAAGAATCGGCCCTTTCGCGCCGGGCATCCAGCCCCGAGGCCGAGCGGCGCAGCTCCAAGCCGGAGCCGGGCCAACAGAAGCGCATCCGGGTCACGCCCTACCCCAAGGAGGTGCTCTACCCGCACACCCCGGTTCCCCTCGAGCCCCCCGGTTTCGCCCACGAGCTCGAGCGCCTGGGTTTCTCCCGCGAATCGAACACCGCCCCCTGGCGTTTCCGTGCAGCTTTGGGCCGCCGGGCTTACTCGGTCTCCTTCTTGCGGCTGGGCGAAGGCAATGTCATGGAACTGCAAGAGATGCGGGCTTCCGGCGCGGTGCGCTACGCCGGAATCGTGGCCCCCGAGTCGGCCCGCGAGGAGGCGCTGAGCGAAGCCCGGAGCTTCGGGCTCAGCTATGTCTCGCCCGAGGCCCTGCAAAAGCTGAGCCGCCTGCGCACCATCTTCCCCCTGGGGGCCCTCGACGTGGAACGGATGCTCCAGGCCGGGCGGCTCGACATGGAAGCCCTGGAGAGCCTAGAGGACGAGATCAGCGGCCTTCTGGGCGAACGCGCGGCCTTCTCGGCGGTGCTCTTGAGCCTGGCCGAAGTCCCCTCGCAAAAAGTCTTCCTGCTGGCCGACGTGATGGAAGGGGTAGGGGAGATGGGCCTCGACCCGGACTCGGTGCGGCAGATCCTTGAGGTGCTCTCCGGGCCGCCCTTCTTGATGCTCAAGCGGCTCTCGCCCGGCGAATACCTGATGCGCAGCTCGGTGGAAGCGGCCCTGGAAGAACTGGCCCAGTACGCCCAGTTCGTGGGGGTGCGGGTGGGAGCCACGGCGGGCTAAGTCGCGCCAGGGTAAGAGAGTCAGATGGGGGAGTCGAATAGACGCCTAGGGTGAGGTGAGCGGCGCAATCCCCGCCCGGCCTTGGACAGCTACACGGTGGAGACGCTTAGTCTCGATCCGAACTTTAGTTGTGGGGGCGGCCCGAAGGCCGCCCTGAATCGTGATCTCCTGTTTTCTCGAGCGTGCCGCAAATTTGACAGACCCGACGGGGCCAAGCAGGCCCGGCTAGCGTCGGCTCACCTTGCCGGGCTGGTTGATGGGCGAGAGCACCTGGTCGAAAGAGGCTCGAGCCCGGGCTTTCATGGTCTCGACGGCCTCCCAGTTGGGTTGGCGGTTGGTGATCACCGCTTCGACCAGCCCCCGCGCGTTGCCGGGAAGCTCCTGGAAAGGAGCCCCCGCGTCGCGGCAGAATCCGGCCACCTTGGGATCGTAGGAGAGCCCGGCGAAAGGGGTTCCCGCGGCGGCGGCCAGGATGGCCCCGTGGAGCCGGATCGAGAGCACGTACCCGGCTTGTGCTAAGAGGTACATCACCCGGCGGGGGTCCCAGGCCAGCTCGCGGGTAAAGGCGTGGAACTCCTCCAGGGCGGGCTCGTCGTGGCCGGGTTGCAGCCCCAGGGCCATCACCTCGTAGCCTTCAGCCAGGAGACGCTCCCCGGCTTTTTTGAGGGTGGCGTTGGCCTCGGGGAGACCGGCCCGTACCACCAGCACCACCAAATTGGTCTCGCGCTCCACCGGCGGGGCCTGGAGGAGCAACGCCGGGTCGGCCCCCAGTTGGGTCTCGAGCCCCAGCTTGCGGGCGTACTCCAAGGAGCTTTCGTCGCGGAAAAAGGTTTTGACCCCGCGTAGGCTGCGCCGGACCCAGCCCTCGCCCCGCCGCGAGAGCGGCCCCAGCGACTGGTTGAACACGTACACCGGTTTTCCCCGCCGCCGGGCCAGGCCGATCACCGCCAGGTAATAGAGCAAACTGCCCGGCGAGGTCTTGTCCTGCAAAAGCCCGCCCCCGCCCGAGAGCAACAGGTCGATGCGGCCAAAGGCTTTCCATAGGGCGAAGGGGTTGCTGCGCGGCACCGCTTGGATGCCGTAACGGGCCTCAGTGGCGGCGGGGTCTTTGGAAAGGGCCAGTACCCCGTGCCCGCGCCGCTTGACCTCCTGCACGATGGCCTCGAGGATGGCTTCATCCCCGGCATTCTGAAACCCGTAGTACCCGCTTACCCCAACCACCATCTGCGTAGCCTCCGCACCACGATGAGCCCCAGTCCACCCAGGATAAGCCCCACCAAGATGCCATTCAATACGCGAAATAACGAAATCTCTAAAGGCGTGTGGTAGTGGGAGAAAGTATTAAGGATCGAGGCGATGCCCACCGCGATCAGGATCAGCATCCCGTTCTTGATCCAGGTCGGCCAGGGGATCAAGAGGGCGATGGGGGCCAGGGCGTGGGCGAAGATCTCCTTGAAGCGGGGCCGCACCATCGCGTCTTGCAGCCAGGCCCGCAGTTGCAACTCCCACTCGGGAACGATCGAGCCCGCCGCGTCGTTGCCCCGCCGGAGCACGGCCAACGCCACCGCCGCCAGGCCGAAGAGCACCAGGCTCACCTCGCCCAGCCGGAGCGGGTGGGCCCAGAGGCGCTCGAGGGCCGGTTTCCAAGCCGCCGGGAGGAAGGAGAGGGCCACCAATAGAGGCGGGACCACCAGGGTGAGCGAGACCCCTTTGAAGGTCTCGAGCCCCAGCACCGTGCGGGGGTCGCTCCCCAGGGCGGCCAGGAACACCACCCCGGCCAGGGCGTAGAGCACCGCGGCCAGCCAGAGCTGCATTCCCGGTCGGCGCTCCAGGAAGCCCAGCACCGGGAAGACCAAAGCCGCCAGGAGTGGCCCGGCGTCGCCCCGCGCGTACCCCAGTGCCCCCAGCAAGAGGAGCCCGGCCAGCGGCCAGCCCCAGGGGGCGGGGTAGCCCAGGGCGAGCAGACCCAGCCCCGCCAGCACGCCCACCCAGGCCGCCAGGCGGAGCGGCGAGGGAATAAAATCCCGGACTTTGGGGGTGCCGATGGGGATGTGCGAGCGCTCGAGGTCGTCCTTGAGCCGGGCCAGCAGGTTTTGGGTGTCCTGGGGGGTGGAGTAGGGGCGCAGGTAGAGGATCTGGTGCCCCCGCTCGCGGGCCGCCAGCACGAACTTGTCGGCCACCTCGGCGGGTTTGAGCTTGTCCTGCCACTCCGGCTTCAGGCTGAAGAGCCGCAACACCGGAAGCTCGCGGGCCAGCCGGGGGAAGCCTTCCTGGGGGGTAGCCTCGATCCAGCCGATGGGCTTGCCCTGTAAGAGCGGGATGGCCTCCTCGAGCTGGTTGGGGTTGCCGAGCACCTCAGTGCCGTTGAAGACGATGGCGTCGGCCTCGGGGGGGACAATGGCCGGCCCCGAACCGGGCGTGGGCAGCTTGCGGCGAGCGGCGTTGATGGGGCGGAACACCAAGTAGTAGCCCTGGGCTTTTAGCCGGCGGACCAACTCGGCGTCGTAACCGACCGGATAGGAGGCCACGTTGACCGGCGTGCCCAGCCAGGTGCGCCCCCCGGCGGTGCGGAACTCGCTGGGGATATCCCACTGGGCGACGATCCTCCGCAAAAACTCGGCGTCCCCGCTCAGGTAGGACCAGCCCTGCCGGAACCCGGCCTGGGGGTATTGCAGGCTCAGGGTTCCCCCGGCTTGTGAGAGCAGGAGGCCCTGCTCGAGCAGGTTCCCCACGGTCTGCTCGTATACCGCTACCCCGCCGATTCCCTCACTCCGGTACTGAGCCAGGGTCTGCTCGAAGGTCTGCCCGCTCAGCCGGGCCTCGTCGTCCACCGCGTTGCCGTCGATGACCAGCACCACCGGCCCGGGATGCTCGACCTGGAGGCGGGGGGTCAGTGCGAGCAGGCTGGGGATCAGCGCCAGCACGATCAGGGCGCGCAAGAGGGTGGCCGGGCTCACGCGGGTTCCCCCACTCGAGGCTGGCGCTCGCCGGGATGGAGCAGGCTGTGGATCCGTGCGGTGAACATGGCCAGGGCCTGCTGGTTCTTACCCCCGTGCGGCACGATGATGTCGGCGTAGCGCTTGGAGGGCTCTACGAACGAGAGGTGCATGGGCCGCACCTGGTCGAGGTACTGGCGGATCACGCTCTCCACGCTACGGCCCCGCTCGGCGATGTCGCGCTCCAGCCGCCGAATGAACCGCACGTCGGGGTCGGTGTCCACGAAGACCTTGAGGTCCATCTGTTCGCGGAGCCGTTCGTCGAAGAGCACCAGCACCCCCTCGAGCACCACCACCGGGGCGGGTTCGATCCGCACCGTCTGGGGCATCCGGGTGTACTCCACGAAGGAGTACTGGGGCCGCTCCACCGGTTCGCCGCGCACCAGCTTGGCCACGTGCTCGAGGTAAAGCTCGAGGTCGAAGGCCTGGGGGTGGTCGTAGTTGACCCGGATTCGCTCCTCGAAGGGCAGGTCAGATTGGTCTTTATAGTAGTGATCCATCTCCAGGACGGCCACGTGGCTGGGCAGGGCCGCCGCCGCCACCTCCTGGGCCACGGTGCTCTTGCCGCTCCCGGTTCCGCCAGCAACACCGATCACAAAGGGTCGAAAACCGCTCACGCCCCCTATCATAAACGCGGGGGGCGCACGTCATGTTGGGTGTGCGGTGAGAGCCGGGTGCTATAGATCGGGCAGGCGAGCCTGGCCGTTGCTTTGGGGTTAGCTGGCTGTATGTCTCAGCCGTCTTTTGATTCAGCCAGGGGCTGGGAGACTATAGAGACGCTCGAGCAGAGTGCTTAGATCAACTGCGAGCGGGTTGCGGAACCAGGGCGGTATCCAGGGCGTCCAGGAGGGCGACATCGGAGCTTCGCGAGAACCTGGCGGGCTCGAGTTACGTGGAATACCAGGACGAGGGCCGCTCCCCGATAGCGTTTGTCTCCGCTCCGCGCAGAAATTCCAACCGCCCCAAACACGATAAAGGGCACCCCAACGGGTGCCCTTTGATCCCGAAGACCGCTAGGCCCGGGCTTGATCGCGGGTTTGCGCGGTGGTGGAGCGTCCGATGCTCTTCTCGGTGTCCACGTCAAAGGTATGGGTGCGACTGGTGTCGACCAGCAGTTCTACGGTATCACCGGGGCGTACCGGGGCGTGCCCATCTACCTTAGCGGTGATCACCGTGCCGCCCACGTCCACGTGGATTTCGCTGTCTGCGCCCAAGGGCTCGACCACCTCGACCGTGCCCTTGATGATGTTTTCGGCCTCGGGGATCGCCGTCCAGCCCTTGAGCCCCAGGTGCTCGGGACGAATGCCCAGCCAGACTTCTTTGCCGCTGTAGGCTTTGAGCGGGGCGGCAAGGTGGGGGTTGGTTCGTACCCGGAAGCTCGGGCCGGTGAGGTAAACGGCATCCCCGGCTCCCTCGACCTTGGCCCGGATGAAGTTCATCGAGGGCGAGCCGATGAACCCTGCCACGAACTTATTGCTGGGGAAATCGTAGAGGTTGAGGGGGGTGTCCACCTGCATGATCTCGCCGTCTTTCATTACCACGATGCGGTGGCCCAAGGTCATGGCTTCGACCTGGTCGTGGGTCACGTAGACGGTGGTGACACCCAGGCGGCGGGTCAGCTTGGCGATCTCGGCCCGCATCTCCACCCGCAGCTTGGCGTCGAGGTTGGAAAGTGGCTCGTCCATCAGGAAGACCTTGGGCTCGCGCACGATAGCCCGGCCCATCGCCACGCGCTGGCGCTGACCGCCCGAGAGTTCGCGGGGCTTGCGTTGTAGGAGGTGCTCGATCTTGAGGATGCGGGCGGCTTCTTTGACCCGCTGATCGATATCGTTCTTGGGCACTTTGCGCAGCCGCAGCCCGAAGGCCATATTGTCGTAGACGTTCATGTGCGGATAGAGGGCGTAGTTCTGGAAGACCATGGCGATGTCACGGTCTTTGGGCGGCACGTCGTTCACCAGCCGATCCCCGATGTAGATCTTGCCGTCCGAGATCTCCTCGAGCCCGGCGATCATGCGCAACGTGGTGGTCTTGCCGCAGCCCGAGGGGCCCACGAACACCACGAACTCGCCGTCTTCGGTCTCGAGGTTGAAGTCCTTGACCGCCGTCACCTTGCTGCCGTACCGCTTGTACACGTTCTCCAGCCGGATCTTCGCCATGCTTGGCTCCTTCTGTCCCACGCTTTGAGTCGGCTTAGCGCCCTCATCGGGGACGGTGTACCTTGGCCCGCTCAGACCCGGCGCACAATGCCGGGCTTTTACAAGCAGCTCCAAATAGGTACGCCCTAAGTCTAAAGGGCGAGTAAAGATCTACGCAATAGCGCGGTGTCGGGCGGCATACCGGCGGCGGGTAAGGCTAAAGCAGGTTGACATTGTAGCCTGAGCGACACCTACCCCTCGAGCCAGCAAAACATACTCTCTAGCGGGCACGGCCAAAAAGCCGCATTTCCTCGCTATTCCTGGGTTTGCCTGAGTCATTCCAACCGTATAGGGGAGGTATAGAGATGCTTCAGGGTTTTAGGGACTTTATCTTGCGGGGTAATGTGGTGGACCTGGCGGTAGCGGTGATCATCGGGGCGGCTTTTGGCGCGGTGGTGGACTCGATGGTCAAGGATATCATCACCCCCATCATCGGCTTGATCGGAGGGCAGCCGGACTTCTCCAACCTGCGGCTTTTCGCCGATGCCAAGGGACAGGGGGGGATCGCTTACGGCAGCTTCCTCAACGCCATCATCAGCTTTGTCATCAAGGCCGCGGTGGTCTACTTCGTGATCGTGCTGCCGATGAAGCGGATGATGGAGATGCTCAACAAGCCCAAAGCCCCCGAGACCCCCGCTGCTCCGCCGGAAGATATCGTGCTGCTTAGAGAGATTCGCGATTCGCTCAAAGCCCAGCCTCGCTAGAGGCGATGGGCCAAGAAGGCTTAGGTCCTTTTACGTCGGTCAAACAAAGATCCCCTCTCCTTTTCGAAGAGGGATCGCAACAAGCCGGTAGGGGGGCGGGAGGCGCAACCGGGTACCTTTTCTCCCGGCAGCGCACCTGCTTTTCTCGTAATGCACCGAGGCGTTGCCACCGACCCCCACCTAACCTCCCTCAATCTGTGGGGAGGATTTTTCTTGTGGGGAAGGTTTTTGGCGTATGACGTACGACCTTCTCAACCCATGTTTTCCACCAGGGCCTGCCCGAACTCGCTGCACTTGAGCAGAGTAGCGGGACGGCCCTCCGCCACCATCAGCCGGTGGAAGTCGTAGGTGACCCGGCCCTGGGCGATTGTCTTGGTCATGGCCGAGAGGATGAGGTCGGCGGCCTCGGTCCAGCCCAGGTAGCGCAGCATCATCTCGCCGGAAAGGATCACCGAAGAGGGGTTCACCTGGTCTTTGCCCGCGTACTTGGGCGCGGTGCCGTGGGTGGCCTCGAAGACCGCGTGGCCGGTGTAGTAGTTGACGTTCGAGCCCGGCGCGATCCCAATCCCGCCGACCTGGGCGGCCAGGGCATCGGAGAGGTAGTCGCCGTTCAGGTTGGGGGTCGCCACCACACTGTACTCGGCGGGGCGCAGCAGGATCTGCTGCAAGAAGTTATCCGCGATCATGTCCTTGATGACGATGTCGCGCCCGGTGCGGGGGTTCTTGAGGGTCTGC
>DASTSL010000085.1:0-22962 GCA_035760705.1 Meiothermus sp. | reverse complement strand
CCGGCCTCCGCCAAACCCGAGATGGTGATCCAGAACTTCGCTTTCCAGCCCAAGGAACTCAAGGTGAAGGTCGGCACCACCGTCAAGTTCACCAACAAGGACGCCCTCGCCCACAGCGCCACCGCCGACGACAAGAGCTTTGACGCCAGGCTCTTGGAGCAAAACCAGTCCAAGGAGATCAGGTTCGCCAAAGCCGGAACCTTCAAGCTCCACTGCGGTCTCCACCCCAGCATGACCGCGACCATCGTCGTCAGCGAGTAAGCCCAATCTGCCCACAAACCAAGGGCTGCTCGTTACCGGCGAACTACTGACTTTCTAAGGCGGAGTACCATGTAGATACCCGGTAGATCCCCGTCTCCGAGCACCCGCTTACCTCGGGTGAACCGCCTGCCAGGGCCGATCATGAAGGCCAAGCCTAACCCACCAGGGCTCGAGGTCCCCACTCGAGAGCTAAGCTTTTCGGAGCCAAGCCACGGGGGGCGACTCTATATCCGTCTGCTGGGGGACTTTGGGGTTCGCCTGGGAGGCAGCGCGGTTCCCGATAGCGCTTTTGCCCGGCGGAAACCCAAAAGCTTGCTCAAACTCCTGGCCCTGCAAAGCGGAAACCGACTGCACCGCGAGCAGGTCATCGAAGCCCTCTGGCCCGGGCTTTCCCCGCTGAGCGCCGCGGCCCAACTGTATAAGGCGGTGCACCAGGCCCGTAAAGCGCTCCTGGCAGCAGGGTCGGGGATGGCGCCGGAAGCCCTATTGGTGGTGAAGGGGGAGGAGTTGCGCCTCGAGGCCCCGGGTGGGGTGCAAACCGACGTGGAGGAGTTTCAGAGCCTGGCTCGCCGGGCTTTGCAGGGTCGGGACCGGGCCGAGCTTGAACAGGCCCTCGCCGCTTACAGCGGCGACCTGCTGCCCACGGACTTGTACGAGGACTGGACCCTGATGCCCCGCGAGACCCTGCGGGAGCAAGCCACCGCGCTGCAACTGGCGCTGGGGGAGGTGCGGCTCGAGGCGGGCGAGCTACCCCAGGCTCTGGAGGCCTTTCAGCGGACCCTTCAGCTTGACCCCTTGTGCGAGAGGGCGCACCAGGGGTTGATGCAGGTTTACGCCCGCCAGGAAGACCGAACCGGCCTCGAGCGGCAGTACCGCCGCTACGCCGAGGCGCTCGCGCAGGCGCTCGATGCTCCCCCTTCCCCCGAGGCCACCTGGCTCTACCAATCCCTGCTGGAACACTTCCCACCCGCTCCGCGGCCCAGGGGGTGGCCCGAGCGGCCCCCCGAGCCCACCATTCCTCCTCGCCACAACCTGCCCGCGCAGCCCAGCCCCTTTGTCGGACGGGCCCCCGAGTTGGCCCAGATCGCCGAACGCCTGGCTGACCCCGAATGCCGTCTGCTCACCCTGGTCGGCCCCGGTGGGGTGGGCAAGACCCGGTTAGGTCTCCAGGCTGTAGCCGAGCAGCTCGAGGTGTACGACCGCGGCGAAGGCCGGGGTGATTTCGCAGGCGGGGTGTACTTCGTCCCGCTGGCCCAGGTCGCAGGGCCAGAGTTCCTGCTGGGGGCGATCGTCGAGGCCCTGCGGGTGGCGCTCTATCCGGGTTCGGACCCCAAGGGTCAGCTCCTGGACCGGCTCAAGGGTCAGAGTGTCCTGTTGATGCTGGACAATTTCGAGCACCTGCTGGGGGGGGTCGGGCTGATCGCGGAACTGCTCGAGGCTTGCCCCCGGCTCAAGCTGCTCATCACCTCGCGCTCCTCGCTCAACCTGCGGAGCGAGTGGCTGCTCGAGGTGGGAGGTCTGGACTACCCCAACGGCCCCGAGGGCGCCGAAGCCTACAGCGCAGTCCGCCTGTTCTTGCACCACCTGCGCCGGGTCCGGCCCGACTTCACCCCGACCCCTAAGGACCTGGAAGCCATCGTGCGGATCTGCCAGCTGGTGGAGGGCTTCCCGCTCTCGCTCGAGCTGGCGGCAGCCCAGGGACGCTTCCTCTCCTGCACCGAGATCGAGGGCGAGATCGAGCGAGGGTTGGGAGTGCTCGAGGCCGCCCTGCGCGACCTGCCGGTTCGCCACCGCAGCCAGCGGGCCGCCTTCGAGCCCTCCTGGCAGTCGCTGGCGCCCCACGAACAGCAGGTCTTCACCCAGCTCTCGGTGTTCCGCGGGGGGTTCCGCCGCGAGGCCGCCGAGGTGGTGGCCGGAGCCAACCAGGCGGTGTTGCTGGGCCTGGCCAACAAGTCGCTCCTGCGCCGCACCCGGGGCGGGCGCTACGAGTTACACGAACTGCTGCGCCAGTTCGGTGAGGAAAAGCTGCGGGAGCAGCTGGCCAGCCTGGAGACCGAGGAAGTCTCGCTTCTCGAGGCCACCCGCGACCGGCACGCCCGCTACTACTGCCAATACCTGGCCCGGCGAGAGGCCCGGCTCAAAGGCCCCGACCACCAGGCTGCCCTGGGAGAGATCGCTGAGGAACTCGAGAATATCCGGGTGGCCTGGCGCTGGGCAGCAGCCGGGGGGGAGGTAGACGCGCTGGGTGCTTCGGTGGGGGCGCTGTGGCTCTTCGGGGCCAGCCGGGGCAGCCGTCTGTGGGAGGACGAGGCGCTGTTCGCCGAGATCACCGAGGTGCTCGAGCAAGGTGGTATCCCCCCTACCAACCGCACGCTGGGTCGGCTGAAAACCGCCCGGGCCGCCATGAGCTACCGGCTGGGCTTTTACCAGCAATCCCGGGCCATCCTGGAAGCGGTTATCGTCACCTTCCGCCAGACCCAGGCCCTGAGCGAGTTGGCCTTTGCCCTGCACCACCTCGCCGGGGTGATGCACCTGCTGGGTGACTACCCACAGGAACAGGCCCTGCTGCGGGAGAGCATCGCCCTCAGCCGTTCTCTGGAAGACCACTGGCTCACCGCCTATTCGCTCAACGACCTGGGGCTCGCGACCCATCTGTTGGGCCAGGACCTCGAGGCCGAGCGGCTGTGCAAGGAGAGCCTGGGGCTGTTCGAAGCGCTCGGTGAGGCACGGGGCAGGGCCTATACGCTGGGCAACCTGGGGGTGATCACCCTGGCGCTGGGACGTCCCCAGGAAGCTCGAGGGCTCCACCGGGCCGCCTTGGCGCTCAGCCAGGAGAACGCCGACCGCTGGGCCGTGTCCCAGGGCCTGCTGCGCCTCAGCGACGTGGCCCGGGCCGAGAACCAGGCTGACGAAGCCCGGCAACTGGCCTGTGAGGCGCTGCGCTTGGCCGCCAGCGAGCGAATCCCGGCGGTGGCGCTGGGGGCCTTGGCCCGTCTGGCTGCCCTGCTGGAAGAGCGGGAGCGAGCCCTGAACTGGCTGGCTTTGGTGCTCTCCCACCCCTCCACCTCTCGCGAGGACTGGGCCCAGGCCCGGCGGTTGTGGACCGAGCTGGGGGGCAGCGAAGCGGACGGGGCGGCACCTGCTGAACTCCCTGTCCGGGAGGCCACCACTTGGCTCGAGGGCGTCAGTGCAGAGATCCTGGGGCCAGGCGGGTAGGTTTTGGGAAGGCCTCTGCCACAACCTGATAGAGCAGGAGGAACCCCTTGCGCGCCCGCTCTCCCGACCAGACCGGCTTCGTAGAGCAAAACCAAGTGCGGATCGGCTACGAGGTGTTTGGGGCGGGCCAGCCCACCTTTTTCCTGCTGCCCACCTGGACCATCATCCACTCGCGCTTTTGGAAGATGCAGGTGCCATACCTGGCCGAGCACTTCCGGGTCGTCACCTACGACGGCCCCGGCAACGGGCGCTCGAGCCGCCCGATGAACCCGGAAGGCTACTCCCAGGAAGCCCAGGTGGGCTACGCCGTGGCGGTGCTGGAGGCCACCGCCACCGACCGGGCAATCCTGCTTTCGCTCTCGCGGGCCGCTAACTGGGCCTTGCAACTGATGGCCGAGCACCCCCAGCGGGTGCGGGGCGGCGTATTTATCGGCCCCACCCTCCAGATCGCCCCGGGCCACCCCGAGCGTGTGGCCGCGATGGCAGCCTTCGAGGAGCCCTATAGCGGGCGGGGCGGCTGGTGGCAGTACAACCGGCAGTTCTGGCTCGAGCACTACCAAGATTTTCTGGAGTTCTTCTTCAAACAGGTTTTCAGCGAGCCGCACTCCACCAAGCCCATTGAGGACTGTCTGGGTTGGGGCCTCGAGACCACCCCCCAGGTCCTGCTGGCCGAGGCCAGGCCCCCCACGCCCGGCCCCGAGCAGATCCGGCAGTGGTGTGAGCGAGTGCGCGCACCGGTGCTGGTGCTCCACGGCAGCGAGGATCGCCTCACCCCCCACCCTCGCGGCGAAGCCCTGGCCCGAGCTACGGGCGGGAGGTTGGTCACGCTCGAGGGTTCCGGCCACAACCCGGCGGCCCGCGACCCGGTGCGGGTCAACCTCCTCCTGCGCGAGTTCGCCCACTCCCTCCAGCCTCCCAAACCCGAGCCCACCCGCTGGACCCGGGCTCTACAGCGGCGCAAACGAATTTTGTTCGTCTCCAGCCCCATCGGGCTGGGCCACGTCCAGCGCGACCTGGCGGTGGCGCGTGAGCTGCGCAAGCTCAGGCCGGGCCTGGAGGTGCACTGGTGGGCACAACCCCCGGTGACCCGGGTGCTCGAGGCGGTGGGCGAGTACGTCCACCCTCGCAGCCAGCAAATGGCCTCGGAGTCGGAGCATTGGGAGCGCGAATCGCAGGGCCACGAACTCCACGCCTTCCAGGCTTTCCGCCGCATGGACGAGATCTTCCTGCACAACTTCATGCTCTTCCACGACCACACCCGGGCCGAGCCCTACGACCTGTGGATCGGGGACGAGTCGTGGGAGGTGGACTACTACCTGCACGAGAACCCCGAGCTCAAGAGCGCCCCCTATGTCTTCCTGACCGACGTGATCGGCTTCCTGCCCGTAGAGGACGACGCCTACGAGATCTTTCTCTGCGCCGACTACAACGCCGAGATGATCGAGCAGCGCTCTCGCTTTCCCCGGCTGCGCGACCTCTCCTTGTACGTGGGCGACCTCGAGGACCTGCCCGACGCCCCCTTCGGCCCGGGCCTGCCTCGCATCCGCGATTGGGTCCGGGATTGGTTCGAGCCCGTGGGGTACATCCTGCCCTTCGACCCTGCGGCTTACCGGGATACCGGGGCGTTGCGCAAACGGCTGGGATATGAAGGGGGAGTTCCACTGCTCTTCGCGGCGGTGGGGGGAACGAGCATCGGTCGGAATCTGCTCGAACAAACCGCTCAGGCCTTCGAACTGCTCCGGCGTGAGCTACCCCAGGCCCGGATGGTGATGGTCACCGGGCCGCGCCTGGAGCCCGGCTCGCTCCCCGAGGTGGAGGGCCTGGAGAAGCGCGCCTACGTCCACGACCTCTTCGAGCACCTCTCCTGCGCCGACGCCGCGGTGGTGCAGGGCGGTCTCTCGACCACCATGGAGCTGGTGGCGGCCCGCCGACCCTTCGTCTACTTCCCCCTGCGCAAACACTGGGAACAGGTGTACCACGTCGCCCATCGGCTGAACCACTACCGGGCCGGGCTCCGGCTGGATTACGCCCAAACCGCGCCCGCAGACTTGGCGAAAGCCCTCCAGCGGCTGCTGAGCCAACCGGTGGATTACCGACCCGTCGAACCTGGCGGGGCGGCCCGGGCCGCCCGGCGGATCGCCGAGTTGATCTGAGAAGCAAGGGCCCGTGAGCCCGTGTGGGTCAATCCCCTCGAGATGAGAGGTCCACCCGCCCCAAGCCGATCCTCCACGACCTTTCCAGGTATGGGTCGGCTCGAGCCCGGCCTTCCCATAACCTTCCCATCCCCGGGTGGCCCGGGCAGACCGGGGGAAGGCGGCCTCGGTCAGAGTGGGGTCAGCGGGCCGGGAAGTAGCCCGTTCAAGGGAGGAGGGCTTATGGCAGTTCCTATCGGTCAAGGGTTGGACGAGCGGGCGGTGGAGCAGTTCAAGGCGGGGTTGCGCGGAACGGTGATCCAGCTGGGCGAGCCAGGATACGAGGAAGCCCGGGCGGTTTACAACGCGATGATCGACAAGTATCCGGCCCTGATCGTGCGGGTGGCGGACGTAACCGACGTGATTCATGCGGTGAACTTCGCCCGCCAGCAAGGCCTCCTGCTGGCAGTGCGCGGCGGGGGGCATAACGGGCCCGGCCTGGGCACGTGCGAGGACGGGTTGGTGATTGACCTCTCACGGATGAAGGGCGTGTTCGTGGACGCCCAAAACAAGACCGTCCGCGCACAAGGCGGCTGCACCTGGGGCGACGTGGATCACGCCGCCAGCGCTTACGGCTTGGCAACACCCAGCGGCTTCATCTCGACCACGGGGGTTGGCGGGCTGACCCTGGGAGGCGGCATCGGCTACCTCTCACGCGCCTACGGCCTCACGATCGACAACCTGCTCAGCGCCGAGGTCGTGCTGGCCGATGGGCGTGTGGTTAGCGCCAGTGCCAGCGAGAATGCCGACCTATTCTGGGCGCTGCGTGGGGGCGGGGGCAACTTCGGCGTCGTCACGACGTTCGAATTCAAGGCGCATTCCGTAAGCACCGTGTATGGGGGACCGATGCTGTGGCCGATCGCGCGAGCGCGCCAAATCATGCGGTTCTGGCGTGATCTGATCCTGAGTGAGCCGGAGGATCTCAACGGCTGGTTCGGCTTTCACACCATCCCCCCGGTGGCGCCATTCCCCGAAGCCGTGCAGGGTCAGAAGATGTGCTTCGTACAGTGGTGCTACACCGGCCCGATGGACCAAGCCGAGGAGCGCCTCAAAAAAATCCGCGCGCTCGAGCCGGTACTGGATTGGGTCGGGCCCATCCCCTGGCCCGCGCTGCAAAGCATGTTCGATTGGGTTTATCCCCCCGGCTTGCAGTGGTATTGGAAGGCCGACTTCGTGACCGACTTAAGCGACAAGGCAATTGACCTGCATACCGAGTACGCTCAGCAACTGCCGACCCCCCACAGCACCATGCACCTGTACCCCATCAACGGCGCGGTGCACCGGGTGGGCAAGAACGACACCGCGTTCAGCTACCGCGAGGCGAATTTCGCCAGCGTGATCGTGGGGGTGGACCCCGATCCAGCCAACAACCCGCGGATGATCCAATGGGCGAAGGATTACTGGCTTGCGCTGCATCCTTATTCATCTGGGGGTGGTTACATCAACATGATGATGGACGAAGGCGAAAACAATGTGAAAGCGGCCTACCGCGACAACTACGACCGCCTGACGCAGGTCAAGCGCAAGTACGACCCCGACAACCTGTTCCGGGTCAACCAAAACATCCGCCCGGCCTGACGCCGGGTCTTGGCCCGTGTGGTCCAACCCAAGCCTGAGGTTAGCCCGGCAGAGGCCGCGAGTACATCCTGAGTCCCACGCCAGGTGGATGGGAAGCACCATCCTCGAGAAGTCGCTCAACCACCCCCCGGGAGCCACAGGATCGCCCCAAAACCCTCGGTGAGAACCGCCGGAAGGTTTTCTGCACTCCCTTCTACAGGGGTAAAATTGGGGACATGGCACCGCCTGCTGGGTCTTCGCTTCCCTGCCCGCAAACCCCTGGCTGCGCTATCTGGCGCACATCTCGGCCCGCGGAGTGGGGTGGCCGTGGGGGGTTGGGGCCCTCATGAGGCTCTACCTGGACTCCGCCGACCTCGAGCGCCTCTCCCCCCTGCTCGAGACCGGCGTCTTTTACGGGGTGACCACCAATCCCCTGCTGCTGCGGGAGGCGGGTCTGCACAAAGGTCAGCTCCCGGCTTTTGCCGAGGGTGTCCTGGGGCGGGGGGCGCGGGAGGTCTACTTCCAAAGCTGGGGGGCCGAGACCCGACAGTTGCTCGAGCAGGGGCGCGAACTCGCCCGGCTGGACCCCCGGGTGGTGGTAAAGCTGCCCGCCACCCGCGAGGGGCTCTCGGCAGCCTCGAGGCTGGCCGCCGAGGGGGTCCGGACCTGTGTCACCGCGGCCTATGCCCCCTTCCAGGCCCTGCTGGCCTCGGCGGCGGGGGCCGCCTACGTAGCCCCCTACCTGGGTCGCATCAACGACAACGGGCGCGACGGCCACGCGGTCATCGCCCAGATGGCCGACGCCCTGCGCCGGATCGGCTCCGCCACCGAGATCCTGGCCGCTTCGATCCGCTCTACGGCCGACCTGGCTAGCCTAGCCCAAGCGGGGGTGCGCTGCATCACGGTCTCGCTCGGCATCGCCGAGCGACTATTCCAGGAGCCTTTGACCCTCGAGGCCACCCGCGGCTTCGAGGCCGCCGCGAGCGAGGTGAACCGATGATCATCGTTGCCGGTGAAGCGCTGATTGACCTGAGCCCTACCCGGGTAGAGGGGCGACTGGCCTATATTCCCCACCCCGGGGGCTCGCCCTACAACGTGGCGATGGGGGTCGGGCGCTTGGGGGCGCCGGTGCGGTTTCTGGGGCGGATTTCTAGCGACGGGTTCGGGCAGCTATTGCGCTCCCACATCCGCCAGAGCGGGGTGGACCTCGAGTACGCGGTGGAAGGCCCCGAACTCACCACCCTGGCCCTGGTGACCCCCACCGAATCGGGCGAGTTCTTCTCCTTCTATTGCCAAAACACCGCCGATACCCTGCTCCAGCCCCAAGACCTGCCCGCCGAGCTTCCCCCGGGCGCCGCGCTGCACCTCGGCTCGATCTCGCTGCTCTTGGAGCCGACCGCCTCGACCCTCGAGGGCCTGATGGCCCGTGAAGCGGGCCAGCGGCTGATCAGCCTGGACCCCAACGTGCGCCCCTTCCTGATCCCCGACAAGGCCGCCTACCTGCGCAAACTCGAGGGCTGGCTCTCTCGGGCGGATCTGGTCAAGGTCAGCCAGGCCGACCTGGAGTGGCTGTACCCGGGTCGGGAATTGGAGGAAATCACCGCCGAGTGGAAAGGCTACGGACCGGCCCTGGTGGTCGTGACCCAAGGCGGGAGGGGAGCGTTCACCTGGGTGGGGGAAGAAATCTTGCGGGTCGCGGCCCCCAAGATCACCGTCGTGGATACGGTGGGGGCGGGGGATTCGTTCATGGGGGCCTTGCTCGCTTGGCTGTGGCGAGCGGGTGCACTGTCGCGAGCCGCCCTCGAGTCCCTCTCGAGCGAGCAGGTCCGCGAACTCCTGGGCTTCGCGGTGCGGGTCGCGGCGATCACCTGCACCCGCCCTGGGGCCGACCCGCCCAGGCAGGAGGAGGTAGCGTAAGAGGGGCAACCACGGGGGGTGCCCTAGCCAGGAGGGCAAATTTACGGGGTCAGTGTTGATCGGTTGGCGCATAGCGCTTGGCGCAGCAGGCAGCGCCTCAGGGGGAGATCCTTGGGATCACGAACCTCGAGCCGCCCCCACCTCGAACCGGAAGGGGGACCCATCCAGCCACCGGACCACCCCGCCAGCGCCCTTTAGCCCCTCCGCCCGGACCGTTTGCGGGTCGCCCGGCAGGAGGTCCAGGAAGTTGTCGCTCCAGCGGACCCCCTCGGCCTCGAGCACCACCCCCTTGGCCGGTCGCTGCACGCTCAGACGGAACTCGTCGTCCCCTAGCTGCTCGAGGCTCAGACCCGGATCGGGGAAGCGATGGTACTTGAAGGGTTCGGGCCAGCGGGTGGCCCGGGCCACTACCCCCTCACCCTCCAGGAGGCGGGCCGCACCCACCACCTGGCCCGGCAGCTCCCACCGACCGAGCTCGGTGGTGGCGTTGGGCTCGAGCACCACCCGCTTCCGCTCGGTGGCCAGGCGCTCCCCGTCCAGCGAGAACGCGCTGAGCTCGAGGTCGAGGGTGCGGGCCTGAGGGGTTCCATTCACCGCCCAGACCTCCCCCTCCGGCGAGAGACCTAAGACGAGCGGGGCCATCGCCCGGCGGATCACCGAGTAGGCCGGTTTGGGGATCCCGGCGGAGTCGATCACAGCCCAGCTCGTGACCGGCCAGCAGTCGTTGAGCTGCCAGACCAAAGCCCCGCCCACCGCCCGCCCGCCGGGCCGCCCCCAGCGCCGCCGAAAGTCACGGTAGGCGTACCCCAGCGCCTCGGCCTGGACGAACTGGGTGGCGTAGATATAACCCTCGAGGTCCACCGGGGTTCTCAGGGTATCCGCCAGGTAAACCGCCAGACGGCGGTGGCCATCGGGGAACCCCGACCAGGCTTTGTTGTGGTGCTCTACGGTGCGGCTTTGGGGGAAGCGCTCCGGGGGCGGGATGGCTGCTTCCAGCACGGCCCGCGAGGGGAAAGCCTGCATCCCGAACTCGCTCACGAAACGGCCCTCGAAGCGTCGGTATTGCGAGTAGGGGTACATGGCCCCGTGCCAGACCTCCCAGGTGTGGCGGTCCCCCACGGTGGACTCGAACACGCTCTCCCCGCCGTAGGGCGAGCCCGGCCAGTAAAACCGAGTGGGGTCGAGCTGGCCGCAGACCTCGGGCAAGAGCTTTTCGTAGATAGCTAGGGCCTCGAACCCGGCGGTGTCCTTCCCCGGCCCGTATAGCCCCATCGCCTCGGCGATCTGGTAGTCCTCGTTGTTGCCACACCACAGCGCCAGGCTGGGGTGATGCCGCAGACGCTTGATCTGGGCTTGGGCCTCGAGCCGCACCCCCTCCAGGAATTCCCGGTGGGCCGGGTAAAGTCCGCAGGCGAACATGAAGTCCTGCCAGACCAATACCCCTAGCTCGTCGCAGACCCGGTAGAAAGCATCGTCCTCGTAGATGCCCCCACCCCACACCCGCAGCATCACCAGGTTGGCCAGGGCGGCCTGGCGGACCCGCTCCCGGTAGCGCTCGGGGGTGAGGCGGCCCAACAGGTTATCGTCGGGGATCCAGTTGGCTCCCCCGGCGAAGATCGGGAGGTTGTTGACCTCGAAGTAAAAAGAGCTTCCGGGCTCACCTTCCACCGGCTCCTGCACCACCCTCAACCGGCGCAGGCCGATCCCGGTTGCCTGCCGGGCGATTTGCTGCCCCTCCCGGTACAACCTGACCTCGAGCGTATAGAGCGGCTGGGCACCGTAGCCGTTGGGCCACCAGAGTTGAGGGTGCGTGACCTCGAGCCCCCCACGGGAGACCTTCTCGGCGGCGACCCGGGTTTGCCCGGCAACGGTTCCATTTGGGGCCAGGAGGCGAATCTCCAATTCCGACCCCTCGAACCCCCCCTCCAGCGCGGCCTCTACCGAGATCCGCGCATACCCCAAGTCATCGCTCAGCTCGACCGGGGCGTGGAGGTCCGCGATGCGGGCGGAGTAGGCCTCGAGGCAAATCCCCTTCCAGGGCCCCGCGGTGAGCAAGGTAGGCCCCCAGTCCCAGCCATAGTGGTACTGGGCCTTGCGCACGTAGAGGCGGCTGGGGTCGCCGTTCCAGCAGCGCCGTTGGCCGTAGCGGGCCTCCATCTCGCGGCCCCTGCGCAAGGCCGACTCGAAGAGGAGGTGCAAGGAGTTTTTCCCGGGCCGCAGCCGTTCCCTGACGGCTACCCGATGGGGCACGAACATGTTGTCCGACCTGAGGATTTCTTCCCCGTTGAGCCAGACCGTGGCGAAGGTGTCGAGCCCGTCGAAGCAGAGGTCGAGGTGGGGGGCCTCGAACAGTTCGGCTGGGACCTCAAAGTCGAGCCGGTACCACCAGTCGGCCTCCCCCACCCACTGCACCTCGAGTTCGTTCAGCCCGTAAAAGGGGTCGGGAATCTTCCCCGCTTCTAGGAGGGTCTGGTAGACGTCCCCCGGCACCCGGGCCGGGAGCCAGCCCTCAGCCGGGCCGGAGAGGTCGTCGAGCGGGCGGCGGGGGTCGCGTTGCTTGAGCAACCAGTCGTGCGACAGCTCGAGGCGGGTGTGGGTCATCGCGGGCTCCTGGGGAACTCCATCCCCCGCCTATCCTACGCCCCTTTTTGCTTGCTTCCCTCCCCTGCTTTAGACCACCCCGATTTGCCCTCCTCTGACTTGCATCCATTCCAACCATAAAAGTGAGAAAATCCTGAGCGGGAGGGCTTGGACTTGATTAAACGATTTTGGATGGGTTAGCCTTCTTAGCGTATCGGTGGGGGTTTGCCCGGTTGGCGGAAAAGCCTGAGACGTTAATCTTTCTTTACCGTCCTCCCATCCCCAGGCTGCACGATCTGAGCACATACTGAGTAGCTAGATGCGCGCATTCTTGCTGTCGCTCCTCTTATCGCTGGCCCCACTCCCCGGTCTCCCCTGGATCCCCCCGGGGAGTGAGGTGCGTTTGGTATCTCCAGATTTGCGTACCGTATATGCCTCTTACCTGGTCTCCGAGGACCGGCGCTTGGTAGCGAGGGCTAAGGGGGTCAGCATACCGATCGCCCGGGACATCCTGCTCTTTATCCAAACCGGGGGGAAACCCTACATCTATAGCGGACTGAGCGCCCCCAGAGGTGATGTATGGCTGAATATCGAAGGGGGTCAGATCAGCTTGAACGAGTTGCTGACCCGCACCTACCGGCTGAGTTTGCCGGACGGCAAAGTGTTACCGGAGGAACGATGAAGCGCATTTTGCTGATCGAAGACGACCCCGAGATCGCCCATCTCCTCCAGCTCGAGCTGGGGGACGCGGGGTTCGAGGTGGACTGGGCGCCCGGCGGCATGTCGGGTCTGGTGAGGCTGCGCGAGGCTCCCCCCGACCTGGTGATCCTGGACCTGGGGCTGCCCGATCTGGACGGGGGCGAGGTAGCACGGCGCATCCGGGTCGGGGCCGAGGTCCCCATCATAGTGCTGACCGCTGCCGACAGCGTGGAGCGCAAGGTCACGCTGCTCTCGGGGGGAGCCGACGACTACATCGTCAAGCCCTTCCACCCCGCCGAGCTGTTAGCCCGCATCCAGGTGCAGCTCCGCCACCGCGAGGGGGGCGAACAGGTCACCATCGGGGAACTCGAGGTCCACCTCTCCAAGCGCCAGGTCTTCTACGAAGGCCAGGAGGTACGGCTCTCGCCCAAGGAGTTCGAGCTGCTCTCGCTCCTATGCACCCGCCCCGGCAAGGTATTCAGCCGGGTGGAGATCGAAGAACATCTCTGGGGACGCAGCCTCGAGCGCGACTCCAACGTGGTGGACGTACACGTCGCCAACCTACGCTCCAAGCTGCGCGAATCCGGCGCTTACGGCTACCTACGCACCGTGCGCGGGGTGGGGTACGCTCTGCGGCAACGCGACAAGGAATAACTTCACACGCAATACGCGATACGCCGAACGCTTACAATAGACGGGCTTCCGCAAAGCGTTCGATGTTTTGCGTTGAGCTTTTGTCATGTCCTTCCGCGTCCGGCTCACCCTGATCTTCACCATCGTCTGGGGCATGTTGGTGCTCCTGGCGGCGGTGGCGGCCCAGGTCGGGGTCACCCGGGGTCTTTTCACCTACGTGGAGAACTCACTGCTGCACGACACCGAGCAGTTCGCCAAATTCTACTCCGCCGGGCTCACCGGAACCGCCCCTCTGGAGGGCACCGGCAACATCAGCGTCAGTTTTTACGACCTAGCAGGCAACCGCTTTCTCCCCCGCGAAGGCAACCCGGAGCAGATCATCCCCAAAGAGGTCATCCTTAGCGCCGGGAACAGCCCGCGCATCTACGCCAGCCTACGCTTCATCGCCGCTTATCAACGGGTCTCCTTCGGCACCATCGCGCTCAGCCAGGATATCGGGTACATCTACGCGCTCTCCGATCAGGTGGCCCGCAGCGTGGCCTTGAGCCTGCTTTTCCTGTTGCCGGTAGGGGTGCTCTTGATCATCGTGACCTCGCAGCTCACGCTGCGGCCCTTGCAGGAGGCCAGCCGGGCCATCCAGAACCGGGGGCCGGAAAACCTCTCGGACGTCAAATACCCCGGCCCCCCGGACGAACTGGGGCGCATCGTGGACCGGGTGAATAGCCTGCTCTCCGCGGTGCGCGAGGCCCGCGAACGTGAACGGGCATTCCTGGCCGAGGTCTCGCACGAGCTGCGCACCCCGCTCACCTCGCTCACCGGCTACCTCGAGCGCCTCTCGCGCAACCCCGCCGAGCAGACCGCGCTCGAGGGGGCCAAGCGCACCGCCGAGCACCTGACCCGCATGGTGGGCGACCTCTTGGCCTTGGCCCGGGGTGAGGCCGAGCGCAGCGTGAACGCCCACATCGTGAGCCTGGGGGACGTGCTCGAGCAGGTGGTGCAGGAATATCCGGGCGTGACCCTACGGCTCCCCAAGGAAGACCTGGAGGTGCTGGGCGACCCCGACCGGCTGATGCAACTGGCGCGAAACCTCATCTCCAACGCGGTGCGGGCCGCCGAGCGCCCCCAGGGGGTGCGGGTCATGGCCTGGCGCGAAAACCTGGACCCCTTCGAAACCCTGCCCCCCACCCAGGGTACCCCGCCCGAGGGCTGGGCGGTGTTCGCGGTGCGCGACGACGGCCCCGGCATCGACCCGGAGATCCTGCCCCGGCTCTTCCAGCGCTTCGCCCGTGGCCCCCAGGGCGGAACCGGGCTGGGTCTGGCCATCGCCCGCCAGATCGCCATGGCCCACGGGGGCAAGATCGAGGTCACGTCCAAGCCGGGGGATACCCGTTTTACCGTGTACCTGCCCTTGCTGACCGAAGCCGAGGAGGAATAACGGTTTAGGGCGACCGGCCCGCCCTCAGCAAGAACCGCAAAGCCTCGGGCAGCCGCCGCGCCCAGTCGGACTCGTTGTGCTTGCCCTGGCGGTCCTCCACGTAGAGATAGTCAGGACCGGGACGTAGCCCCTTGTGCTGCAAGAGCCGGTGCATCCGGCGCACGTCGGCCAGGTAGCGGCGGCTCGAGACCTCTGAGAGCGTGATCTCCTTGAAGCCCACGTCCATATAGACTCGCCCCGGCACCTTCGCGAAGCCCTCCACGTAGTCGAAGATGCCGTGGTTACCGAACCAGAAAGCCGGGCTCACCACCCCTGCCGCCCCGAACACCTCGGGGTAGCGGAACAAGGCGTAGAGACTGATCAGGCCGCCCATGCTCGAGCCCATCACGTAGGTGTGCTGGCGAGCGAGCAGGGTGCGAAAATCCCGGTCAATCCGGGGCTTGATCGTCTCGACGACAAAAGCCAGGTAGGCTTCGCCTTTGCCCCCACCGTGCTCGGGGTCGGGGAAGGGGCTATATTCGTGGAGGCGCTCGGTCCCGGCGTTGGGGATGCCCACCACGATGGCCTCGATCCCCTCTTCGGCCAAAGCCTCGAGCGTGGCGTCCACGTGCCACTCGCCCACGTAGCTGGTGTAGTTGTCGAAGAGGTTCTGCCCATCGTGCATGTAGAGGACCGGGTAGCGCCGCTCGCTGGTGTCGTAGGAGGGGGGCAAGTACACCAGGAGGTCCCGGCGGTTACCGAGCTGCGGGCTGCGCACGCTCTTGGCGATCAGAACCTTCCCCACCACGGTATGACCGGGGCCGCTGGGGTAAGGCCGCCACTTCATGCCATCCTCCGCTTCGTGAGCTTCATCGGGCGCCTCGGCGGGCCGGGTCAACATGGCGCTTATTCTACGCATCTGGAGGGCTCGAGTGTGGTCAAACTCATCTTTAGGGCTCGAAGAAAACGCTATAGAGCTAAGCGGCCACCTCTTTACGCAGCCTGCAAAAGCTCGATCTTCCCAAGCGCCCATACAGCTTGGCACTCCCGTACACATCGAGGAATCATCATCAAAAGCCGTGAATCTGCGCTTTATTCGTCAGAGGGGGTAATGGGGTGGTAAGGGGGCGGTAGGGAGAGATGGGCGGTATCCATCTCCCCTTACACCCCCTTACTGTGATAAAGCCAGCAGGACCTACTGTGCAACGAAAATCTAGAAACTAAACAACTCGCTTACCTTGCAGGTGAAGTTCGGGAGCACCTGCGCATCCTTCAACACCGCATCCCCGCTAAAGGTGCGGGCCATGCCGTCGGGGGTGTAGGCCACCACCTCCTGGGTGCGGGGGTATACCACCCACACCAGCGGGGTTCCCACCGCGAGGTAGTCGTGGACTTTCTCGCGGAGTTCCTCGGCGGTCTCCCCCGGCGAGACGATCTCGGCGACGAAATCCGGGGCCACTTCCCAAAAAGACTCGGGGATTCCACCGCTGGGGATGCGATCCCGCCGCATGAAGAACACGTCCGGGGCACGCACCGTCACCGGGTCGCGGGTCAGCAGAAAACCCGATTCGATCCCCACGCATCCGCGCTGCCCTCCCTCGGCCCAGATTTGCAGCCGCGAGCTGAGCTTGGCCGCGACCGCCCCGTGCCGCCCCCCCGGAAGCACCGACTCCACCCACTCCCCCCGTACCAAAGCGTGCTGTAAGGAATCACCCTGGGGGGCGGGAGTTTCGGCCTTGCGCACTACAGTACCCATCTTGACTCCTTTCCTACAAACGAGCCGCGCTGAAGGGCTCGAGCCATGCATCCACAACAAAACCCCGGCGAGGTTTTGTAAGGCACTCTAACGGTCCCGGCTCCCCATCGGTTGAGACCGACCCTGAGCGAAAGTTAATGTTCGGTCCGAACCGGTATACTCAACCCATCCATGCGCGTGGCCCTTTTCGTGACCTGTCTGGCCGATCAGTTCTTTGCCGAAGCCGGGGTGGCGGCGGTCAAGCTCTTGCGGCATCTGGGGGTGGAGGTGGACTTTCCTCCCGCCCAGACCTGTTGCGGCCAACCCGCCTACAACGCCGGTTACTGGAACGAGGCCCGCCAGATGGCCGAGCACACCCTGGGCGTGTTCGAGGAGGCCGAGTATGTGGTGCTGCCCTCGGGTTCCTGCACCACCATGGTGCGGGCCTTCTACCCCGAGCTGTACCGCGACATGCCCCGGAAGTTCGCTAAAGCCGAAGCCCTGAGCCGCAAAACCTACGAGCTGGCCGAGTTCATCGTCAAGGTGCTGGGGGTGACCGATCTGGGGCGGGGCCTCGAGGGCCAGCGCATTGCCTACCACCACGGCTGCCACGCCCTGCGCGAACTCGGCATCAAAGAAGAGCCGCTGACCCTGCTGCGTAACGCCGGGGCCAGCCTGGTGCCCTGGGAGGCCGCGCTCGAGTGCTGCGGCTTCGGCGGGCTCTTCGCGGTCAAACTGCCCGAAGTCTCCTTGAGCATGGCCGACCGCAAACTCTCGACCTTACCCGAGGTGGACGTGCTCACCAGCGCCGACGGGGGCTGTCTGCTGCACCTCAGCGGGCGCATCGCCAACCACAAGCTGAACGTGCCGGTCAAGCCGCTGGCGAGCGTGTTGTGGCAGGCGGTGGAAGGAAAGCCATCAGCCGTTAGCGGTTAGCCATTAGCAAACCCTCTTGGCTAACCGCCAATCGCTAAACCGAGGATGCCATGCAGGTGAAATCGAACGATTACCCCAAAGAATCCGCCCGGATCCTGCGCGAAGAGCCCCAGGTGCGCCTTTCGGTGACGGGGGCCACGCTCAGCTTCGACCGCAATCGCCGGGCCGCCTATGCCGAGGTAGACGCCGAGCGGTGGCGGGACTGGGCCGAGGGGGTCAAGAACCACGTGCTGACCCACCTCGACAGCTACCTCGAGCAGGCCGAGCGAACCCTCACCGCCAACGGGGTGCGGGTGCACTGGGCCGAGGACGCCGAGCAAGCCCAGAAGATCGTGGCACAGATCGCCCGGGCCGCGGGGGTCAAAAAGGTGGTCAAGGCCAAAACCATGGTCTCGGAGGAGCTGGGGATCAACCCCATGCTCGAGGGAATGGGCATCGAGGCCCTCGAGACCGACCTGGGCGAGTACATCATCCAGTTGCTCGAGCAGCCGCCCTCGCACATCGTCGGCCCGGCCATCCACCTGAACCTCGAGCAGATCCGCAAACTCTTCCACGAACGCTTCGGCACCTCCCCAGACGCCACCCCCGAGGCTCTGGCGAGCGTGGCCCGCAAGCTCTTGCGCGAAGGCTTCTTGCAAGCGGACATGGGGATCAGCGGTGGGAACTTCGTGGTGGCCGAGACCGGAACCCTGGCCCTGATCGAGAACGAGGGCAATATCCGCCTCTCCACCTCGGCCCCGCGCCTCCACCTGGCCCTGGTGGGCATCGAGAAGCTCCTGCCGCGCTTCTCCGACCTCGCGGTGTTTCTCTCGCTCACCGCCCGGGCCGCCACCGGCCAGCGCCTGGGCACCTTCGTCTCGCTCCTGCACGGGCCGCGCAAAGCAAGCGAGCCGGACGGCCCGGAGGAAGTCCACGTGGTCTTCGTGGACAACGGGCGCAGCTCGGTGTTGGCCGACCCCCAGGCCTGGGAGACCCTGCGCTGTGTGCGTTGCGCGGCCTGTCTCAACGCCTGCCCGGTCTACCGGCAGACCGGCGGGCACGCCTATGGCTACGTCTATTCGGGTCCCATCGGGGCGGTGCTGGCTCCGGGACTGGTCGGGCTCGAGCAAACCCAGCCGCTGCCCTATGCCTCGAGCCTGTGCGGGGCCTGCTACGAGGTCTGCCCGGTGAAGATCCCCATCCCCAGGCTGCTCCTGGCCTGGCGCAACCGGGCCGTGGAAGAGGGGATGCTGCCTCGCTTCGAGAAGGCCGCCATCGCCGGCTACGCCTTCACCATGACCCACCCGGGGCTATACAAGCTGGCGGCCAAAGCCCTGCGCCTCCTACCCGAAATGGCCCTGGATAACACCGTCCTGCCCGTCCTGAAGGCCTGGACCCAAGGACGAGCGGGCCTCGAGCCGAGCCCCAAGAGCTTCCGCGAGTTGTGGGAGGAAGGGCTATGAAAGAACGCATCCTCTCCCGCGTCCACCGGGCCCTCGAGCACCGCCCCAAAGCCGAACTTCCCGAACCGTTGACCCCACCCAAAGTTTCGCCGGACGAGACCTTAAAGCTCTTCCAGGAACGCCTCGGCGGAAACGGCGGCGAGGTGGTGCGGCTCGCCGGGCTCGAGGAGGCCAGATCCTGGCTGGCCGAGTTCGCCCGGGCCTTTAGCGGAGTAGCGGTAGGAACCACCCTCCCCGACGTACTCAAGCCCCCTCTTCCAGCCCTACCCCCCGAGGAGGCCCCTCTAGGCATCTCCTGGGCCATCGGGGCGGTGGCCGAAACCGGCTCGGTGATCGTGAGCAGCGCCGAAGGCCGCCGCCTTCAGCTTCTGCCCCCCACCCACCTGGCGTTCATCCCCCAGAGCAAAGTCTTCGGGACGCTCGCCGAAGCTTTAGCCGAACTCAAAAACCAGCTTCCCTCAGCCATCGCCCTGCACTCTGGCCCCAGCAAGTCGGCGGACATCGGGCAGGTCATGGTGCGGGGCGTACACGGGCCGGGGCGACTGATCGCGGCTATCGTAGCGGAGCCAGGAGACTAGCTCGAGCCGGCCGAACAGGGCGAAAGCCATCCCGCTTGTGCAAAAAGTCGGCGGGTCCGCAAAGCGCTCCAATCCACATACACTCCGGCCTCGGGGCGCTAAACTCCCTTCATGAAGGCCAAAACTTTAGGGGAGTTGAAGCGCACTTATCCGATGGAGAAACTCCGCCGTTCGGTCAAGGAGGAGGCACGGGAAAACCTCATCGCCAAACTGAGGACGGGCGAGAAATTCTTCCTGGGCATTCAGGGGTACGAGGAAACGGTGATCCCCTCCTTGGTGAACGCCATTCTGGCCAACCACAACTTCATCCTGCTGGGCCTGCGCGGTCAGGCCAAGAGCCGCATCCTGCGCCAACTGACCGAACTCCTAGACCAAGAGATCCCCGCTTTGCCTACCGACTTGCGCGATAACCCGATCGCACCGCTCTCGGCGGAAGCGAAACGGATGCTGGCTGACGCCGGGGACGATGCCCCCATCGTCTGGATTCCCCGCGACGAGCGCTACGTGGAAAAGCTCGCCACCCCCGACACCACCGTGGCCGACATCCTGGGCGACATTGACCCCATCAAGGCCGCCAAGCGCGGCACCGGGCTCTCCGACCTCGAGGCCATCAACTACGGCCTCCTGCCCCGCGCCAACCGGGGCATCTTCGCGGTGAACGAGCTGGCCGATCTGGCCCCCAAGGTGCAGGTGGCCCTCTTCAACATCCTGCAAGAAGGCGATGTGCAGATCCGCGGGTATCCGATCCGGCTCGAGCTGGACGTGTGGCTCACCTTCACCGCCAACCCCCAGGACTACACCGCGCGCGGCAAGATCGTCACCCCGCTCAAAGACCGCATCGGCTCGGAGATCCGCACCCACTACCCCAAGACCGTCGAGGAAGGGCTCTCGATCAGCTTGCAGGAAGCCTGGATCGAGCGGGCCGAGGGACTCGAAGTCCCCGACTTCGTGGCGGAGTCCTCCGAGGCAGTGGCCTTCGTGGCCCGCGAGGACAAGCGGGTGGACAAGACCTCCGGGGTCTCGCAGCGCCTCTCGATCAGCCTCTTGGAGTTGGTGGCTTCCAATGCCGAGCGCCGCGCGCTCAAGAACAACGAGCGCCCGGTGGCCAGGCCGATGGACCTCTATTTCGCGCTTCCTGCCATCACCGGCAAGATCGAACTCGAGTACGAGGGCGAACTCCAGGGGGCTGAGCGGGTGGCCCGCGACCTCCTCCTCAAAGCCTTCGGCATGGCCTACGGTGAGCGCAGCCGGGGTCTGGACGTGACGGCGGTGGTGGACTACTTCGCCCAGGGCAACCTGCTCACCCTACCGGATGGCCCCAGCAAAATCGTGCTGCGCGAGATGGAGAAGGTCCCTGGCCTCCTCGCCGCCGCCAAGAAGCTCTCCGGGGGCAACCAGAGTCTGGAGATGCTGGTCTCGGCGGGCGAGTTCATCCTGGAGGGCCTGGCCGGACGGCGCAAGATCGCCCGGGGCGAGGAGTCCTATAGCGCCCCGGTCGAGCGCGAGCGGGAGCGTTGGGGGAGTGGGAACTGATGTCGTACGCCCGTGGGTGCGTATCGCCGCGGATCGCTAAAAATCTGCGATATGCGATTGGCAATCCGCGATAGGCAATCTTTTGACGCAAGACGTACGACCCCTACCGAGGAGTAGTCATGCGCGTCCGTTATTCCAAATACGAACCCGGCTTTGACGACCTCACCGCGTCGGAGCTGATGGACATGCTCGAGGACTTTCTCCTCGACTCGGGTTTCAACGACCCCTATAACCGCTACGACCCCGACCCCGACCGCCAGCCCTCGATGGAAGACCTCTACGATGCGCTCTTGCAGGCCTTGCTCGAGCAGGATCGCATCCCCGAGGAGTGGCTGCGGGAAGCCCGCTTCGCTGATCGCAAGGAAGACAGCCGGCTCTACCGGGAGATCCAGAAGCTCATCCAGCGGTTGCGCGAGGAGGGGTTTATCCAGCAAGGCCAGGAAACCCTGGACCCCAGCACCGGGATGGGCCAGCAGGGCGAAGCCCAGGATGCCCGGATCGAACTCACCCAGAAGTCGGTGGACTTTCTGGGGCTGCGCTCCTTGCGTTCCTTGATGGGGGCCTTGGGCAAGAACAACCCCGGTGCCCATGCCACCCGCCACTACGCCTCGGGCGTGGAGTCCTCGGGAGAGACCAAGAGCTATGAGTTCGGTGACCAACCCAACTTCAACGTTGGCGAGACCCTCAAGCGGGTGGTGGTGAAGGGGGTGGAGAACCTCGAGGAGCACGATCTGGTAGTCGAACTCGCCGAGTACACCGCCGCAATGAACACCGTGGTGCTGCTCGACTGCTCGCACTCGATGATCCTCTACGGCGAGGACCGCTTCACCCCGGCCAAGCGCGTCGCGCTGGGGCTTTCTCACCTCATCCGCACCCAGTACCCGGGCGATCAGGTGCGCTTCGGGGTCTTCCACGACTCCGCCGAGGAGGTGCCGCTGGGCAAGCTCCCCACCGTGCAGGTCGGCCCCTATCACACTAACACCGCCGAGGGGATCAAGCTGGCCCGCAAGATGCTCAAGAAGATGGGCGGGGAGATGAAGCAGATCATCATGATCACCGACGGAAAACCCTCCGCGCTGACCCTCCCCAGCGGGCAAATCTACAAAAACGCCTGGGGCCTCGACCCGGTGATCCTGGCGGAGACCCTCAAAGAGGCCACGCTGGCCCGCAAGGAAGGCGTCCCTATCCACACCTTCATGCTGGCCCGGGAGTCCGAGCTACTAGCCTTCGTCAAGAAAATTACCCAAATCACCAAGGGGAAAGCCTACCTGACCACGCCGGGGAACATCGGGAAGTACGTGCTGTTGGACTTTTTGACCCGGAAGGTGAGCAAAAACTGATGCGTATAGCGTATAGCCAAAGTTTTGCTATACCCTTCCCTTCAGGCAGACTTCAGAACCCCGACATACACTAAAGCGATGATCCGCACTTGGAGTTTTGTGGCTTACCTGGCGCTTGTCCTCGAGCGCCTGTCGCAAATCGTGAAACCGCACCCGGCCCCGCCCTTGGTACAGTTCCGCAAGTACGACCTGGTGCACACCCGGCTCACGCTCGAGCAGCCCTATCACCCGGCTAAAGCCCCCGGGGGCTTTATTCTCATCCCCAAAGACCGGTATTTTCAGGAAAGCGAAGATGTCCTCGAGCATATATAAGCCATAAGCTGCTCATAAAGGACTGCTTCAATCCGCCCTCGGGTACCCGAGGGCGGCAAAGTTTACGGCAGACACACAAGAAAGAGCAACCCAAAAGCACGACCGGCTCTCTCATAAAATACTAATATTTGTCGATATTTACCAGGATAAAAGTTAATTTATGCTCTATCGTAAGCCACATAAAAAGATGAACGCTGTCTTAAGGAATATCTCAAACGCCAGGCCAACTCAACAGGTAAAAATGTACAGGATTGTGCAGTAAGCACTGATACTTAAATCCCCTTATTTATCAAAGCGGAGGCAAAGTGAAGCAAAACAACGCAGTTAGTCGGTCATGGTGGCATAGTAAAACGTTTCCTTTACACAAAATACTATGGGCAGTCTTGGTGCTTTTCGCCGCTGCCGCCTGTAACCAACAGGCCAAACCCAACACCGATGACCAGACCAGCCCCACCGTCACCCTGGAGAGCCCGGTGGGAGGGGCCGCCGTTAGCATCAGCCTGAGCGTCCAGGGCACGGCTACCGACGACCAGGCCGTGACCCGGGTCACCTACCAGCTCAACGGTGGAGCCGAGCAAAACGTCAACATCAACCCAGCAGCCAGCGTGAATTTCAGC
>DASTSL010000084.1:0-3278 GCA_035760705.1 Meiothermus sp. | reverse complement strand
TCTACTCGAACGGCACCTACACCTGGCAACTTCGGGGAGGCATCGGCTCATTCTTCGTCCGGGGCGGACAGGTCCGTAGCGACTGCCGCCCGCAGTAGTAGGGATCGGGCGGGCTTTTCTAGAAAAGCCCGCCCGTAAACTTTAGCTCACTAACATGCCATTAACTCAAGGAGGAATACTTTATGGTCATGAAAAGATTCGCCTTCCTCGGTCTGGCTGGCCTCTTGGTTGCATTCATTAGCGCGTGCAGTGGGATCGTCGAAGTGATCGTCCGGTTGCCCATTGACTTTGGCCCGGGAAACAAACTCGTCGTCACCAATGCTCGCCTGTCCACCAACTACTACGACGGCAACAGCAGCAACCCGACCTACTACATCTGCGATAACAAGACGACCATCATCACCTACAGCTTTACCTACAATGACCCCCTCTACTTTGGGGGTTGGAGTTCGCAGCTCAGAGGGTATGCGTCGGGCAAAGTCAAGGGTCAAGTCAGCTTCCCGGCGAACGATTCGCGTAACAATGTCGCTACCCGTACCGTGACCGTGGATTATCAGGTTGCCCCGGGAGCCGTACCGCTCAATAACGGGGCAGGTGCGTCCGTTCAATCTGGTGGCGTGTCGGCTCAATCGATTATCGTCGTTCCCAACCCCAGCATCATCGGCAGGACCTATGTCGATATCGTGGTAAAGGGCGCGAATGGGGCAGCCGACTTGACCGGTACGGTAGGCCCGCTGCGGGTCATCGACAACTGCCCATAGGCTAGGAGAGCCAGATGAAACGCTTTGTAGCCCTTTTGCTTTCTTCGCTGCTGTCTTCTTGTGTCTATCTGGTCGAAGATACCACGCCGGATACCCGGCCCATCCCGGTGCCTAATCCGCAGACGGTTCCGGCCCCTAGCTTGGGGAACTACACCTATACCTGCAACGGTGGGCGCTTGGTAGTTAACTACGTGACCAACGACAGCGTACGGGTGTTCTACAACGATACTTTCCAGGTGTTATCCCTGCGGGATACTTCGCCGGAGCGCGTCTACTCCAACGGGACCTACACCTGGTCTCTGAACCGCTCGGGGCAGGGAACCCTTCGGGTAGGCTCCCAACTCGTCCGTACGGGCTGCACCCTGTAAAGGCCAGAAAAAAATGAGGGTCGGGGTAACCCCGACCCTCGTGTGTTTGCTGATTACGCTAGCAGGATGGGACGCTCGAGGTAGTAGGCCACCCGCTCGAGCAGCTTGCTCGCGGTCTGTGCTTCCAGATCGCCGCTCACCGATAAGAGGGCCTGCTCGCCCAGGCTACGGCCCAACGAGAGCACCTTGGCGCCAGGGAAGATGAGCTGATCGAAGCCGTTCAGGGCCAGCACCGCGAGCCCATCGCCCGCTTCCGTGGCCGCCTCCAGGGCTTCCAGGGTTCCCCGCAGGGTGTGGGCTGGGGTAGCCCGGTAGGTCTTGAGGACCTCGCCCTCCAGCACCCCCTTGTTAGCGCGAAGTGGTAGCTCGAGGTCGGCCAGGGCTTTCTCCGCCGCCCGGTAGAGGAGGGGCAGCATCCCCACCTCGCGGTGCCAGGCCTGGGCCAGCGTCTCCGCGGCTTGGGCAGCCGCCCCAACTTGCACCAGCCGCTGCCAGGCTTGTACCCGGAGCGGGGCGGCGGGGGTAGGAGTGGTGTCGGCGCCGGAGGCAGCAAATCCGCTCCAGGCTGCCGGAGCCATCTCGGGCACCGGTGGAGCTACGACCTCAGGGGCCGCAGGTTCTTCCGGCATCCCGGCAAAGCTCGGCGTCGGTTCGGCGTGAACCTCGCCGATCGGCGATTCCTCCCCGAAGGACGGGGCCACGGCGGGGGCCGGCTCGGCCTGCCAAGCCGGGGTGTTGGCCTGCCAGGGGGGAACCGAGGGCTCGGGGGAGGGCTCTTGCCAAGGTGGGGTCGGCTCGCTCCAGGCCGGTTCAAGCTGCGCGGACTCGTCCCAGCTCGAGGGGGCGGCTTCGGGTTCGGCGGGGGTTTCCCAGGCTGGGGTGGGTTCCCAGCTCGGCAGCGGGGGTTCCGCCGGGGCGGCTTCGGCCACCTCGGGCTCGCCCCAGTCCCCTAAGTCGAGCGGGGCGGGCTCGCTGTGCGGGGCCTCCGCGACCGCCGAAGCCAGATCCAACGAGGGGACCTTCACCTCGGGCCAGGTGAGCTTTTCCTCCGGGGTCAGGCCGGGGAATTGCGCCACGTCGAGGCTCGGCGGGGCGGGCTCGGCGGCCATCGCCGGCATGGGCTCGGAATTAAAGCCGCTCGCGGGTGCTTCGGCCTCGAGGCTGGGGGTATCCAGGCCGAGGTTGTCGAAGTCGATCTCGAAATCACCCAGCGTGGGGTGCTTGTCCTCCTGGAAGCTGGGCCGGGGGGACTCGGACATCACCGGCATCTCCGCCACCGCGGGCCGGGCCGCCACCGGCTCCGGCGCGAAGGGCTCTGCCGCTACCGGCTCTGCCGCAAATACGGAGGCCACCGGTTCGGGGGGAGTGATGGGCTCCGGGGGGGTCAGCTCGCTCAGGGTGGGCATCGGCTCGCTGGCGGGGATCACGTCGCTCAGGCTCACCCCCTCCTTGGCCAGCATGGCCTGGGCCTGGCTGATGTCGGGGATGGCCTCCGCTGGAGCCGATTTCTCCTCGGGTGCGGGGGGCAGGTCGATCTCCCCGGCCATGACTTTCGCCAGGAAGGAGAGGATGTCGCGCTCGACCACGGTGCCTTCCGGCCCGCTGCCTTTGAGGGTCCGCCAGTCGATGCCGTTCTCTTCGGCCAACCGCCGGGCCAACGGCGTGATTTTGGGTTCACTCATCTTGAGGGCTATCATAGCGCAAGGTGATAGCCTGGAACGGTGGAAATAACCTTCGCCGAACTTTTGAGCGATTACTGCCTCGAGGCCCGGCCTTCCCAGACCGTGCTGATCGAAGCTCAGACCCCGGCCCTGCCCCTCATCGAGGCGTTGGTTCCGGCCCTCTTGGAGCGCGGGGCTTATCCGCTGGTGCTCCTCGAGTACCCCGAGCAGGGGCGGCATTTCTACGAGAAGGCCGGGGCCTGGCTCGAGCAAGTTCCTCCCATTCGCCGCCAGATGGCTGAAGCCGCCAATGCCTCTTTGCGTATTTATAGTGAAGAAAACCCCCTCTCGCTCTCCGGGGTTGACCCGGCCCGCATCGCCAAACACCGCAAAGCCTGGCGCGAACTATCAGAGATCCGCCTGGGCAAGCGCTGGGCGCTCACCCTCTATCCTACCCCGGGGTATGCCCAGCAATCTGGGATGGCTAC
>DASTSL010000083.1:0-29889 GCA_035760705.1 Meiothermus sp. | reverse complement strand
CCACCCCCACCATAGGTCCCTGCGCCACATCCCATTGCAGCAGAATCCCTAGAATGAGGGCGTGATCGAACGGGTCTATCTGGCCAAACCCCGCGGCTTTTGCGCCGGGGTGGTGATGGCGATACAGGCGGTGGAGAAAGCTGCCCAGGAGTTGCAAGAAGAGGGCGAACTGGTGGTCTACCACGCCATCGTCCATAACGACGTGGTGGTGAAACGGCTCGAGCAACAACACCGGGTTCACTTCGTGGAAGACCTGGCCGAGGTGGAACGTCTGCGCGAGGAGCGCAGCAAAGCCGGGGCCAAGCTGGCCGAAACGGTGGTGTTCTCCGCCCACGGCATCCCCCCCCACCTGCGCAGCGAGGCCGCCGAGCGGGGCCTCTACCAGATCGACGCGACCTGCCCCTTGGTGACCAAGGTCCATAGCGAGGCCAAGCGCTACGCCAAGGAGGGCTACTGGATCCTCCTGATCGGGGATTCCGCCGAGCACCAGGAGATCAAGGGGACCCGTGGCGAAGCCCCGGAGAACACCATCCTGGTAGCGGTGCACACCCATGTGGGCCGCGACCCCCGGCTGGCCGACCCGCGCACCGTGGAGGTGCCCGACCCGGAGAAGGTGGTGGTGCTGACCCAGACCACCCTCTCGGTGGACGACACGCTGGCCACGGTGGAGATCCTCAAAGCCCGCTTCCCCAAGCTGGTGGTGCCCAGCCGGGACGATCTGTGTTTCGCCACCAAGAACCGCCAGGACGCGGTGAAGCAGATCGCCCCGCACGTGGACTTCTTCCTGGTGCTCACCAGCACCGCCTCCTCCAACGGGATGCGGCTGTTGGAACTGGCCAAGCAGCTGGTCGGCAGGGCCGAGCGCATCAATACCGTGGCCGACCTGAAACCGGAGTGGCTCGAGGGGGTCAAGAGCGTGGGCATCACCTCGGCGGCTTCCACCCCGGATGACCTGGTGCAGGAAGTGGTGGCTTATTTCCGAGCACAGAACCCCACCCTCGAGGTCCTCGAGCAAGGCGAATGGGAAGACATCGAGTTCCGCGAGCCGCGCCGGGTGTCCCCCGGGGAAATCCTGCTCGGTCGCGCCGACCCCTAGACCCGCCACGGCGGGTCTAGCGGCGCTCATACGAGAGGAGCTTGAACGTGGCTGGTCCACGGTATTGGATGGGCCGTAGCGCCACCGGCACATTCTCGGCGGTGTTGATGTAGACCACCTCGGATTTTTGGCCTGCGCTACAACTATTCTGGTTACCCGCGCTGGTGGTACAGAACATATTGCTGATCACCGAACCCAACAGCACGTTATCTTTGACGATGCGGAAGGTGCCCCCGGAGTAGACCGGTGCCATCACGTACTGGCCGCGCTGGTAGGTGTCCCCCTCGGCAATCACGGCCAAGACGTGGTTGGGGAAGTACGCATTCCCCCCAGCTGTATCGGGGAGCAGGCTTCCGCCAAGGTCGAGGTTGCCCCCAAGGGTATCGCTGGGATCCAGCTTCTCCACCACCAACGAGGCATTTTGCCGCTCGACTAGGGGAATCGCCCCCAGGAGCGCGGTGCGGGCTTGATAATCGGTGTCGCGGGCTAGGCGCAGGCTGAAGCCTTTGAGGTTTACTGTGCCGTAGACCTCGAGCTTTGCCGGGTTGGGCGTGTATTTGAAACCACCCCTACTCCCATCGGGCATGGTGTAGGAGCAGTCTACCGGCACACTATCCAATACAAGCTCCTTATCGCTAGAAGCCGCTGCCACAGATACAGCGTTATTACAACTGCTCGGGATGGTGCTGGGAAGGGCCACCGAAGGCCACTGCACCACGGGGCTTGCGCCATTTCGCCTGATGAATAGCCCCTGACCGGGCACGGTAGCCGCATACCGAATGCAATCGCGCCAGGTGGGGTTTCCGTTACCTGGAATCTGACAGACCCCAGGTCCGTCGAAGGTTGGGAAAACCGGGGGGTTGGATAAGTCAAACGCCGCAGGTCCGACATCGGTGCAGATTCCTTTGGTTTGCTGGCAACTAAAGCTTCCGCCATCGTTGACGTCTGAGGCTCCGCGGCCCACCCAGACCCCTACTACCCGGTTGGTCTCCTCCCCGATCTGGGTACTCCCCCCCACCGAGACCTTGCCGTACTGCACCCGCAGGTTGGCACATAAGTTGGTGGCAGAGCGGTTATTGGGGTGGACCCGGTTGGCAACGTTTGAGGTATAAGCGGAGAGGTCGTAGCGGTTGAGCATGGAGAAATTGCCGTTGGAGTCGATGACCGTGGCGTTGGGGTCGCTTCCTACCACGTAAATGCCTCCCCGGATGGTGGCTCCCCCGTTGATAAACTTGTTGGACTGGCCCTGTCCGGTAAACACCGCTTGCTGCAAGGCCCCGGTCAACTCGATGCGAAAAGTAGCCCGCACGGTCGAACGCGCCCCAGAGGAAGTCCCGACCGCCTCGAGGGTATACAAGTTGCTATCGTCGGGGTCTTTGTAAATCGTAACCGTATAGCTCCCCAGCACATTTCCATCAGCATCGGTCAGCACTTCGCCGGGGTAAGTGATGCGGCCATTGTTCCAGGAGATAGGGCTGCCGGTGCGATTGAGGTCTAGCCCAGCCCCCAAGCGGTTGAAGCAGGCGGTGCGGGTCGGAGCCGCCATGCTATCGTTCCCGGGTTCTTGCAGCCAGCGAAAGTACTGAAACAAAGCGGTCTTGTACTTGTTAAGGCCTGCGTCAGCAACGTATTGGGCCTGAGTAGCCGTTACATCGTTGCGGCTCACCCAGCGTTCAATCTGGGTGGTAAAGAACGCACCGAAAACGAGCAGGCCCACCATCAGCAAAACAGCCAGTGTTATAACCAAAGCGATTCCACGTGAGCGCATAGAATTCTCCTACTGATCCTTGAGGCTGGGCATTCGCACTTCCTGGCTCATGGCGTAGCAGAGAAAACCCGCCGGACAAGCCACCGTCTGACCGCTCGAGGTGGGGTAGCTGCTGGGGGGAGTCCCCGCTATACGAGAGCGAGATTGGCCCACCACGCTTACCAAGGCTGAACGGGGATAGGCTACCCCCGTCGGGCAGCGGGTTTCATCGGGATAACTGTCTAAGCGAGCGCCGTTGCTGCACAAATAGACGATATCCAGCGCCAACAGGCCATCGGCTAAAGGCTGGGGGTCCGCTGCGCTCGAGCAAGCCACATTGCTACGACGCAGGGTATTGCCGCTAAAGTCGAAGATCACCCGCCGGCAAGCGTTGCTCGCATCCTGCAAGCTGGTGAGGTATTGCACCTGGAAGGAGTCTTTGACCCCACCATCGGCTGCGATCAAACACTGGGTATAGGCGCAACTCGCCAGCGATACGCTGGTATTGATATTGCCTGAGGCATCGGAGTAGCGGCTGGCCCCGGCCATCTGCAAATCCTGGGTTACGACCTGCATCACAATGCGGATACGATCCTGCAGCTCGCTGCGGGCCTGGTTGGTGCGGGTTAGGGTGTTCTGCTCGGCCAAGTAGTTACCAACAATCCCTAGTACCACGGCAAAGATCGCCATGGCTGCGAGCAACTCGATAAGGGTAAAGCCCTTCCGCTTCACGGGCGACCTCCACCGGGATTGGCGCAGGGTACAGGCGCATCGGAAGTCGGTGAGGGGTAAACGTCATAGCAGGATACCCGGCTGACCAAGTTCACTACCAAACGCTGGTCATGGATTGCCGTGACCGTCACCCTCAACACACCTTCGCCCAGAGGTCCGCTTTCTCCGGCTATTTGCCAGTTGTAACGTACAGTTCCCGGTAACACCCTGGATTGGGCGATGGTACTTCCAGAGCAGTTCACCGAACGTAGCTTGATGAGGCTGTAGGTGCGGATGCCAGAAGCGGTGGAGGGTAATACCGGGGTAGGGCAGCCATAGTAGTAGTCGATAAACCAGAAGCTGCGTACATGGCCCGGATCGCTCTGCCGGTCATCGTCAAAATCGCCATTATCGGGCACATCGGTGGAAACCCGCAAAACCTCCGAGAGCCGCTCCTCGAGCACCTGGTTAGCCACGGTTTTGGTATCGCTTAGAAAGCGGGCTTGGGTACTCGAGCGGAGATTGGCCAGTTGATTCATCAGCAAGGCAGTGAATACCACTCCCATGATGGCCAAGGCAATCAACAGTTCAACCAGGGTGAGGCCGCGGCGGTTCATAGGCTGGCCCTCCCCTGCACAGAGATACCCAGTTGCCGCACATAGGTACCTGCAGCGTTGCTGAGGTTCACGGTTATCGCGCCGGTCAAGCGCGGCATCCCCCGTGAGTCAAAGCCGATCCAAGCCACCCCACCGCCCGCGGGTAAACGCACCCGACTCAGCTCACCTTCCCCGAAGCGAACCTGCTGCAGCACCCGATCTCCCGCTCCGCAGGCTGAATCGGCGTTGATGTCCAGGCAAACCACATATCCCCCAGCTGGGAAGCTCGCGCCCATATAAGTGCTACCGCTTGGAATCAGCGCGAGACCCGCGTAGGTGTTGTTGCGGATCGCCTCGAGCCGAGTGCGTCCTACCTGGGCAGCCAGGATCTGGGCAGCCTGGTCCACGGCCACTCGATCTGGGCGAAGGTTCCCTGCTCCCAACGCTAGCAGAACCCCCAGGATGGCCAACACGACCAACAGCTCTAGGATGGTCATACCTTTGGATATAGGCACATTCACCTCCCATAACGGCAATGCCTCGCTTTCAGGGTAGGCACCGCAGGTAAACGGCCGATTAATCTCTCACCCCCCCAAATGGGGGTATAGCCCCCTGGCAACCCAAGTACCCCACCTTGCTACAATCAGGTCTGGTTGGCCTATGCCCAAAGACCCCACCCCCTACCGCCTCTCGGTCGCCCCTATGATGGACTGGACGGATCGGCATTTCCGCTACCTGGTGCGCCTGTGCAGCCGGGGGGTGCGGCTTTACACCGAGATGGTCACCGACCGGGCCATCCTCCACGGGAACCGCCCGCGTCTGCTCGACTTCGACCCCAGCGAACACCCCGTGGCCCTCCAGCTGGGGGGCAGCGAGCCTGCTCTCCTGGCCGAGGCGGCCCGGATCGGCCAGGCTTGGGGCTACGACGAGATCAACCTGAACCTGGGCTGCCCCTCCGAGCGGGTACAGGGCGGTGGATTCGGGGCTTGCTTGATGAAGGAACCGGACTTGGTGGCGGAGTGCTTCGCCGCGATGCGCCAGGCGGTGCAGCTCCCCGTGACCGCCAAGCACCGGCTGGGGGTGGATGAACTCGAGGACTACCGCTACCTGACCCGCTGGGTCGAGCAGCTTTCCGGCGTAGGGGTAGAAGTCTTCATCGTCCACGCCCGCAAGGCCTGGCTCCAGGGGCTTTCCCCCAAGGAAAACCGCGAGATCCCCGAGCTGCGCTATGGCTGGGTATACCGGCTCAAACAGGACTTCCCCCACCTGACCTTCGTGCTCAACGGGGGGGTGAAGAACTTGGACCAAGCCCAAGCCCACCTCGAGCAGGTGGACGGGGTGATGCTGGGCCGGGCAGTGTACGAAGATCCCTTCGTGCTCGAGCAGGCCGACCGGCGCTTCTTCGGGCTCGAGCACCGCCCCGACCGGTTCCGGGTGGCCCAGGCCATGATCGCCTACGCCGAGGCCCGTATGGAGGAGGGTACCCCCCTCTGGCCGATCGCCCGGCACATGCTCAACCTGTTCAAAGGGCAGCGCGGCGGCAAGCGCTGGCGGCGGTATCTGTCGGAGCACGCCATCCGGCCCGAGGCCAGAGTCCAGGTCTTGCGGGAGGCGCTCGAGCAGGTAGCGGATTCGCAGTCAGGCCCCCGCCTGCCAAGCCCGGTTTGAATCCATCCGGCGCTGCGCTGCGTATCTATACACCCGGGTTTTCTCGAGAAAACTCGCTCAGCGACCCATTAATCTCACGTTTACCTCAGACCTCTAAGCTTGAAGCGGTCTCCCTATACTTCATGACGGCCCAGCGCCGAGGATGTTATAGGGGAAGCGGTTTTCAATGATTGATCCGCTCAGAGGATCGAAAACCGCTTCCAGGCCCGGAGGTTACCCATGCAGAAAACTGGGTTGGCTCTATTCGCCGGTGCGCTGCTGGCTTTGGCCGGGTGCAGCACCCCGCAAACGCAAAGCCCGAACACGAACCTGGCCGTCTCGGGGGTGGTGGGGGGCAGCGCCGCCATGCTCACCCTGAACGGCAAGGTGCTCGACTTGAGCAGCGCCACCGTGACGTTGAACGGCGAGGCTGCCAGCGCGGCGGCGGTCAAGGCCGGGATGGAGATCTCCGGGAGCGGCATCGAGGATAACGGCAAGGTCAAGGTGCGCGACCTCGAGGTGCGTTACCGGGCCAAAGGGCAAGCCGACCAGGTGGACCTGGCCGGGAAGTTCGTCGTGGTGGCCGGGCTCAAGGCCCTCGTCAGCGAGAAGACCCTGATCTTCCAAGAGAACGCCGACAAAACCGAGACTGCCCTGACCCTGGCCGACCTGGCCGCGGGCGACTACCTGAAGGTGGCCGGGATTCCCCAGCCCAACGACCCCCACGACACCATCGTGGCGACCCGCCTCGAGCGCGAGAGCGAAGACGATCCGAGCCGCGTCGAGCTGATGGTGCCGATCCGCAACCTGGACCAGACCGCCAAGACCTTCAGCTACGGGCTAAAGACCTACACCGTGGATTACAGCAAGGCCGAGGTGCGGGGAACGCTGGTGGAAGGCTCGGTCGTCCGCTTTAGGGGAGCCCAGTCCGGCACCACCATCACCGCCCTTCGGGTGCGGGCCACCCAGGGGAAAGAGAAGCCCGGTGTCCCGGACGGCACCCGGATCGAACTCCAGGGCCTGGTGGGTAACCTCAACCCCACCGCCCAGACCTTCCAGGTCGAGGGGCTGACCGTGGATTACTCCGCCGCTACCGTGATCGGCACGCTCGCCGAGGGGGCCCGGGTGGAGGTGAACGGGACGATCTCCGGCACCACCGTCAAGGCAATTCGGGTCAAGGTGGAAGACGATAAGGAGGACGGTGAGAAACCCGGTGAAGCCGAACTCGAGGGCAAAATCGCCGACTTCAACGCCACCGCCCAGACCTTCACGGTCAACGGGGTCACCGTTTCGGTGAACGATCAGACCGTCTACCAGCAGGACAAAGTGGGCGGCAAGAGCCTGACCGACAAAGGTGGGGACGACAAAGGCAACCACCTCACCGCCCAGGAGTTCTGGGGCAGCGACCGGACCGGCCAGATGGTCGAGGTCAAGGGGGTCGCCAACAGCAGCACCGCGGTGCTGGCCCGCAAGATCGAGCTGAAGTAGCCGGGGTGGCAGCCGCCAAGGCTGAAATGACCCGAGTTGGAGCGGCAGGGGTCTCAGAATGGAGTCAGGGTCTCGCCCGCGCCAAAGACCGGCCCTACAGACTCCTGCTTCCCATCAAGCTGCGTATCCGAGTTACCATGAGCCTCCCCCAACGTCCTTTCCGCAGTGGAGAACCCCGATGCGCATCCTGATCGTCGAAGACGAGGCGGGGCTGGCTCAGCCCCTGTTGGCTTTACTGCGACAAGAACGCTACGAGGCGGTTTGGGCCAGCAGCCTCGAGGAGGCTTACGCCCACCTGGAGACTCTCGAGCCGGACCTCATCGTGCTGGACATCATGTTCCCCGCAGGTCAGAAAGAGCCGCAGCAGGCGGCGCTTTCTCCCGCCGATAGCTGGGTAGATGCCGGTTTCGAGTTTGCTCAGGCGGTGCGGGCAGCCGGGTACACCGGCAGCATCCTCTTCCTCAGCGCCCGCGACGCCGTCGAGGACCGGGTGCGGGGGCTGGACTTGGGAGGGGACGATTATCTGCTCAAACCCTTCTCGCTCTCGGAGTTCCTGGCCCGGGTGCGGGCCCTGCTCCGCCGCAACGCCTCGCACAAGCAGTCCCAGTTCGAGCGGGGCCCCTTGCGGGTGGATTTCGCGGCCCGGCAGGCGTTCTGGCAGCACCAACGGCTGGAGCTCTCGGAGAAGGAATTCGCCCTGCTCGAGCTGCTCGCCATGCACCCGGGCCGGGTGTTCACGGTGGAGGAACTCCTGGAGCGCTTCTTCCCCCAGGCCGAATCCGGCCACCGCATCCTGCGGGTCTACGTCCACCGCCTGCGGGAAAAGATCGCCCCCGAGGTGATCCTGACCATGCCCGGCGGCTACCGGCTGGGGCTGTAGCCCCGCCCTTTTCAGGATTCGCACCCCTATCGAGCCGAGTATGTCCGCTCGCGTTTCCTCCTTGCACAATTCACGCCCGAAAGCGCCTTCTTTCGGTAGATTAAGAATGGAGAGGGCGATGCTGAGCTTCCGTACCCGGATGGTGCTGGCCTTTACCCTGCTGGCGGTGGGTGCGGTCGGGCTCGAGGGCGGCCTGGGCTACTGGCAGTTCCGCCAAACCCTGCAGCAAAGCCTCCAGGACGATCTGCAACTGCGCGCCCGGGCGGTGGCCGGGGCGGTGGACCTGATGACCACCCCGCCCACCTTCATCCCCGAACGGCTCTCGGGGGTGCCCGGCTGGAACGAGGGGCGCTTCCGGGTGCAGAAGGAAGGCCTCACCTACTTGGACATCGGGGGGCAGTTCCCCCAGTCGGGCCCGGGCTGGCTGCACACCCGGATCCCGCTCGAGCAAGGGTATCTGCTCGAGGCTGCCCTCCCGGCCCAGAGCCTGGAATCCTCGCTGGCGGCTTACCTGCGCACCCTCTCCATCGCGCTTCCACTCACTTTGTTGCTGGCTTTGTTCCTGGCCGCCCTGTTGCTTGGCTACCTGATGCGCCCGGTGCGCCACCTCACCAAAGCTGCTCACGACCTGGCCCAGCAGCGCTTCCCCGAACCCATCCCGATCCCCTCGGGCAACGACGAGCTGACCCAGCTCGCCCAGAGCTTCAACCGCATGTCGCACGCGGTGCGGGGCTTCCTCGAGCGCGAGCGCAGTTTCACCCGCTACGCCTCCCATGAGTTGCGCACGCCCCTGGCTACCCTGCGGGCCCAGATCGAGGCCATGCAGCGGGGCCTGGTCAGCCAGGCCGAGGCCATGCCCCACCTGGAAGCCGGTCTGCGCCGCATCGAGGACATCCTCAACGGTCTTTTGACCCTCACCCGTAGCCCCGAGCCCGACCCTCACCCCCTCAACCTGCACGCCCTGGTGCAGTCGGTGGTGGCCGGGATGCCTCCCTCGCACCGCAGCCGGGTCGAGGTGACGCTCGAGGGCGAAACCTGGACTATCGGCCCGCGCGAGTTGGTGAACCAGGCGGTCAGCAACCTGCTCGAGAACGCCTGCAAATACAGCCAGGGACCGGTGCGGGTCCACCTGGGCAAGATCGGCCAGGAGGTGTTCGTACAAGTCCGGGACCAAGGCCCCGGCGTGCCCGAGGAGGCCCTGGCCCGCTTGGGCGAGCCTTTTCTGCGGCTCAACCCCCAGGTTCAGGGGCTGGGGTTGGGTCTGGCCCTGGTGCGCCACATCGCCCGTTCGCTTTCGGGGAACGTACGCTTTAGAAATCTGCGCCCCGGCCTCGAGGTCACCCTTAGCCTGCCCAAAGCCGCCCCTCCGCGCGAGGAAACCCATGCCCGGAATGCAACGCGCACTTAGCCACCCACTCGCCATCCTGCTGCTGTTGGGGCTCGCCCTGGGACCGCTCACCCAGCTTGTACCTATAGGGGTGGCCTTTGCCGAAGACCGCAGCGGCAACAAGGACGGGGATAAAGGGGGCGACAAGGGTGACAACAAGGACAAAGGAGATAAGGGCGATAAAGGAGATAAGGGCGATAAAGGCGGCAAAGATGATAAAGGGGGGAAAGACAACAAGGGCGGTAACGATAAAAAGGACAATAACGATAACCGAGGCGGAGGAAACCCCCAGGGCCCCGGTGACCAGGAGCGCCGCAGCTACTATGCCCAGGTCACCGTCAACGACGGCAAACAGGTCTACACCGGGGCCACCCGCTTGCTGAGCGACTCGCCCTGGCTGCGCCTGGCCGCGCCGGGGATGTGGCTCGAGGCCAATGGGCGCTGGGACGGCAATGCCTTCCGCGCCGACGAGGTGCGGATCGTGAGCCCCAAAGCCTGGGCCTTCTACCAGGGGCCGGTAGCCCCGCTGTTGCGTCAGAGCCCGGCCAGCCCCCTCGCCCAGTACCAGTACGTGGAAACCTGGTTGCAAGATGACCCCAAAAACCGCTTTATCTCGGTCAAGGCGGCCCCCGACCTGAAGAACCAGATTCGCCTCATCGTCTATTTCGACGGGAAGAGCCTGGCCGCCCTGCCCCCCGGCTTCCCGGTGCCGATTCCGGCGGGCTTCAAACCCGGCTGGCTCGAGATGCAGGGTGAATGGAACGGCCAAACCATCACCTGGAACAGCCTAAAGTCATTCCCCTGATATAACCCCCACCAAAACCCAATCGCGCCTGGGATACCCCTAAGCATGGAAGCTGGGAGGTGATCTCGCACCCCAGCCGTGAATCTCACGTCGCGGGGGTGGGTGAGGGGGTTGCTAGGGGCGACAGGGCACAGATTGTGTGCTTTCGGGAACAGCTCGTTCCCTCCCTACGCTCTCTGACGGCGGATCAGTTCCTGCCAAACGGTATCAACCATGCGCCATCCACCTCAATAGGGTGTACTGCGGTACGCCCCCACAAAAACACGCGCTCTATGCCGTGGTGGGCTGTACCTGCGCGCTCCGCCGTATCCCCAGCGCCAGCATCCCCCCGCCCACCGCGATCACCCCCGCCAGCAAAAAGGCCGTGGTGTAGGCGCCCAGCGCGTCTCGCACCGCACCTCCACCCCACGAGGCCAAGGCCGCTCCGATCTGGTGGGCGGCGAAGACCCAGCCGTAGACGGTGCCCACGTTCTTCCGTCCGAACTGATCGGCCACCAGCGCGACGGTAGGGGGCACGGTGGCGATGTAGTCGAGGCCGAACAGCACCGCGAAGAAGAAGAGGCCCAGCGGGTCGCGTACAAAGGGCAACAGGAGCAGGGAGAGCCCGCGGAAACTGTAGTAGATGCCCAGCAGCTTGCGCGGGTCGTAGCGGTCGGTGAGCCAGCCTGAGGCGATGGTGCCCACGAAGTTGAACCCGCCCATGATCGCCAGGATGGTCGCGCCGGTGGCGGCGGTGAGGCCGCAGTCTACCGCGTGAGGGATGAAGTGGGTGCCGATGAGGCCGTTGGAGGTCGCGCCGCAGATGAAGAAGGTGATGGCGAGCAGCCAAAAGGAGCTCGAGCGCACCGCCTTCCCCATCACCCCGGCCTCGGGCAGCGGCCTCACCGCCCGGTACTCCTGCCGAGCCCCGTAGGGCTTCAGCCCCATATCGGTAGGGTCGTCCTTGAGGAAGAAGAACACCGGGAAGAGTGAGAGGGCGGTCAGGCCGCCGATGACCAGGATGGTCTCGCGCCAGCCGATCAAAGCGGCCAGCCAGACCAGCAGGGGAATAAAAACGAGCTGCCCCGCCGAGGTGCTGGCCCCGAAAAGGCCCGTCACCAACCCGCGCCGCTCGATGAACCAGCGGCTCGCCACCGTGGCCCCCAGCACGCTCCCCACGATGCCGGTGCCGACCCCGCTGAGGAACCCCCACCACAAGTTGAGCTGCCAGACCTGGGTCATATAGGCGCTAAAGCCCATGCTCACCACGATGATCGCCAGCCCCGCCAGCGTGATCCGTCGCGGGCCGAAACGGTCAATGAGGTAGCCGCTCAAAGGAGCCCCCAGCCCGAACATCACCAAGCCGACCGCGATGGCCGCCGAGATGAGTTCGCGGCTCCAGCCGAACTCCTGCACCATCGGCAAGAGCAAAACCCCTGGCGCCGAACGGGCCCCCGCCGAGAGGATGAGCACCAAGGCGGTCACCGCCGCGACGATCCAACCATAGAACACACCCTCTCGCTTCATCCGGGCTCACGCTCCTTGACCTGACCGATCTGAACCTGGCCGATATCCGCGCCGAGTTCCTGAAAGCGCTGCTCGCTGCTCATTGGATGAGCCTACACCAGCGGGCCGAGGGAATCTTGCACGAACTTGCTCACCTAATTTTTGCTCCGGCTCAGTTAGGCTTCAGGTTCTCATCAGAGCGTTTTTTTAACCTCAGTGCCGATTAGGAGGTCTGCATGTCGAACATGGCGGTGTATTTGATCGGCTTCGTCATCTTGTTGATCGGCCTCATTTACGGCGCCCGTTTGCTGGGAGTCCCGCAGCAGTGGATTTGGGTGGGGGCGATCATCCTGGTGGGGATCGCGGTGATGACCGCGGTAGGCACCCGCCGCAAGGACCCCCCAGCGGGTTAGCCCGCCAACCCCGCCCCGACCGGGCCTATGCGGCCCGGTCTATTACGGTATTTTTCCCCGCCGCGTAAAACCGTGTTATCATGGGCGTATGAAGTTCGTGTGTCGCCTAGCGCTAACCTAGGGGAGCCCGTCGGTTCGGGAAGCTCCCCCTACGCTACGTAGGGGGTTTTTTTACTCCCTCGAGCCCGCGTCTCCCCTCTCTTTTGACCCCTACACCGGCCCGTTGGAAACCCATAGAATGACTCGCTAGAGCAGTCTGGAGAAACCAATGAGCGACAAATACAACCCCCACGAACTCGAGCCCAAGTGGCAGCGCTACTGGCAGGAGACCGGCCTCCTCAAGGCCAAAGAGGGCAGCGAGAAGAAGTCCTACATCTTGGTGATGTTCCCCTATCCCTCGGGCGATTTGCACATGGGCCACCTCAAGAACTACACCATGGGCGACGTGCTGGCCCGCTTCCGAACCCAGCAGGGCTATAGCGTGCTCCACCCCTTCGGCTGGGACGCCTTCGGGCTTCCCGCCGAGAACGCCGCCCTCAAGTTCGGGGTCTCCCCCGCCGACTGGACCTTCGGCAACATCGCCCAGAGCAAGGAGTCCTTGAGCCTGATGGGCATCCAATACGACTGGAGCCGTGAGGTCACGACCTGCACCCCCGAGTACTACAAGTGGAACCAGTGGATCTTCCTGAAGATGTACGAAAAGGGACTCGCTTACCGCAAGAAGAGCTACGTCAACTGGGACCCGGTGGAGCAATCAGTGCTCGCCAACGAGCAGGTCATTGACGGGCGCGGCTGGCGCAGCGGGGCCTTGGTGGAGAAGCGGGAACTCGAGCAGTGGTACCTCAAGATCACCGACTACGCCGAGCGCCTCCTGAACGATCTCGAAAAGCTTCCCCGCTGGCCGGAAAAAGTAAAGGCCATGCAGCGGGCCTGGATCGGCAAGAGCCAAGGCGCGGAGTTCGATTTCCCGGTCAAAGGTCACGACGCCAAAATCCGGGTCTTCTCGACGCGCCCCGATACGATCTTCGGCGCAACCTTCATGGTCTTGGCGCCCGAGCACCCGCTCCTCGCGGAGATCACCGCCCCCGACCGCAAGGCCGAGGTGGACGCCTACGTGGCCGCCACCCGGCTCAAGAGCGAAGTAGACCGCCAGATGGAAGACCGCGAGAAGACCGGGGTCTTCACCGGGGCCTACGCGATCAACCCCGCCAACGGCAAGGAAATCCCCATCTGGACCGCCGACTACGTGCTCTACGGCTACGGCACCGGCGCCATCATGGCGGTGCCGGGCCAGGACGAGCGGGACTGGGAATTCGCCGAGCGGTTCGGGCTCGAGATCGTCCGCACCGTAGAGCCCCCCGCCGACTTCAAGGGCAAGGCCTACACCGAAGACGGCCCGGCCATCAACTCGGATTTCTTGAACGGCCTCCACGTGGAGGAAGCCAAGAAGAAGATCATCGAGTGGATGGAGGAAAAGGGCATCGGGGAGGGCAAGGTCAACTACCGTTTGCGCGACTGGCTCATCAGCCGCCAGCGCTACTGGGGCACACCCGTCCCGATGATCCACTGCGAGGCTTGCGGGATCGTCCCGGTGCCCTACGAGCAGTTGCCGGTGATGCTCCCCACCCTGCGTGACGTGGAGGATATCCGCCCCAAGGGCAAGAGCCCCTTGGCGGCCCACCCCGAGTTCTACGAGACCACCTGCCCGCAGTGCGGCGGTAAAGCCCGGCGCGACACTGATACGCTCGACACCTTCATGGACTCCTCCTGGTACTACCTGCGCTACGCCGACCCCCACAACCAAAACGCCCCCTTCGACCCGGAGAAGGCCAACTTTTGGATGCCGGTGGACCAGTACATTGGCGGGATCGAGCACGCCATCTTGCACCTCCTCTACTCGCGCTTCTTCACCAAGTTCCTCCACGACCAGGGCATGGTGCAGGCCGAAGAGCCCTTCGAGGGCCTCTTCACCCAGGGCATGGTGATGGGCTGGACCGATGTGGGGCCGGTGGAGATCATAGACGGGCGGATCTACTTCCAGGACGACACCCGGCGGGCCAAGCTCGAGATCGAGCAGGGGATAAGCCTCGAGGACGCCCAAAAATCCGGCGCGGAACTCCGCGAAGGCCCTGGCGGGACCCACTTCTGGAAACCCGCGGTGATGAGCAAGAGCCTGGGGAACGGGGTGATGGTGGGGCCTTTTGTCCGCCAGCAGGGAGCCGATATCGCCCGCATCACCATCCTCTTTGCCGCCCCGCCCGAAAACGAGATGGTCTGGACCGACGAGGGCGTACAGGGAAGCTGGCGCTACCTCAACCGGGTCTGGCGGCGGGTCGCGGAGGACCGGGCCGAGCTGGAGAAAACCTCCGATCAGTTCGAATCCGCCGCGCTTTCGGGGACTGATAAGGCCCTCTACCAAAAGCTCCACCAGACCCTCAAGAAAGTCGGCGAGGACATCGAAAACCTCCGCTTCAACACCGCCGTCGCGGCGTTGATGGAACTCCTCAACGCCCTCTACGACTACCGCAAGGAAAAGGCGGTTTCCCCCGTCTACCGCACCGCCATCCGCTACTACATCCAGATGCTCGCGCCCTTCGCGCCGCACATCGCCGAGGAGCTTTGGCACTGGTTCGATTGGGGTCAAGGTAAGGCCCAGTCGGTGTTTGAGGCCAGGTGGCCCGAGGTTGACCCGGAGGCTCTACTAGCCGATTCCTTCGAATTGGTGGTGCAGGTCTCGGGCAAGGTGCGTGGCAAAGCCACTGTACCTGCCGAGGCGAGCGAGGACGAGATCAAGCGGATCGCCCGGGAGATTCCCAACGTGCAGGCGCACCTCGAGGGGAAACAGGTGGTGAAGGAGATTTACGTGCCGGGGAAGTTGCTCAACATCGTGGTGCGGTAAAAGAACCCCCAAGCCTGCCCGATGATTTTCCTTCGTCTAGGGCTCCCGTGGGAAGCTTTGCCGCTCAACCCGAGTGACCAGAGCCACTATCCCAACCCATCGCTCAGACCGGTAAGTTATCGTGAGGGCATGAAGAAGCTCCTGCTGGCGGGGATGCTGCTTGTGGCGGCTTGCGCCCCGCACAACCTCAACACCGACCCCGAATACTTGAACACCTACGCCCAGGCTCCGCGGCTCAATGTGGCCTGCGTGGGCGAGTCCAACCGTCCGGGGCCGGTGCTCGAGTACGGGCCCAACGCCTGCACCCTGGTGGTCTATCCGACGGTGGCTCGCGACGCAGTACGGGCCGAATACACCGTGACCCTCTTCTACCGCACGCCGGTGGGGAGCATCCTGAACCCCCGCTACGAGAACAAAACCCGCGAGATCAAGGGCGAAGCCCCGCTCAGCCCCAACACCCCGGCCACCGCGAGCTTCCCGGTGTACGTGCCGGACCGCAACTTCTTCCGGGTGACGGGCCGAATCCTGGAGGGCACCTTCAAGGTGGTGCTCTCGCTGGCCCCAGCAGCTTTGGGAAACTATCTGGGCATCCCGATTCCCGCGGTGGGGCTCGACAAGACCACCAGCGGGCTCTACGCCCAGGTCAACACCGCAATCAACGATCTGGTGAACAACCGGGATGAAGTGTATGCGCTCGAGGTCAGCGCCCGGGTCTGCGGGCCGCAGCTTTGCAGCCCTTACCAGAACAGCACCGTGCGGTTGCCGCAATAAAAAGGAGGGGCCTTTGGGCCCCTCTCCTCGTCTCGATGGCTCACTGGGTTGAGGTGGTGCCGTAGGCGATCTGCATCAGCGTGGTGATGATCTGGCTGAGGGCATCGCTGTAAGGCGCCTGGCTATAGGGGTTGGTCGAGGGCGCAGCGGTCGTGGCCGGGGTTTGGGTGGTGTTCCCGCCCTGCGCGGCGTTGCCCCCCGCCGCCCCCGCGTTGTTCTGATCGTTGGTGTTGCCCCCGGCACCGGCGTTGTTATTGTTCTGGTCGGTGGTGTTGCCCCCCGCGTTATTGCCGCCAGCGTTGTTCCCGGCAGCGTTGTCGGTATTCCCACCCGCCGCCCCGGCGTTGTTCTGGTTGGTGTTACCGGCAGCAGCCCCCTCGGTGGTCGCGCCCTGGGCGGTAGCCTGGGGCCAGTTGGTGGCGGCCACCTGCTCGGGGGTTAGGAGGCCTGCGATGTTGCGGAGGTAGAAGTCTGCGGTACCCTCGGTAAAGGCCGCGGTGTCGCGGATTGCCATGAAGTAGGGCAACAGCTTCTGGGCTTGCTCCTTGGTGAGGTTGGCTTTGTTGGCGCTGATGTATTGCTGCATGGCCTGGATTTGCGCGCCCAGCCGATCAATCTGCCCGGTTGTGGTGGCGGGGGTCTGGGGGGTGGCCGGAGTGGCCGGGGTGGCGGGGGTATTCTGGGCCAAACCCAGCGACAGGGCCAGCAGTGCAGCTGTGGAAAGTGCCACGATCTTCCTCATATGGTTCCTCCTGGGAGGTTACGGCTGGCCAATCCCTGACCCCATCTAGGAATGGGATAAGGTACGGATTTCTGGGCCAAGGGCTCGCCCGCACGAAACCTCTCCAGCCCCCATGCTGTTCGCTCGAGATGGCAGACGTGTGGCATAGCTCTTAAAATTACGAGGGACAGCCTAAAATGAGCCCTAAATGAGGGAGTGAAGTATCCAGCGGGAGGGCAGGAGCCAGGTTAAGAAATTTCCCGGCTAATCCTCTGGAGAGCCCTTGACTCTTCCCCAGGGGCAGGCCCCACACTAACCCCGTGAACGAGCCCGCCAGCAAAACCCCTATCCACCACCTGACCATCGGGGAGTTCTCCCGGCGCTCGCGGCTCTCCTTCAAGGCGCTGCGGCTTTACGACGCGATGGGGTTGCTCCCCCCGGCCTACGTGGATGGCGAGTCGAGCTACCGCTACTACCACGAAGACCAGCTCGAGCGGGCCAAGCTGATCGGGCTCTTGCGACAGCTCGAGATGCCGCTCGACTGCATCGCCGCGGTGCTCGAGCTGAGCGGGGCGGAGGCCGTGCGCGCGGTAGGGCAGTACTGGGAAGAGGTCGAAGGGGACCTGAAAACCAAGCGGGCGCTCGTTCGCTACCTCGAGGGCTACCTCGGCGGCAAAGGAGAAACCATGTACGAGATACAAACCCGAGAAGTGCCCCAACAGAAGGTCGCGACGATCCAGAGGAACGTAAATATCAAAGACCTCAGCCCTTTCATTGAGGAGGCGTTCAACGAACTCTACGGCCACATCACCGCCTCCGGCCTCGAGATGAAAGGGTTCCCTCTGGTGATCTACCACGGCGAGGTCAACGAAGACTCCGACGGGCCGGTAGAGGTGTGCGTGCCCTTCGAGGGCGGCTTGGAGCCTGCCGGGCGAATCCGGGTGCGGCTCGAACCCGCCCACCGCGAGGCCTTTACCCGCATCAGCAAGGCCCAGGTCAAGTTCCCCGGCATCCTGGGGGCTTACGACGCGGTGTCGAAGTGGCTAAAGGATCAGGGCAAGCGGATGAGCGACTCCGCCCGGGAGGTCTATTTCGTCCGTTGGGATACCATTGGCCCCGACGACCCGGCCTGCGACATCGCCTTCCCCTACGCCTAGGGTTCCCGGAACCAGCGCAAGAGCAGGTTGAGCACGAGGCTCAGGGCCAGGCTCAGCAGCAGCATCGAGGTGAAGGGGAAGTAGAAGCGGAAGCCGTCCCGCTCGATGCGGATGTCCCCCGGCAGGTGACCGAACCAGGCCAGGAGCCGGGGGGCATAGACCCAGACCAGCCCCAGCAGGACCAGGAGCACCCCCAAGGCGATCAACCAGCGTCCGATGCCCATCCCTACCGATTTTACCCGGAGCGATTCTTCTACCCCACGACCCTTACGGATCAACTTCCGCACCTTAGGTCTTCGCTCACCATGCGATCCCGCCAACCCGGTTAGCTTGGGAGCGTGAAGGATACCCCTGTGGACATCGCCTCGAGGGCCGATATCGCTACCGTGGTCAACGCCTTCTACCGCAAGGCCACCCGCGACCCGCTGATCGGCCACCTGTTCGACGGGCTCGACCTGGAAGCCCACCTGCCGATCATGCACGACTTCTGGGAGAACCTATTGTTTCGCACCGGGGCCTACAAGGGCGGGATGATGTACAAGCACTTCATGCTCCACGCCCGCACGCCGCTCGAGGAAGCCCACTTCGTCCGCTGGCTTGAACTCTTCACCCAGACCGTAGACGAGCACTTCTCGGGTGCCAACGCCGATCTGGCCAAACAATTCGCCCACTCGGTGGCCGCTACCATGCGCTCGCGCATCCTGGGTGCTTCCCCCTTCCCTTTAGCGGTCCAGGACGGCCCGAAACCGGCTTAGCCACGTTCTAAGCCCCCGCTCAACCGGCCCTAAGCTGCCCTACAAGTTGGGGCTTAGACTGTATTCATTGTGAAATGGGACGACTTGCGGCGGAGCCGGAACGTGGAGGATCGGCGCGGCACCTGGGGCGGCGGGCTGGGCCGGGGGGTGAGCATCGGCGGGGGCGGGATCATTCTGGTGCTTTTGGCGAGCTTGCTCTTGGGGGTGAACCCGCTCGAGGTGCTGGGGGGGTTGCAAGGAGCACCCCCCAGTGCCCAGGTGCAGGAAAACCCCGCCGACGACCGTACCGCTGACTTCGTGAGCGCCGTGCTGGGCGATACCGAGGACACCTGGAACACCATCTTCCAGCGGCAACTGGGAGCCGACTACCAAGAGCCCCGGCTGGTGCTCTTCAGCGGCGGGGTGGAGTCGGCCTGCGGCTTCGCCCAGACCGCCAGCGGGCCCTTCTACTGCCCGCTGGACCAGCGGGTCTACCTCGACACCGCCTTCTTCCGGCAGATCCAAGCCGCCGCCGGGCCGGACGCCGACTTCGCCCGGGCCTACGCCATCGCCCACGAGGTCGGCCACCACGTCCAGCACTTGCTGGGCATCTCGGACCAGGCCCAGCGGCAGATGGCCCGCTCGAGTACCGGTACCCGCAACGCCATCTCGGTGCGGCTCGAGCTTCAGGCCGACTGCCTGGCCGGGGTGTGGGGCCACTACACCGCCCAGCGCGGCCTCATCAACAACACCGACTTGCAGTCCGCCCTCAACACCGCCGCCCAGATCGGGGATGATTACCTGCAAAAGCAAAGCCGGGGCTATGTGGTCCCCGATGCCTTCACCCACGGCTCCTCCGAAGAGCGGGTGAGCTGGTTCCGGCGCGGGCTGCAAAGCGGCGATATCCGCCAGTGCGACACCTTCGGGCGCTGAGCGCGAGCGGGCTAAAAGCTGGGGGCTAGAGGCAGGGGTAGAGCCCTGGATGTGCTGATTTGGTTGTCGTCCTGAGCGTAGCGCTAGCGGAGTCGCTCATCCTGATTGGACAAAAGGACCGGTCTTTCTACCCGAGCAGTGGGTGGTGTCCACTCGTTCAAGATGACTCCTTACTTCCGCTGAACTACCTAGGCTGGAGGGAGGACGTGGAGCGCTGGGCCTCAAAGCTTTTCCGCCAGCTCGAGCCCCCTACGTAACCAAAACGGGATCGAGGTCGCGAACTCCCCCTTCGCGGCCTCTTCTAGCCCCCCGACGATGTGCCGGTAGCTGACCGCCTGATGCAGACAACCCACCACCTCCGCGACCCGAGAGGCCTCACGGAGGCGCTCGAGCGGGCCGTAATCCTGCCAGGCCTCGAGGTAAGCCGTGCGCAGGCGCTCGGCGGTCTGGGGGTCGTAGGTGTGGCTCAGGTCCTCGAGCAAGGTCGCCAGATCGAAGAAGAGATGGGCGATACAGGCATCGGTCCAGTCGAAAACCCGGTAGCTCTCCCCCACCGCCACATTGCCCAGGTGCAAGTCGCCGTGGAGGAGGCTGGGGGGAATCCCATAGGCGTCCAAGCGCTCGAGCAGGCCCAGCAGTTCGGCCTAGCGCGCCCGCAAAGCTTGGGTCTCCTGGGGTTTGAGGCTCGCCCACACCGCCTCGTCGGCCAGCAGCGCGGTGAGCTGTTCGCCGAGCCGCTCGAGCCGCCGGTCCAGACAGCCCATCCGGGTGAGCCGCTCGACTTCCCCGGCCAGCGAGCGCTGCAAGCGGGCATAGCTCGAGACCAGTTCCCGGCAGGCTTCCTCGCCCGGCTTCGCGTTGCCCGCGGTCTGGCCGAAGTTCCCTAGCAACATCCAGCCCCGCTCCCGCCATACCGCTACGGGCCGGGGGATCAGGTTGGGGAAAGCCTCCGCGAGCGCCTGGGTGACGCCGGGCTCGTCGGCGAAAAGGGCCTGGCGGGTGGAGACCTTGAAGAAGAAGTCGCCCTCCGGGGTCACCGCCCGCAGGACGCAGGAGATACCCCAGGTCTTGACCTGCTCGAGCCTTTCCACCGCTCCCAGTCGCTCCCGGATCCAGGCCGAAGCCTCGGCGAACCAGCCCGGGCGAGCCCAGGGAACCCGGCCCTCGGGGATCAAGCCGGACTGCCGCTCGGCCCGGTAGGCAGCCCAGAGCGCTTCGGGCAGGTCGGGGATCGTCACCCGCTCGAGGTCGGCCCACTCCCCGCTCGGCTCAGGTGGGCTCTCGAGGACGAACACCGCCCGCACCCACCGCGCCTAGCGGTCCCAGGCCACGTGCAAGCAGCGCAAGACCACCGGGGGAAAACCCAAAAGTGCCTCGGCCTCTCGGCCCCAGCGCCCCAGGTCGGCGATCTACACCGGGTCTTGCAGGCACACCAGCGGGATTTCCCCGCCCTTCCGGAGCACCCTGGGCTCGCGGGGATGCTCGAGGAGGAGCCAGAAGCGGGTGTCCCAGGGCTCGCTCACGACTCGGCCCAGCCTTTGGCCCGTTCCACCGCTCGAGTCCAGCCGCGGTAGTGGGCGGTGCGCTGTTCTTCGGCCATGCCCGGCTCGAAGCGGCGCCCTATGGCCCAGCGCTCGCGGATTTGCCCCTCTGACAGGACCCCCGCCCCGATCCCGGCCAGGTAAGCCGCGCCCAAAGCAGTGGTCTCGGTGATCTTGGGTCGCAATACCGGGGTGCCCAAGATGTCGGCCTGGAACTGCATCAGGAGGTCATTGCGGGAGGCCCCGCCGTCCACCCGGAGTTCGGCCAGCTCGAGCCCCGAGTCCGCCTCCATCGCCTCGAGGACGTCCTTGCTCTGGTAGGCGATGGCCTCGAGCGCGGCCCGCGCCAGGTGGGCCTTGGTGGAACCCCGGGTGAGGCCGACCACCGTGCCCCGGGCGTAGGCGTCCCAGTAGGGCGCCCCCAACCCCACGAAGGCCGGGACCAAGTAGACCCCGCCGGTGTCGGGAACGGTGGCGGCCAGCGTTTCCACGTCGCCGGAGTTCTGGATGATCCCCAGCCCGTCACGCAGCCACTGCACCACCGCCCCGGCGATAAAGACGCTGCCCTCGAGCGCGTATTCGGCTTTGCGGCCCTCGAGCTGCCAGGCCACCGTGGTCAGCAGCCCTCGACCCGACTCCACCCGCTCGGGCCCGGTGTTCATCAGCAGGAAACAGCCGGTGCCGTAGGTGTTTTTGGCCATCCCCGGCTCGAAACAGGCCTGGCCGAAGAGGGCCGCCTGCTGATCTCCCGCCACCCCCGCGATGGGGATCTCGGCCCCCAGCAGTTCGGGGATCGCCGTTGCGTAGCGGGTCGCGGAGGGCTTCACCTGCGGCAGCACCGACTTGGGGATGCCCAGGATGCCCAGCAGGTGGTCGTCCCACTGCAGGGTCTCGAGGTTGAACAAAAGCGTCCGGGAGGCGTTCGATACGTCGGTGGCGTGAACCTTGCCGCCGGTGAGGTTGTAGATGAGCCAGCTATCCACCGTGCCGAAGGCCAGCTCCCCCTTCCCGGCTCGCTCGCGCAAACCCGGCCCGTGGTCCAGCAGCCAGGCCAGCTTGGTCGCGGAAAAGTAGGGGTCGAGGAGGAGGCCGGTTTTCTGGCGGAACAGGGGCTCGTAGCCTTTCGCCTTGAGTTCGTCGCATTTGGCCGCCGTGCGCCGGTCCTGCCAGACGATGGCGTTGTGCACCGGCTGACCGGTGGCCCGGTCCCACAGCACCACCGTTTCGCGCTGGTTGGTGATCCCGATGGCGGCGATCTGGGCGGGCTCGATCTGGGCTTTTTTGATCACCTCCTGGGCGGTCTCGAGCTGCGAGAGCCAGATCTCCAGTGGATTGTGCTCGACCCAACCCGGCTGCGGGTAGATCTGGGCGAACTCCTTTTGCTCCATCGCCACCACCTTGCCGTCCAGGTCAAAGAGGATGGCCCGGCTCGAGGTGGTTCCTTGGTCGAGGGCTAACAAGTAGGGCATAAGACCTCCCTGGGGTTGCCGTGGATTGACGGGTGCATAAAGCCTCCTAGGCTTCGACGACTGATTTTACCGGTTAGGGTTTTCTGGGTTGGCATCCCAGTGGGCGTAAGGCATTAGGTTGAAGAATACCCCACACCTATCTTGACCCGGATATGCGACGCTAGAACCCGGAGGTCAACATGAGCGTCAAGGATAACTTCACCCCGGAAGAATGGGACAAGGTGCTGAGCGGCCCCGCTACGGCGGCGGCGGCGATCCTGGCAGCGGCCCCGTCCGGGCTCACCGGGATCATCGCCGAGGGGATCGCCACCGTGAAGGCCATGAAGGAGCTGGCCGAGGCCTCGAGCGCTCCGCTCCTCCAGGCCATCGCCGCCAGCCTCAAGCCCGAAGACGAGGAGCGGCAACGGGAGGAACGCCAACGAGACGGCCAGCGCTTCAAGACCTTCGAGGAGGCCAAGAACGCCATGCTCGAGCGCCTGCGCAGCGCTTTCTGGCTCGTCCAGACCAAGACCACCCCCGAGGACGTCTCCGCCTACCAGCAGTACGTGGTGGGGGTAGCAGAGCGGGTGGCCCAGGCCGCCAAAGAGGGGGGCTTCCTGGGCATCGGCGGCGAGCAGGTCTCGCAGGCCGAGAAGGACACCCTGAACGAGATTCGGTCGACCCTGGGGATAGCTTAGCGCTTTTCTCTCACCCCAAGCGCTCTCCCAGAGGGAGGAGATTTATCTTTGAGCGTTGGGCTTTTTGAATCTAAGATTTATAATTCAGTCATGAAGAACAAGGAGTTCGCCAACCGGGGTCACGCCCTCGTGCCGAAGTTCGCCTACGTGCCCAAGGAAGACCGCTTTTTGATGGACCCCGGCCCCCTCAAGTACCGCTTCAACGTGATCGGGACCGGGGTCAACGGCCAGGAGCACATCACCGTAACGATGCTCGAGGGTCGCTGTACCGTCCACGGGGTCTATGACCCCAACCCCTCGAGCGTGGAGGGGGCCCGCCGCGCCAAGGCTCGCTTCTCCGAAGAGCCCTTGGTGGTCTACGACAGCCTCGAGGCCGCCTGCAACGACCCGGCGGTAGACGGGCTGATCATCTGCACCCCCAACCACACCCACCTGGACGTGCTCAAGGTGGCGGTGCAATCCGGCAAGCACATCCTGCTGGAAAAGCCCATGGCCACCAACCTAAAAGACGCCTACGCGATCTGGCAGATCGCCCAGAGCTATCCGAAAGTCCTGCAGATCGGGCTCCAGTACCGCTACAAGCCCATCTACGTCGAGGCCATCCACGAGGCCAAGGTGCGGCGTAGCCTGGGCGAGATCAAGACCATCACCATCCTCGAGCACCGCGAGCCCTTCCTCGACAAGGTGCGGCAGTGGAACAAGTTCTCGAAGTACTCGGGCGGCACCCTGGTGGAGAAGTGCTGCCACTACTTCGACCTCTTCAACCTCTTCGCCGAGTCGAGGCCGGTGATGGTCTACGCGTCGGGGAGCCAGGCGGTGAACTTCCGTGACTTCGAGTACGAGGGCGAGCGCTCGGACATCCTGGACAACGCCTTCGTGATCGTGGAGTACGAAAACGGCATCCGGGCCAACTTCAATTTGTGCATGTTCGCGCCCATGGTCTACGAAGAACTGGTGCTGTGCGGCGACGAGGGCCGCCTCAAGGCCAGCGAGGGCGAGAACGGGCAGGCCCACTCGCAGTGGGGGAGCTACCTCGAGGTCATCTGCCTCCCCGACCGCACCTCCCGGGTCATGACCCCCAGCTACCCCGCCCTCATCGAGGAAAGCGGCCACAACGGCGGCACCTACTACGAGCACCTGCGCTGGATCGAGGCTATGGACGGCAAGCCCTCGCTTCAGCGCGGCACGGCGGCCACCGCCGAGGAGGGCTTCTGGAGCGTGGTGATCGGGGTGGCCGCAGAGGAGTCGGTGAAGCGGGGGGAGAAGGTGTGGGTGCGGGAGTTGCTCGAGGGGAATGGGTTGGGGCAGTTGGCGTAACGGTTGTGCTACCTTTCGCCCTGAAAGCGACGCCCGCTAAGTTGCCCCAGCCTAAGTTTGTCAGAAGGGCAGAATAACAAGCTTACGCTGGAGTGCTCATTCTCCCTATCGCTCCCGAGCATGCTGCTTGAGTAGTGGCATCGCCGGGGGCCTAGCGGCCCTTCACTGCGCGCGGAGGCCCGCTCCGCCCAGCGGGCGGGCGGCAAGGATCGGTCAGGGTGACTTTTGACAAAGTCACCCTGGAGGAACTCAATCTAGTCAACGCTGTAGCGGACTGGCGTACGGTAGGCGGAGCATCCCATGGACAGACGACGTTGCCGCCGCATGTTCAGTCTGCGTATGTTTGCGCTTCATGCATGGGCACTTTGGGGTTCTTCAATCTGATGGCGCTACCAAACATTCGACGACGTACGCTCCTGGTTGGTGTACAGGATTTCGCCAGGGTGTCATTCAGGTTCCGCTTCCAGGATTTCATCAGTTTGCGATTACACTCATCCCACTCTCGGCAAATCCCCGACGTATTGGTACGCTTCTTTGCTTTCGAAGACAGCGATTTCGTAACACAAATTGGGGTCTTCATCGGTGTGTAACGTGGATGCGAAGCTTCAGTAAACTACTTTCCGGAGCGGTCGTGGGGCACCACCACATCAGCCGAGCCATAGCCGATGTTCCCACTGGCGTCGGTGGCCCGATACGTGATCGTATAGACGCGGCGGTTGCCCTGAGCGCTGCGCTCGGCCCGCACGAAGATCCGGCCGTCAGCGGTGATCTGCACGTCGTCGTCGGTGTTCCCGTCGCCCTGGCCGTCGTCGGGCTCGCTCACCTTCACCCCGACCAGCTCCACCCTGGGGGTGGGGTCGAGGTTGTCGCTGACGCTCACAGCGAGCTTGACCTCGACCAGCTTGTGGTTAGGCGGCCAGAGGGTAGATGGGGTAACGCTCACGGTAACACTGGGGGGCTCACGGTCGACCGTGGGAGGGTCGGTGTCCCGGATGTTGTTGAAGATCTCACCCAGGGCATGCTCGAAGTCGGGCTGGCTTCCGCCGGGGAGGTAGAAGTACTTGCCCCCGGTTTCCTCGGCGATGCGCTTGAGCACTACCTGGCTAGAAAGCGCCGTTGTGCTTACGCTACGAACACCAATACCTGCTCGGCTGGATACCGAAGCGGGCGGGAGGCCACAATCCCCTGAGAGCAGCACGCTCACCCGGACATTGTTGAGCTTGGCCGCTGCAAGGATCCCGCTCACGTCGCCGGGTTGGGATGAGGCGTCGGTAATCACCACTAGGTCTCGAGTGTGGTCGACATAGGGCAAAAGAGCCCAGATCCCCGAGCTGATTCCGCCCAGAACGTTCTCGGGGCAATCGTCGCCACCCCAGGCGTAGAGGCTGCCTACCCAACCAAGGATGGTGCTGCGGTTAGTGGTGGTGCCCCGGACACTGACGTCATCTTTGAAGGTGATCAGGTTCCACAGGGTGTACTCGTCCTCAGGGATGCCGTTGATATACCCGGTGAGGGAAGCCTTGACTGCTCCAATGACGCTGTCCATTGAGCCGGTATCGTCGACCACCAACGATACTGCGCGGGGTTTGCACTGAACATTGCGCACGCTGGAGTACCGCCGTGCCAGCGGAACCGCGATCACCCCGCCACTAGGGTTGACCGCCTCAATGTTGAGCTTGCTTCGGTAGACTCCGTCACGGCAAGTGTCCACAACGACCAGCTCGTACTGCCTCCAGGTCGCACCTGCCGCCCCCCACTTCCTTACGGACCCGGGGGCCGGTGGCAACCTTGGTCCAGGCTCCACCCTGGTTTCGTTCTAGCTCCAGGAACGCTGTGAGGAGGAAGGGCTCGCTGCTAGGTGGGCATTGACCGATAGCATCGGCCTTGACTTCGGTAGGATTGTACCCCGACTGATGAGGATAATTGAGGGTGAAGGTGCATAGGTTGATATCGATCCCCTGTGCGCTTACACCCCCATCCATACCTACCTTGGGATCAAACTTAACAGTGACAGAATTAGGGTCAGGTCGTTCCTGAACAAGATCTACCTTGCTGGGGTTGACAGAACAGGCCGATAGCAGTGCAGTTATCACAAACGAAACAAGAAACCCGCTCATGGATCTAATCTAATACATTTTAGGAATTGGGACAAGGATGGTCGGATGACCTGCTCGATGGATATACTGGCAACATGCAGCCCATCTCTGACCCCGACCTGGAAGCGCTGCGGGGGAGCCTGCTCGAGGCAGCCGAGGCGCTGAGCCGTCTGGCTCGGGAGCCTGGCCCAGGAGGCCTCGAGCTCGCTGCCGCAGTAACCCAGGCCATCTCGGGGCTGAACGGGCAGGTCAATGCCTTGCTGTTGGGTCTTGCTGTTCGACCCGCGGAGCCCCCAGATGAGGCCTACCCGCGCTACCTTAGGGATCTGGCCCGGCTGCGGGCAGGAGTGATGGAACTCGAGCAGCTCCTGCTCAACCGTGTGGCCTTCGAGCGGGCGCGGGAGGAGTGGCTGGGCCTGACGGTCTTGCTGGACCGAACTCTGGAGCCGTTAATCGACTTGATGACGTTCGCCGATCCCAGCCAGCCGGAGGCCGACCTGAGCCGGGGCTACTCTTTCGACAGCGATAACCTAGGCTTCACCCGGGTAAGGTTCAAACCATAATAACGCGCGCAAGCGGGGGGAGAAGGTGTGGGTGCGGGAGCTGCTCGAGGGGAATGGGTTAGGGCACTTATAACGCCCGGTTCAGCAGCGGAGTGTCCACTTTACATGACCATGCTTCACTCCTTCGCCACCACGGTATCGTACAAGCCGTAATGCGTCAGGCCAGGGTGGCTGTCGATGCCCGCATAGCGCAGCGAAGCGTCCTCGTAGCGGCGGAAAGCAAAGATGGCCTGGTTCATCTGCTCGGTGTTGAACACCTTAAGGCGCACCAGCAGGTGGAAGTCGTCTATGGTCAGCCCGGTAACGGTAAGGAATAGATCCGGCTCGAGCCGAGTGATCACGTCTTGCAGGGTGTTCTCGCGGAAATCGGTCAGGTACATGAAGGCGGGGATGCGCGTAGCAAACTTGATTAGCTTTTCCTGGATCTGCTTGCGCTTGGACTTGTATTCTTTCTCCTCTTTGGAGAGTTCTCCCTTCTCCTTTTCGGTAAGTCCGCCCTCCTTGGCTTTCTTCTTGAGCTGCTTGATCTTTTCGCTCTGGTTGATGACAGTCTCGATGATGTTATCGCCCAAGCTGCGCCAACCCTCGATGCGCTCCACCGCAGCTAACGCATCAGGGTTGTTCAGGATGCGCCGCAGGGTGTCATTGTCCACGTTGACCAAAAGCGCCGACTCCCATTTACGCGCTAGCAGCGTGGCCGAAGTGCCCGCAATAGCGATGTCGAGGATGCCGCCAGCGTCAATCTGGGTCATGTTCGCGCCGTCGTAGGCCAGCACCGGCAGGAAGGCGATGAGTTCGTTAACCGCCTTCTCGGGGTTGGGCTCGTGGGGCGAGAGGCCAACGGCATACTCCGAAAGCTGCCGTAAAGCGCGGGTAGGCGCAAAGTCGAAGACAAAGCAAACCGGCTTGAGGATAAGTTCCCTGTTGGGGTCGTCGCCATCAGGGTTTTTGATGACCCAAGGCGACTGCACCCGAAACGCCGCCTGGAAGTAAGTCTCCGGCGACTTGAGGTTGCGCAGCATCAGAATGGACGACCACTGCGGCACTGTAACGCCCGTGGTCAGTTTGCCGCAGGTAAGGGTAATAGTCTTGGTGTTGAACCCGCTGCCGATGGCCTTACGCACCGGCGGCAGGGCCGCAAGGCCGATGCCCGCCTGTGCGCCGGCAGCTACGACCACGGTGTAATCGTGCCAGAAGGTGTTATGCCGCTCGGCCAGGAGGTTGGCCATCGCATAGCAGGACGCTACGCTCGGCAGAAACCAAAGCGAATGTTGGAGGTAAGGCAGCAGCCGCACATCGTCGTAAGGCAAGGGCGGCTTGGTGCCGGTTTTGAGAAACTCCACCGACTTGGGCAGGTAGCTGCCGCGGATAATGTCCAGCCACTTCTGCACCTCGTCCTTATGCTTGAAGGTGGCCTGCTCACCCGCCCCACTGGCAGCAAAAAACTCGTTGAGGTCGAATTCGTCAAACTCCCCACCGCTGGCAATCGCCAGTAGCTCATCCGGTATCTGGTAGGTAAAAAGCCGCATCTCCGGCAAGGCAGCGTAGGGGTTGGGCTGGTCGGGGTATTCGCGGGCAAAGGCTTCTTTGGCACGTTGCTCGTCGGTATAGGTCCAGTTGAAGATCTGCTCTTCGATGAACTCGCCGGTTGCCAACGCGCGAAACGGCGTGCCGGAGAGGTACAGATAGGCCCGGGTGGTGATCGGTAGGAACTCGGTCTCGGCCTCTCCAAGCTCCTTAAACTCTTCCTCGAAATCCGCCAGGCTCACGCTTTGGGCCACCCGGCCCGAAAGGGTGGTGCCGTACTCCGCTTTGAGTTCTGCGCTAGCGTCCTCTTCGCCCTCGAACAGCTCCTTGGCCGTCTCGCGCCAAGCCCCGAAGTGGTATTCGTCGAAGACCACTAAGTCCCAGTTCACAGCGTGCAGCCATTCGTTGTGGGCCTTGATGTTGCCGTATTCGTCACGACCGAGCAAATCCTGGAAGGAGCCAAAATAAACCAATGGCTGATCAGAGCTAACCTGGGTAGGGTCTCCGCCGGTGGCGCGGGAGAGGTACTGCCAGCCCTCGAAGTCCAGGTGGCTTTCCAGGTCGCTCTGCCAGGCATCCTCCACTGCTGGCTTGAAGGTGACGATCAGGACGCGCTTGGCCCCCATCCGCTTGGCCAGTTGGTAGGTGGCAAAGGTCTTGCCGAAGCGCATCTTGGCGTTCCACAAGAAGCGGGGCGCAGCCTTGGGGTTTTCACCCCAGATGGAGTTAAAGTAGGCCAGCGCCTTCTCGACGGCCTCAGCCTGCTCGCGGCGCATGGGAAAGGTCTGGTGGCGCGTGCCCGAAAGGGGCTTGCCGGTACGCAGCTCGGCCAGCACGGTTTGCACATCCGCCACCGTGCAGCGCATCCACTCCCCCGTCGCTCGCTCGAGGCCTTTACGCTCCAGAGCCGCTCTCACCTCGAAATCACTAAGCAGCGTGCCATCTTCCCGCACCGCGGGTTCGTCCAGCTCGATGCGGTAGTTGGTGATGCCCGCCGTCTTGAGCTGCTCCGCCACACGGGTTTTCACGTCTCGCGTGGTCTGGCCGATCTTGAGCAGCCCACGGTGCGTTTCGGCATCAAGGGAATAGGCGTAGATGCGAAGCTGCGCCTTGGGCTTTTCGGCAAGGATTTGTTCGATGGGTTTAGTCATAACGCTGCGCATCCAAGACACACGGGTGCTCAGGCAGCACCTATCCAAGGATTGACCAGATCGAGCCCCTCGATTCGT
>DASTSL010000082.1:0-4543 GCA_035760705.1 Meiothermus sp. | reverse complement strand
GGTAGAGGGTCTCGCTTTGCTTCAGCGAGGCGTAGAGGTCGGCCCGCTCCAGGGCCAGCCCGAGCTGCACCGCCACCGCCTGTATCAGCTCGAGGTCGGGCGCACCCAGGGTCTGCGAAGTGCTCTCCACGTTGAGCACCCCGATGACCTGGCCGTGGCTTTGTAGCGGCACACAAACCTCCGAGTGGATGCCGGGGAAGGCCGCCAGAAAGTCGGGATCTTGGGTGGCGTCCTCCAGCGAGACGGCCCGCCCGGTGCGGGCCACCCGGCCCATTACCCCTCGGTTCAGGGGCAGGCGGGGGATGACCTCGGGGTAGCCGATCTGGTGCTCGAGCAACAGGGTCTCTCCCTCGAGCCGATAGACGGCCACCAGGTCGTAGCCGTAATGCCGGGCGATGGCCTCGGTAACCTGTTTGAACAGGGCGGGAAGTTCGAGGTCGCGGGCTACGGCCTGCTGCACTTCTTGCAAGAGCGCGAGTTGGCGGGCCTGGCGCTCGGCCTCGCCCAGCAACTCCCGCGAGCGCTCCTGGCTCTGCAACAGGGCGGCCTCGGCCCGAGTCCGCTGCACGGCCTGTCCGAAGCTGGTGGCGGCGATGCGCAGCAGGATGGTGGTTTCTTCCTCGGTCCATAGCCGCTCTTCGGTGCAGTCATCGAAGCCCAAAAAGCCCCACAACTGGTCCTGGATCAGGATAGGCACCTCGAGCAGCGAGCGGATACCCTCGGCCCGCAAATCCTCGCGTAACGCCTCGGGGAAATCCGGCGCGCGGACCCGGATGGCCTCGCCCCGCTTGAGGGCCTCGAGCCAGGCCGGGTAAGGCTTAATGTTCTGTTGGAGGTTGGACTGCTCGCAGGGGATGCCCGGCGCGCACCACCCGTACCGCTGGCTGTAGCGGGTTCCGCTATGGGGGTCGCTCACCGCCTCGGATAAGTAAGCCCGGTCGGCCCGCAGGGCCTGTCCCAGCAAGGCCAGCGCGCGGGGGATCTGCGGGAGGGGATCGAGGCTTCCCAAGAGGCCCGCGACTTCGGCTACGGCCAGGAGCACTGGGCTGTGGGTCTGGAGCTGAGCCTGGGCCATCTTAGGCAGTATAGGGGCTAGCAGCCTGGGGAGGATGGAAATTCGACCTTGGCTTCCAAGCTCGAGCCCCTACCCCGCGATGGCTAGCGGAGGACTTCGGCGGGCTCGGCCTGGAGGGCAGCCTGGGCGAAAACTTCGCTGATGGAGAGGCTACGCACCACCCGGCTGGCCAGCACCACCAGGGTCTCCCCGGTTTGGGGATCGGCGAAGGAACTGGCCTTGACCTCCGCGACGATGGGTTTACCCCCCAGCGGGCGCAACCAGACCGAGGTGGGGCCATCGGCTCGGAAGTGGTTCAGCCAGTCCTGAGGGGGGAGCGGGCTCGGGAACTCGAGGAACCGTTGTAGCGGTTCCCCCACCAGCTCCTCGGGGCCTACGGCTCCCATCAGCTCGACACAGCGCACGTTGACGTACACCACCTGCCCCGCCGCGTCCACCAGCCACAAAGGTTCGGGGGAAGCATCCACCACGGCCCGGTAGCGCGTAGCCTGTTGGACCGGGCTTGCCATTAGAGGCCGGGTGACCGGCTTTCTGGACCAGGCCAGGAGCAGCCCCAGCCCGAGCAGGATGGCTGAGCCCAAAACGAATGAACCCTGCCATAAAAGGCCGGAGAGCCACCCGCAGGCGGCTCCCAGAGCCAACCATCCTAGATTGTGCCAATCCCCGAGCCTAGCCATGCTTGTCCTCAGGCTAGGCGATACCTGTAAACCGGATTTAAAGATGGGGTTGGATAGGCATCTGTCGTACGGCGTAGGGCTTACGCTCGAGGCCAAACGCTAAACGTCGCGTCATACGCTGTACGTCAGCTTAAAACATCGCTCCCCTTGCTTGGCGCAAGCGCTTGGGAGGGGAGGTGGGGGTCGAAACCGTAGGGCGTCAGGAGAGAGCTGATCTGCTACGTCGCCACGCCTATTCTCTCATCCTACGGCTGTGCCGCATACCGGCTTGGCCGCATACCGGCTCTGCCACAAACCCTACAGGAGGGAAGATTAATCCGGCATACGCCGTTTGACATCACCCCGGCCCGTAGCGGCCCCCCGGCAGGCTCAGGGCGTGCCCCTTTAGCTCGAGCATCGTCAGCACCGCTAATACTTCTGCGAGCGGGAGGTCGAGGGAGAGGGCCAGGTCGTCGGGCAGGGCTTCGCCCATCTCGAGCAAAGTCCGGTACACCTGGGCTTCCTTGCCCTCCAGCGCCACCGCCTCTTTACGCGGCGCGGTGAGGCCCAGCACGCTCAGGATGTCCTCGGTGCCCATCACCAGCCCGGCCCCGTCCTGGATGAGCCGGTTGCAACCCTCGGAGAACATGTCGCCGGGCCTTCCCGGCACGGCCAGCACGTCAATGCCCTGCTCGAGGGCGAACTTTGCGGTGATGAGCGCCCCCGACTTGGCCCCGGCCTCGGCCACGATCACCGCCCGCGAGAGCCCCGCCACGATGCGGTTGCGGCGGGGGAAGAACTCGGCCTTGGGCGAAGTCCCCAAGCTGAACTCCGAGAGCAGGCTCATCTGTTCGGCCAGCTTTTTGTTGGCGAGCGGATAGACCTGATCCACCGCGCTCCCCAGCACGCCCAGCGTGTACCCGCCGCCCTCCAAGGCCCCGGCATGGGCCTCGGCGTCAATCCCCATGGCCAGCCCGGAGATCACCCCCACCCCGGCTTCGGCCAGTTCGTGGGCCACCTTGCGGGTCCAGGTCTTGGCCCACGCGCTGGCCCGGCGGGTTCCCACGATGGCGACCGAGCGGCTGGGGTCGGGCAGGCTTCCTTTCAGATAGAGCACGCTGGGCGGAGCCGCCAGGTGGCGCAGCGCTTCGGGGTATCCCTCGTCCCACAGCCCGATGATCTTCACCCCCAGCGCTTCGGCCTTTTCTCGCTCCCGCTCGGCCCTGCCGGACTCGAGCACCTTCCGGTAGGCCGCCCCGATCTCCGGCCCCAGCACTTGGCTCACCGCCTCGGGGCTCAGATCGGTGCGCTCGAGGGCTTGCATCAGCCGCTTAGGGCCGACGTTGAGGGTAAAGGCTAGAGCTAGGGCGTCCACTCGGATCATGCTAAACGCCAGACGTGAAACGCCGAACGCTTTATGAACGTCGTTTTGGATCGGTAGTCGCCCGAGGTCGTATCTGATCGCGTTTCCCACAAACACTCCACATGCGATGTGGAGTGTTTTACCCATCGCGTTTCCCACCAATACGATGCACGCGGTGCGTCGTATTGTAGTCGGTACGGCGTTTTTTGCCACACCGACTATTCGTGGGAACCGCTCCAGAGCAGCAAAACCCGCTGTTCTGGTTATTCGTGGGAACCGCTCTGACTTTGTGCCGTTGTCATCTCGAGCAGAGCGAGGCACCCCTTCGTCGGGTGGACATCATCTACTGTTTGGGCATTTGTATCCGCATGAGCCCTCCGGTCGGGATGGCGGCATAGGCTGAAACAGCTTTTGGAAGCGGGCGTACAAGAACTGAGCACCCAATAGCCGGGCGCGTTTAGCGTTTTGCCCATCGCTATCCACCGGTAAACAACCCCTATACTTGAAGGGTGAACGCTAGTACGACCTACTCCGGTTTCGTCGCCATCGTGGGCAAGCCCAACGTGGGCAAGTCCACGCTCCTCAATGCCCTTTTGGGGGTCAAGGTGGCCCCCATCAGCCCCAAGCCCCAGACGACGCGGAAGCGGGTGCGGGGCATCTACAGCGAGGGCAACCGGCAGATCGTCTTCGTGGACACGCCCGGCGTCCACGAACCCGAGGACGCCCTGGGTAACTACATGGGCCAGCAGGTAGCCGAGGCCCTGGCCGACGTGAACGCGGTGGTCTGGGTGGTGGATTTGCGCCACCCGCCCACCCGCGAGGATGAACTGGTGGCCCGGATGCTGCGGCCCATCAAGAACGTACCGATCCTGCTGGTGGGGAACAAGCTCGACGCGGCCAAGCGCCCCGAGGACGCGATGCAGGAGTACCAGTCGCTGCTGCCCGACCTCGAGCCCCGGATGCTCTCGGCGCTCGACGAGCGGGGGGTCAAGAGCCTGCGCGACGAACTGTTGGCCCTCCTCCCCGAAGGCCCCTTCTTCTACCCCGAGGAGTTCTCCCGAAGCGATCAAAGCCCCGAGGAGTGGAGCGCCGAGATCGTGCGCGAGGAGGCCATGAAGCGGCTGCGCGAGGAGATTCCCTACGCCATCGCCGCTAAGACCGAGGAGTTCACCGAGCGGGAGAAGGGGAAGCTGTTTATTCGCACCGTGCTCTACGTCGAGCGCGAGTCGCACAAACCGATCCTGATCGGCAAGGGCGGGCGGATGCTCAAGGAGATCGGGCAGGCCGCGCGCAAGCAGCTCGAGGTCTTTCTCTCCCGCCCGGTTTACCTCGAGCTGGCCGTCAAGGTCTACCCCAACTGGCGCAAAGACCCCGAAGCCCTGCGCGAACTCGGGTACGAATGAACCTCCTCGAGCTAAACCCCCGCAAGGTGCTCTGCCTGGGCGCGCA
>DASTSL010000081.1:0-2720 GCA_035760705.1 Meiothermus sp. | reverse complement strand
GTAGCCGACGCCTCGCACGAGCTACGGGCGCCGCTGGCTTCGGTGCTAGGGAACCTCGAGCTGTTGCGCCGCTACCCGGATATGCCCGAGGAGGACCGCCAGTTGGCCCTGCACGACGCCTACAGCGAGGCCCGCCGGATGTCGCGGCTGGTCCACGACCTCTTGGCGCTGGCCCGGGGGGATGGGGGGCTGCACCTCCGCTGGCAGACCGTGCGGCTCGACACCCTGCTCGCCGAAGCCATCCGCCAGACGAGCGCCCTGAGCCAGGAGCACCACTTTGTGCCCGCGCTGGAGCCGGTCGCCCTAGAGGGCGACCCCGACCGGCTCAAAGAACTGCTGCTGATCCTGCTGGATAACGCCCTCAAATACACCCCGCCGGGGGGAACCATCCGGCTCGAGCTCAAGCAAACCGAGCGCCACGCCGAGCTACGGGTTTCCGACACCGGGATCGGCATTGCCCCGGAGGATCTCCCCCACGTCTTCGAGCGCTTCTACCGCGCCGACCGGGCCCGGGTCCGCATCCACGACCCCGGCGACCCCGGCGGGACCGGCCTGGGCCTTTCCATCGCCAAGCAGATCGTGGAGGCCCACCAGGGGAAGATCGGGCTCGAGAGCCAACTGGGCCGGGGCACCACGGTTTGGGTGCTCCTGCCGCTCTCGTAGATCGGGCCACCCCCCAAGAAACCTCCCCGCGGTGTCCCAAACGTTATCTATCTCACGCGGCCCGGTCCGCGTCCTGGGATATTGCTTAGGGCGGTTGCCGGAACTTCTGCACCGAGCGGGGGAGAGAAACGCTATCGGGGAGGCGGTTTGCCATCCTCAAGCTGGGCAACACCAATGCAAACCGCCCTATTCGGGCAATCGCTGACTCGAGCAGATGCTGGGGGGGCATTGTGCTTCGGAGAAAAGTATTGCTGATCGAGATGCGCCAGCCCCAGGGGGATCTGGCCACCCTGAAAAAGCGGCTCGAGGCCATCGAGGGGGTCGAGTTCGTGTGGATCAGCACCAACCTCGAGAGCATTTTCGTGGTCTTCCACCAGGGAACCACCACCGAGGAGGATTTGACCGAATACGTGCGCCGGTGGAACGAGGAGCAATCCGGAGGCTGAAGGGGGCTCGAGGCCGCTCACCCTGGCTTGGTTTCGCTCAGGCTCCAGGGGAACTGGGCTTCGTGTTGGGGTCATGGCAGAAAGCAATTGAGCAGTGAGCGATGAGCAATGAGCGGCCCTGCTCCGCTTTGCTCAGGAGGGCAACCCATCCGCACATCCGAGGCCCTACCGCATCACCACTCCTACGGTTCAAGGAAGACCGCTATAAGTGCGCCCACGCTAGGGTGGGTGTCGGTGGCGTGCGGCGGCGCGGCCTGGTGAGCTACCCTTCCCCACCCGTCCTGTCTCTGGGGAGATGCCTAGTCGCCTCTTCAGTTAATCCCGCGGCGAGACCGCTCGAGCCAGGCGGGGGCCTTCCGGGGTCCACTCGAGGCGGTTGACACACATCCGCCGGGCGGTCTTATCCGGGTCCCAGGCGTGGTAGACCAGGTAGTCGTGCCCGTCCGGGCCCACCACCACCGAGTTGTGGCCGGGGCCGATGACCTTGCCGGGAACCGTGCGGATCACCACCGGGCCGGGCTGCGGCTCGTGCCAGGGGCCTAGAGGGTGCTCGGCCACCGCGTAGCCCACCCCGTAGGTATGCTCCTGCCAGTTTCCGCCGGAGTAGAAGCAGTAGTAGAGGCCCTGACGCTTGACCACGAAGGGGCCTTCCAGGGTGTGCCAATCGTAGACCGAGCCGTACATCTCCCGGGCACGCTGGTAGAGTTGCCAGTCGCCACTGGCCCGCAGCACGGTGCGGGGATTCCCCTCGAGCTTGGTCATCTCCGCGAGCCGGTCCACCGCCAGCGCGGTGCCGACCCGCTCGCCCTCGAGAAAGTCCTTGGCGTAGAACAGATACCACTGCCCGTCGTCGTCCTGGAAGGGGTTGGCGTCGATGGCGAAGGGCTCGTCCGGGGTCAAGACCTGCCCCGAGTCCACGAAAGGCCCCTGCGGGGCTTCGGCCCGCGCCACCCGAATCCGGTGGGATTTGTCACCGATCCCCACCGAGTAGTACATGTAAAAGCGCTCCCCGTCATAGGCCACCTCGGGGGCCCAGTAGTCGCGGGGCTCGGGCGTGGGGGGCTCCAAAGCCCCGCCCAGCGAGGTCCAGTTCGCCAGGTCGGGGGAGTAGAGCACCTCGAAGATCCGCCCCCCGCTGCTGCCGGTCCCGGTGCCGTAGGCGTAATACTCATCCCCCACCCGGATCACAAAGGGGTCGGCGAAATAGTTGGGGTATACCGGGCGGTATTCCAGATCGGGCAAATCATCCCCTTGCACTTTTGGATCACCTCCCCGCTTCGCGGCGAAACCAACGCCTCCCCGCTAAGCGGCGAAACCAACACCTCCGAAAATCAACCGCAAACGGCCTTCTCGAGCCGTTCGCGGTTGGCCGTTCGCGGTTGGCCATTCTTTACCTACAAAGACCGGGCCGTCATCACCACGTCGGTCACGCTGGCCCCCCGGCCCAACCCCTCGACCTCGAGCCCGCTGGCCCCACCTTCAATCCACAGCCGCACCAGCTCGTAGCGTTCGTGGTTGACTTCAAACTCTTCCTCGCCCACCCGGATCAGTGCGTGGCCGCGCACCGCCAAGGAGACCTCGAGGTCGCCCGAACCGCCCCAGACCCAGGTC
>DASTSL010000080.1:0-23863 GCA_035760705.1 Meiothermus sp. | reverse complement strand
AAGTTGGTGACGAGCGCGTCTATCCCCTTGAACTCGAAGCCGGGGCGGATGAAGAGCTGGGTCTCCCCCACTCCCGCTTTTACCCCTCCCCCCGCAGAGGATACGGAGTTATCCCACGCACTCTCGAGCGTCCGCACCACCGTCGTCCCCACCGCGATGACCCGCCGCCCTTCCGCCTTGGCCCGGTTGACCGCCTGGGCGACCTCTTGCGGGATCTCGTAGGGCTCGAGGTGCATCACGTGTCGGTCAGGGTCGTCCTGCACCGGCTTGAAGGTTCCGGGGCCGACGTGCAGGGTGACGAAGCGAACCTCCACGCCCATCCCGCGAATCCGCTCGAGGAGTTCCGGCGTGAAGTGGAGCCCCGCCGTGGGAGCCGCCACCGAGCCGGGAGTCTTAGCGTAGACGGTCTGGTAGCGCTGGGGGTCTATGGAGGCATGGATATAAGGTGGCAGTGGGGTTTTTCCGATACGTTCTAAATGCTCCCAGACACCACCGGTAAAATGCAGGACTCGAGTCCCATCGTCCTCCACCCCCACCACCTCTGCCTCGAGCCCGTCCGCGAAGCGCAGTACCCCCTTGGCCCGCCTCGCCGGTTTGAGCAGGGCCTCCCAATGATCCGGCTCGAGTTCCCGCACCAGCAACACCTCGATCAGCGTGCCGTGGGCGTTCGTGGCGAAGGTGCGGGCGGGGATGACCTTGCTCTGGTTCAAAACGAGCAGATCACCAGGCCGTAGGTACTCGGTGATATCCCGGAAGATGCGGTGCTCGAGTTCACCCGTATCCCGGTGGACCACCATCAAGCGGGAGGAGTCTCGCGGCTCGGCCCCGGACTGGGCGATCAGGGCTGGGGGGAGTGAGTAATCGTAGTCTTCTAGCGGCATATCCGATGTTGATCGGGGCGGCCAAGAGCCGCCCCGCACGAAGGGTCTGGCAGTCCTACCGCTGGTCGAGCGGCACGTAGGGCAAGTCGAGCTGGCCGGTGTACTGGGCATCCGGGCGCAGCAAGCGGTTATCCACCCGGGTGTACTCGAGGATGTGCCCGGCCCAGCCGGAGATCCGGGCCACCGCGAAGATGGGGGTGAAGAATTCCAGGCTGAAGCCCAGGTCGCTGTAGACCACCCCGGAGTAGAAGTCCACGTTGGGGTAGATGCCGCGCGGCCCCAACACCTTCCCGGCCTCTTCCTCCACGGTCTTGAGGATCTGGTACTCCTTGGATTTGCCGTGGGTGTCGGCGACCACCCGGGCGTACTTCTCGAGCACCCCAGCGCGGGGGTCGAAGACCTTGTAGACCCGGTGTCCCATGCCCATAATGCGGCCTTTGTTGGCGAGGATGTTCTGCACCCAGGGCAGCGCGTTCTCCACCGGGCCGATCTCCTCGATCATCTTCATCACCGCTTCGTTGGCCCCGCCGTGGCGCGGCCCCTTGAGGGAGGCCACCGCCGCGGTCATGGCCGAGTAGATATCGGTCTGGGTGGAATAAGCAGCGATGGCGGTAAAGGTCGAAGCGTTGAAGCCGTGTTCGGCGTGGAGGATCAGGGCCACGTCCATCAGCCGGGCCTGCTCGGGGGTCGGTTCGGTGCCGTTGGCCATGTAGAGGAAGTTGGCGGCGTGGGAGAGATCGGGGCGGGGGGCCAGGGGCTCCTTGCCCTCGCGCACCCGCTTGAGGGCGGCCACGATGCTGGCGAATTTGGCGATGAGCGAGAGACTCTTCTGGTAGAGCCCTTCGGGGGTGAGGTCGTCCTCGCGCGGGTCGAGCATCCCCAGCTCGCTCACCGCGGTGCGGAGCATGGACATGGGGTGGGCGTCTTTGGGAAACTGCCGGATCTGCCGGATGAGCTCCTCGGGCAAAGCCCGCAGGGCAACCAACTCATCGCTGAAGGCTTTGAGTTCGTCGGCCTTGGGTAAGCGGTTGTGGAGCAATAGGAAGGAGACTTCCTCGAAGGTGCTCTTCTCGGCCAGTTCCTGGATCGCATAACCGCCGTAATACAGCCGACCGGCCTGTCCGTCAATAAAACACAGGGCGCTTTCGGTGAAAAGGACTCCCTCGAGTCCACGGGCGATGGTTGCAGTGCTCATCAGGTTCTCTCCTTCGGTTGTGGCCGGTCTTAGCGGATAATCCCCTCTACCGGCTTAAGCCTGAGCATTCTAACACCCTTCAGACCCCTACACCGCAGAACACCTCATAATCTTGCAGCTCGAGCACGGTAGGTCCGTCCCCGCAGACCGGGCAAGCCGGGTTGCGGGCCAGGTGCAGGGTGCGGAAAACCGGCTCGAGGCCGTCGTAGAGGAGCAGCTTGCCACTCAGCACCTCGCCCAGCTCGAGCAGAACCTTGAGGGCCTCGGAGGCCATCAGGCTCCCCACCACCCCCGGCAGCACCCCGAACACCCCGGCTTCAGCGCAGTTGGGGACGGTTCCCGGCTTGGGGGGGGTGGGATAGAGGCAACGGTAGCAGGGACCAAGCCCTGCCGGGCCGTCCCGATAATGGAACACCGAGACCTGCCCCTCGAACTGGTGAATGGCCCCATAGACCAGGGGTTTATCCAGCAGCACGCAAGCATCGTTCACCAAGTAGCGGGTGGGGAAGTTGTCGGTGCAGTCCAGGATCAAGTCGTAGGGGTGCAGCACCTCGAGCGCGTTGGTCGAGTCGAGGCGAATCGGGTAAAGATCGATCTGGACGTGGGGGTTGAGGGCCTCGAGCCGCTCTTTGGCAACCTCGGCCTTGGCCCGCCCGATGTCCCGCACCCCGTACAGGACTTGCCGCTGGAGGTTGGAGGGGTCTACTTTGTCCATCTCCACGATGCCGATGCGCCCCATCCCCGCCGCTGCCAGGTATTGGAGCACCGGGACTCCCAAACCCCCGGCCCCCACCACCAACACCGAGCTTCGCTTGAGCCGGGCCTGACCTGCCGCCCCTACCCCCGGCAGGATGATATGCCGGGCGTAGCGGTCGAGTTCTTCACGGGTCCACATAAGCATTCGTGCTAACGGCGAACAGCCTTCTCGGGCAATGGGCCGTTGGCTGTTCGCGGTTGGCCATCCCTCCTACTCGACTAACTCGGCGTCAATCATGCGGATATAGGAAAAAAACAGATTACAAGAATCCTCGAACTCGCGCACGAAGGTCATGATCAGCTCGGGGCTGGCCCCCTCGAGCCACAGGTCGAACTCCAACACCGGGTCGTTGTCGCCGTCCAGATAAGCCTTGGAGAAGCGGTAGCGGCGGTTCCAGGTGTTGATGTGGCGCATCTCGATCCGGTTGAACCCGGTAAAACCCGCGCGCAGTTGCAGGCTGCGCAGTTTGCCGGGCTCGCCGTAAGTGACCAGGCTGGCCTTGAGGCCAGTGGTGTAGACGATGGAGAAACGGTCTTCTTCGATCCGCTCGACCTGGTAGCGGAGCTGGTCGAGCACGACCCGCAGTTCGTCCGCGGTGAGAGGGCTGGCGTCGGTGTACATCTTCTCTACGTTACCGCAAAACCGCCCAACGCCGCCCGCAAAAGCGAGAACCCCGGCTTGGGGCCAGGGTTCTTTCAGGCGGCGGAGGGGGAGGGATTCGAACCCTCGATACCCCGCAAGGGATATACCGGTTTTCGAGCTACGCCAACGCAGGCAACCTCCACGAAGTGCTCGCCAAGTTTACCCCCCGTCAACTCGAAGCCCTCGGCCTGTCTGCCTTGAAAGGAGCGCAGTAGATGTTGAACCAACTCACCCCCTCGCGTCCTCCGGCGGCTATCAGGGCCCGCTCGCAGGGATGTTCCCCGGCCAGCTGGCCACCGTCGAGCAGTGGCAGCAGTTCATGAGGGCGATCCAGACCGCTGGCGACCCCAGCGTGCTGGACTTCAAGGACAGCCTCACCGGTGTCCTGGCGATTCGCTCCGAGTCGCTCGAGACCCTCTCTCCCACGACCGTCCGGCTGGTGCACCGGACCCCGCACGCCGCGCTCGAGGATGCCGTGCACTGGGGCCTGCTGCCCTGGAACCCGGCGGATAGGGTCAAGGCGCCCCAGGCAGGGCGCTACACCGGCGAGGTTTGGACCCCCCAAGAGGCCTGGGCGTTTCTTGCTGAGGCTCAGCGCTCCCGCTGGTATGCCCTCTTCTTCCTGGCCCTCATGAGCGAGATGCGCCGAGGCGAACTGCTAGGGCTGAAGTGGGCGGATATTGATTGGCAGGATGGCGCAATCTGGGTACGACAAAACCTCACCAAGGCCGGAAGCAAGCGGATTGTTCAATCCCCTAAAACTTACCGCTCGAGCCGTCCGGTAGATGTTTCAAGCGATGTGCTCGAGGTGTTACAGCAGCATCGGGAGCGGCAGGAAAAGGATTGCCTGGAGATGGGGGACGCCTGGACTGACGAGGGTTGGGTGTTCACAACTTCTGTGGGAACTCCCATCGAGCCAAGCAACCTGCGTCGAGAGTTTCTAGCCATCGTCAAGCGGGCCAAAGTCAAAAAAATTCGCTTCCGCGATTTACGAGATACTCACGTCTCTCTGCTAGCTCTGGCCGGGGTTGATCCCAAGGTAGTCTCAGAGCGGGTAGGGCACGCCAGCGTAGCCTTTACCCAACAGACCTACCAACACCTGTTCAAGGTACAGCGCAAAAAAGCCGCCCTGGCCGTCAGCGAGCTGCTCGGCCCAAAACCCACCGCTTAGGGTGCGTTGCCGCCAGGTTGCCGTCAGGAACCAATAACCGGGAGTCATTGCAACTCCCGGTTATTGCATTTTATGCCGTTTCATACGGCTCTCTTTTTGGAGCCGAAGGTCGGATTTGAACCGACGACCGCTCGATTACGAATCGAGTGCTCTACCACTGAGCTACTTCGGCTAGTTCGATCCGCCAAAAGGCGAACGCTTAGGTATTTTAGCGAGTGTCTGGGCTAGAGGCAAGCCTGAGGGTGAGCCTGAGCCAAGATGGAAGGGATGAGGTACACCGTTCTGTACCCTTCTTCGAAGGCTACGCGGCCTCGGCAACTGGATTGCTGGGGTGCCGGAGTCAGGGCACTACCGTGCAGGAAGCCCTTGAGAACATCAAGGAGGCGCTCTAGGAATACCTCGAGGGGTTGCCGAGCTAACCCAAGGCCAGCAAACCCGTGAGATCGAGATCACGGTTTAGGGGCCCCGGAATCAACCATCTGGAAGCGATCCAGGCCTTGGGGAAGCAGGGTTCAAGTTCATTCGCCAAGGTAACCGCACCATCCTGAGCGGGTGTGCGGGTGCTTGATAATCCCCCGGCACAATCCCATCAACGCGATCACGATGGGCGGGTTGGTGCGGGAGGCGGGATTGACCAGCGAGGATTTCAAGAAGTCGATGCGGACATGGTACGATTCACCCTTAGATGAACCGCAAAGATGGCCGTGCCCCCCTCGAGATGCGCCCGCTCTCCATCCAAACCGGCTATAACCTCTACGCCGAGGGCTCAGCGTTGGTGGAATTGGGCCACACCAAGGCACTGGTCACGGTCTCCCTCACCGACGGGGTTCCCCGCCACGTCAAACCGCGTGAGGGTTGGCTGATGACCGAGTACAACCTGCTGCCCCGCTCCACCAAAGAACGCAAGGAGCGCGAGCGGCAAAGGCTCTCGGGGCGCACCGCTGAGATCCAGCGGTTCATGGGCCGGGCCTTCCGTGCGGTGCTGGACCTCAGCCTGCTCCCCGGCAAGACCGTAGTGATCGACGCCGACGTGCTCCAGGCCGACGGGGGAACCCGGGTGGCCTCATTGATCGGGGGCTACGCAGCCTTGCATCAGACCCTCGACAAGATGGTGCGCTCGGGGGCCCTGGACGAGTGGCCCTTGCAGGAGTTCGCCGCCATCAGCCTGGGCTGGTTTGGCGAGGAGCGCATTCTGCTGGACCTCACCCATATCGAAGACGAAAACGCCTGGGCCGACCTGACCGTAGTCGCCACCCAGGGGGGCGAGGTGATCGAGGTGCACGGCGGAGGCGAGGGCCGGGCGGTGCCCCAGCCGGTGTACAAGCAGATGCTCGAGACCGGCCTGGGCTTCATCCCCGAGTTGGTAAGCCGTATACACCAAGCGCTGCGCTAAAATTGGGTAGGCTAAAGAGGAATGCGTGTCTTGGCGACCACCACCAACCCCCTCAAAGCCCAGCGGCTCCAGGAGCTGTTGCGCCCGTTGGGCTGGCAGGTGACCTCGCTGGCCGAACAGCAAGTGCCCATCCCTGAAGTGCCCCACCTGAGCCCTTTGGATAGCGCCCTGGTGCGGGCTGCCGCCGCCGCCAAGGCCAGTGGCATTCCGGCTATCGCCGACGAGTCGGTGTTCGAGCTGCGGGTAAACGGCAAGCTCGAGCACTACTCGGTGCACTTCGGCCCCTGGAATACCGCCTTAGAGCGCAACCTGCGCCTTTTGGAGCGGCTGCGCGACCTGCCCATCGAGCGCCGCGGGGCCCGCTTCGTCACGGTGATGGCCCTGGCCCAGCCCTCGGGGGCGCTCGAGGTGTTCCAGGGGGAGACCGCCGGGCTCATCCTGCAACGCATGGAAGGCCAAGGCGGGATCGGCTATGACCCCCTTTTCTTCGTCACCGAAGCCAGCAAGACCCTGGCTGACATGACCCCCGAGGAGCGCGAGGCCATCTCCCCCTGGCAGCGGGCAGTGGAACGCCTGGTACAAGCCCAGAAAGCCGGCAAACCCCGGCTCGAGCCCACCGCCGCACCGGCCCAACCCGAGGTCGCCAAACCCGAACCCCCTGGCCCCCAACCCACTCCTCCTATGCGTGTCCTGGTAGCCACTTCCAACGCCGGAAAATTCAAGGAGTTGCGCGAAGGCCTAGCCCCCCTGGGCTGGCAGTTATTCTCGCTGCTCGATTATCCCTTCAAGATGCCCCGCGAGGACGGCTCGACCTTCGAGGACAACGCCATGCTCAAGGCCGCTTTCGCCACCAAGCAGGTGGGGATGCCCGCTCTGGCCGATGACTCGGGGCTCGAGGTGGAAGCTCTCCAGGGCGAGCCCGGGGTGTACTCGGCCCGTTATGGCGGTAAATCCAGCGACACCGAGCGCAATCTCTATCTGCTGGACCGCCTCAAGCACGTCAAAGGCGAGGAGCGCCGGGCCAAGTTCGTGGCGGTGCTGGTGCTGGCCTACCCCGACGGGCACCTCGAGGCTTACCGGGGTGAAGCCCACGGCCTCATCCTGGAAGCTCCGCGTGGCGCAGGCGGATTCGGCTACGACCCCCTGTTCTACGTGCCCGAGGCCGGAAAGACCTTCGCCGAGATGAGCCTGGAGGAAAAAGCCCGCTACTCACACCGGGGCAAGGCCCTCCGAGCGCTGCTCGAGGCGCACAAGAGCGGCCCGCCTCCCCGAGAAATTGTGACGCTCGAGTAGGGGTGTACGTCTTGTCAAAAAGAAGGGCGTAGAGCGGACGTTCGTCCTACGCTTCTCTCACCCCGTTGAATCCACCCGACCGTGCCCTGCGTATCTAGGCTCGGAGGTAAAACATGAACTACCGGTACGTGCGATTTGGGGCGGTATTGGCGGTGGTGGGGATGCTGGCACTGGCCCAGCAAACGGCAAAGCCGGAGGTGCGTTACGCCACCATCACCGGAGCAGGGGGCATCGAGGGGACCGCCGTCATCATGACCTTGCCCTCGGGCGAGCATAAGATCTTCGTACAAGTGGAAGGCCTCAAGCCGGGTTCGGGCGTTTACGCCAACCACATCCACTACAACGACAAGGGCGATGCCAACTGCGCCGCCCAGAACGGGAACAAGCTCCTGGGCCTCACCAACCTGACCGCCGACGACAAGGGCTACGCCGTGGCCTTTACCGAGGTTCCCGCGAGCGTGAAGTACCCGGCGGGCACTACCTATGTCAATATCCATTCCAATAACCCCCAACCGGTGGGAGCCAGCATCGCCTGTGGCATGGTCGAGATGAAGTGAGCGGCCCGGCTGCCTTTAAATAATCCGCGCCCGGGAGGGGTTTGAACCCGAAAGCAGGGTGATAGGTTACATGAGTCCAGAAAATTTGGACGACCCTTCGGAAGTGAGGATGAGCGCGTAGCCCTATTGCTGGTGCTCGGTGTGGTCTTGGCGGCTTGTGGTAACAATACTCCAGCGTCTGATAACCAAGACATACAAACCGTGGGCAGCACCGCGTTCGACCCAGCCAACGTTACCCTCAAGAAAGGGGATTCGGTAACTTTCATCAATAAAGGCGGTTTGCACAGCGTAAAGTTCAAGACCGTTTCTGCTGGGGTTAATGCAGCGGACTTGGATGTTTCCTCGAGTGATTTCGCCGTCAATACCCCTAAAAAGCGGGTGCTGAATCTTGCCGGAGAGTACGAGTACTACTGCCAGATCCATGCAACCCCCAGCAGCACCACGGGGATGGTCGGAAGGATCATGGTGAATCCCTAACCGGTAATAGCTGGAGTTGTGGGTCAGGTTAGGAAGTTCTGTCGCAGTGCCTTTAGGAGGACATATGAAGAAATTTTGCTTGGTTGTAGCCTTGCTCGGTTTGTTGGTCGCTTCCATCGCCGTGGCTCGCCCCCCCTACCGCCTCCAGGCCATCGCCCAGTTCCATCTGGTAGCCGACAAGGACAACACCCGCACCGTAGGCTGCATCTACTGCCATGTGGGCCCTAATGGCGGAGCGCCCTGGAACCCCTTCGGCGAGAACGTGCGCTCGAACTTCAAGGGCAACATCAGCCAGGCCCTCTACGATGCGCTCAAGGCCAACAAAGATTCCGACGGCGACGGCTACGCCGACGTGCTCGAGGTCTTCGCCGGAACCTGGCCCGGCGACCCCAACAGCAAGCCCCTGGTGGACCCGGCCTTCTTGCAGCAATCGCTGGACAAGGCGGGCGGCGTGGACCTCTATAAGCCTGCCCAGTAACCGCACCAAACGAACTCCGCCCGGCCAAGGCCGGGCGGATCGCATTTTTTAGCGATCCCCGATACGCCATGAGCAGCTCACCTCGACCCCAGCCTGGGTTAGATCGCTCTCCACCCTCGCAAACTGGGTCGAATAGATTTACATTGTGTTTATGCTCAAGGGCAAGGTCGCTTTGATCACGGGGGCTTCCCGAGGGATCGGTTTTAGCATCGCCCGGGCCTTGGCCTGGGAGGGCGTGCAGGTGGGCCTATTTGCCCGTAACCGAGAGCAGTTGGCCGAGGTGGAGCAAGAACTCAAATCCGCCCAGCCCAATGGGGGCGAGGTGCTGAGCCTGCCAGGAGACGTTACCCGCCCCCAAGACGCCGAGCGCGCGGTAGCCCAGCTCGAGGCCGCCTTTGGCGGGCTCGACTATCTGATCAACAACGCCGGGGTGGGGATTTTCAAACCGGTCCAGGACTTGAGCCCGGAGGAGTGGCGGCAGGTGCTGGAGACCAACCTCAGCGGACCCTTCTACATGACCCGGGCGGCGATCCCTGCCCTGCTACGGCGGGGGGCTGGCCACATCATCAACATCGGCTCCTTGGCCGGGAAGAACGCTTTCGCCGGGGGAGCCGCCTACAACGCCAGCAAGTTCGGGCTGATCGGCTTCTCCGAGGCGGTAATGCAGGACCTGCGCCATCACGGCATCCGGGTGAGCACCATCCTGCCCGGCTCGGTGGACACCACCTTTGGCGGCAACAGCACCGGCGCTGAGTGGAAGATCCAGCCCGAGGACGTGGTGGAGGTGGTGCGTTTTCTCCTCACCAGCAACCCCCGCACCACCCCCAGCCAGCTCGACCTACGCCCCAGCCGCCCCCCAAAGAAGTAGTTAAACGTTTCAAAGAACGGCTCTGATGTATTACCCTAAGCGGCCCGGCCTTAGGGCCGGTTTTTTGCCTTGCTATCGAATTCTAAGATATCGGGGAGGGAAATTTATCCCTACTTTACGGCGGGGGTAAATGTCATAAAATGTACCCGACGCAGCAGTATGAGCGATTCCGGCCAAGGCTTCGGGTCGCCTCAGAATGCAAGTGGAAGCGCTGCCAAAGCGCTGGCGTCTTTCGGCTGAAGGAGGAGTGATGAAAAAAGGTCTTCTAGTAGCAGCCGTGCTCGCGATGGGTCTGGCCATGGCCCAGGGCAAGCTCACGGTGTGGACCCACTACGGCGGCCCCGAACTGGCCTGGCTCAAGCAGCAGGCCGCTACCTTCCAGAAAACCAACGGCACCCAGGTGGAAGTGGTAGAGGTGCCGTTCGGGGATATTCAGAACAAGTTCATCCTGGGTGCCCCGCAGGGGCAAGCCGCCGACCTCATCGTGAGCATCCCCCACGACTGGGTGGGCGCGATGGCCTCGGCGGGCGTGCTCGAGCCCATGGGCAAGTACGCCACCCCGAGCTACCTCCAGGGGCTCAACGACGTGGCGGTGCAGGCCCTCTCCTACAAGAACCAGCTCTTCGCCCTGCCCATGTTCGCCGAGTCGGTGGCGCTCATCTACAACAAGAAATTCGTCAAGGCCGCGCCCAAGACCTGGGACGAGTTCCTCAAGGTTGCCCAGGAAAACACCAAGGGCAATACCTTCGGCTTCCTCTACAATATCGGCGACCCCTACTTCAACTATGGCTTCTTCACCGCCTACGGCGGCTCGGTCTTCGCCGGGAGCAGCGGCAACCTCAACGCGGGTGAGCTGCGCCTGGGCGGCGACGCCGGGGTCAAGGCCCTGAACTTCATCAAGGATCTGCGCTACAAGTACAAGCTGGTTCCCGAGGGTGTGGATTACGGGGTGGCCGACGGGGCCTTCAAAGACGGCTCCCTGGCCATGATCCTCAACGGCCCCTGGGCCATCGGCGACTACAAGAAAGCCAAGATTGACTTCGGTATCGCGGCCTTCCCCACCCCGCCCGGTGGCAGCGCCTGGAAGCCTTTCGTGGGCGTACAGGGCGTAGCCATCAGCGCCTACTCCAAGAACAAGACCGCCGCCGCCAACTTCGCCAAGCTGCTGGTGAGCGAGCAGAGCCAGATCTCCTTCAACCAGGCCGGGGGCCGCGTCCCGGTCTCCAAGGCCGCTGTGGCCCGCCTCAAGGACGATCCCGTAGTGGCCGGTTTCTCGCCGGTGATCTCGAGCGGCACCCCCATGCCCAACATCCCCGAGATGGGTAAGGTCTGGGGCCCCTGGGGCAACGCCATCCAGCAGGCCATCCAGAAGCCCGACACCAACGTCCAGAAGATCGTCGATGACATGGTAGCGGAGATTCGCAAGGGCATCGCGGGCAAATAAGCCCCAAGCTGGCCCCCACCCGTGCGGTGGGGGCCAAACCTTTTCCAGTCCTCGCCCAGCCACCTATCAAAAGCTTTGGCCTATCGAAAACGGGTTTATCCCCAGGCGGGGAAGGAGAAGCGCTAGCGCCCCAACGTCCATCGAAGTCGTGGGATCATGAAAATCGCCCGGGGTGTGGGAAACCCAGAAAAACCCTTTACCGCATCCTCGGATCGTCCGTCTGCGGCCTTAGAAGTGCGTTAGAATCTCCCTGATCTCATAGGAGGTCTTAGCTATGTACCGATCCCCTCCCGGCGCACGGGGCTTTCTCCTGGCGATTGGCTTGTTGGGCGGAGCCCTGGTGGTGTCGTTTATGCTTGGCCTGCTGGTGTACTGGGGGTTGCAAGCGGCGTTCCCCCGCCCGCTCGATAGCTCCTACCCGGGATATCTCACCTTGTTTTTTACCGCGGTGCTGCTGGTGCCGCTCACGGTCCTGATCGCCCGGCGCTTCCCCTTCATCATCGACTGGTACTACTTGCTCCCGGCCATCGTGTTCTTGCTGGCCTTCACGGTTTATCCGATCATCCTCACGGTCTACTTCGGCTTCACCGACTACACCGGGCTCAGGAACGGCAAGGCCGACCGCTCTACCGAGACCCAGATCGTGCGGGTGGAAGGCAACACCCTCATCGCCGCCTCTGACGCCGCCCAGAGCCTGCGCTGTGAGAACCCGGACTGCGCGGGCGAGCGCCTCGAGATCACCACCACTACCCAGCGGGCCACCGTGACGGCGAGCCGGGTCGAGGGTACTCAGATCGTGCTGAGCGCTCCCCCACCCTTTACCCCCACCCTGGCCTACCACATCAACGCTTACCGCTTCATCGGTTTCGGCAATTACGTGGAGATCTTCTCCCGGGCCAGCACCATCCTCTGGCCGGTGTTCGTGTGGAACGTGGCGTTCGCGGCGGGCGCGGTAGCGGTGGGGGCCCTGGCCGGACTCATCTTGGGGCTCCTCCTCAACAACAAAGAACTCAAGCTGCGCGGCTTTTACCGCACCGCCCTGATCATCTCCTGGGCCATGCCGGTGGTGATCAGCTACCAGATCTGGAACGCCATGCTCAACGTCAACTTTGGCTCGGTGAACCGCTTCTTGGGGCTTCTGGGCTCCTACCCCATACCCTGGAACACCGACCCCGAATGGGCCAAGGTGGCGGTGCTCCTCACCAGCCTGTGGCTGGGCTTCCCCTACTGGATGACCGCTACCTTGGGCGCCCTCACCACCATCCCCGACGACGTGTACGAGGCCGCCAAGATCGACGGGGCCAACGGCTGGCAGACCCTCACCAGCATCACCCTGCCCCTGTTGCGGCAACCCTTCACCCCGCTGATCCTGGGCTCCTTCGCCTTCAACTTCAACAACTTCGGCCTGATCTACTTGCTCTTTACGCCGCAACCCGCGGTGGAGGGGCGCCCCTCCACCGCCCAAGCGGTGGACATCCTCATCTCCTGGGCTTACAAGACCGCCTTCCAGGCCGACGGCGGGCAGGCTTACGGGCTGGGCGGGGCTATCTCGGTGATCATCTTCATCATCACCGTGGCGATCAGCCTGATCAACTTCCGGGTGACCGGGGCCTTGCGGGAGGTGCGGTGATGCGGAACGCTGGAGGCACAACGCCAAACGCTGAACGCCAACCACTAAAAGCCTACTCCTCTACCCCAAGAGGTGCAGCGTGAATAGCCTCTCGCGTTGGGTCCCCTGGGTCATCGTAGCTGCCATCCTGGGCTGGCTGGTGTTCTTTTACGCCCCCGAGTTGGCTGGACGGGTGCAGCCACGGGTCCCCTTCGGCTTCGTGCGCCTCGAGAACGGCTGGCTCTACGTGCTGGGTGGGCTGCTGGCTATTGTCGGGTTGATCCTGATCTACAGCTTGGCCGTCACCGCCTACAACAACCGGCGGCGGGGCGCCCGCAAGAGCCCCTGGCCGCTTTTCGCTCAGGGCTTAACCCATCTGCTCTTGTGGCTCTTCCTGCTCTTCGCCTACTACCCGGTATTGCAGATCCTCGCGGCCTCCTTCGACCCCACCAACAGCCTCTACAAGTTCAGCGCCCCCCGGACCGGCAATCTGCTCATCGACTCGAGGGTCCTCCCCGACTTCTCGCAAGCCAATCTCGAGAACTACGCCAAGCTTTTCGACGGGGTGGTGGTCTACGGCTACCAGTGGCTGCTCCTGGCCGCCACCGCCATCACCCTGCTGCTTTTGCTGGGGGTCGCGGCGTACCGGCGGGTGATCGGGGACACCAAGGAGAATAGCCGGTTGGCGGTGGTCCAAAACCGCTACCTGGCGGCTTTCGCGGTGGCGACCTTCCTGCTGATCCTGCTGATCTCGCCTTCCCAGTTCACCAGCCCCAACACCGAGGCCAAGTTCATCTTGTGGGTGCGCAACACTCTTTTCGTATCGGGGCTCACCGGGCTCTTGGCGGTGCTCCTCACCGCGACGGCGGGGTATGCGTTCGCCCGCTTCAGCTTTCCCGGGCGCTACACCATGCTCTTGGTGTTCATCTTCATCCAGATGTTTCCCGGCTTCCTGGGGCTCATCGCCATCTACACGCTGATGTCCAACCTGGACCTGCTCAATACCTACACCGGCCTCATCCTGGCCTACTCGGGCGGGATCATCAGCTTCGGCACCTGGGTGTACAAGGGGTTCCTCGAGAGCATCAACAAGAGCCTGGAGGAAGCCGCCACCATCGACGGGGCAACCAAGTGGCAGGTGTTTTACAAGATCCTCTTGCCCCTCTCGTCCCCGATGTTTGTGTTCATTTTCCTCTTGCAGTTCGTAGGCACCTACTCAGAGTTCATCGTAGCTAACCTGCTGCTTACCGGCTCCGAAAGCTGGACGGTGGGGATGGGTCTGCGGAACTTCACCACCGGCCAGTTCCAAACCAAGTGGGGCCTCTTCGCCGCCGCAGCGGTGCTGGGCTCGATCCCGATTCTCCTCACCTTCTATGGGTTTCAGCGCTACTTTGTTTCGGGATACACCGCAGGTTCGGTAAAGGAATAAGCTTGTGACCCCGTAGGGACGCTGGCGCAGAGCGCTAGGGCCCGTCGTCCCTACCTTTTTGGAGGAATGATGCAGCACTACCACGACTGGGAACCTTTCTGTGTTGATCCGATGACCCCCGAGTTGGGCGCTGAGGTGACCCTCCGGGTGCGGACATCGGCTAAGGCCGGGTTTTTGATCCTCGAGCGTTTCGGCGAGGTCGAACGCAGAGCGCTGAAGGCGGTGAGGGGCGGGCTGGAGATCACCCTGCCCATCCACGCCTCCCCGATCCGCTACTGCTTTTTTCTCAGCGAGGAGAAATTCTACCTCACCAGCGGCGGGCTCTCGAGCACGATGCCCCGCTACGACCGCTTCTTTCACCTGCTCGCGGCCCCCAGCGTGCCGGAGTGGGCGGTGGGCGCGGTGTTCTACCAGATCTTCCCGGATCGCTTCAAAAACGGCGACCCCTCCAACGACCCCAAAGACGGCGAGTGGGTCTACATGGGCAAGAAGATCGTGAAGAAAGCCTGGGACGAGCCGGTAGACCCTACGATTGGCCCCTTGCAGCACTACGGGGGTGACCTCGAGGGCATCCGCCAAGCCCTCGGCTATCTGAAGGAGTTAGGGATCGAAGCCCTCTACCTCACCCCGATCCTGCCCAGCCGGTCCAACCACCGCTACGACGGGCTGGATTACCTCAACGTGGACCCCTACTTGGGGGGCAACGAGGCCTTTGATAGGCTGGTCGCCGACCTTCACGCCAACGGAATGAAAATCGTGCTGGACGGAGTATTCAACCACGTCGGCAATACCCATCCGGACTTCCAGAAAGCCCTCAAGGACCCCGACTCGCCCGAAGCCAGCCAGTTCACCTTCCACGCCGACGGCAGCTACGCATCTTTCATGGGGGTCAAGACCCTGCCCAAGCTCGACTACGGCAGTCCGCTCACCGTCGAGCGCTGGCTCGATGGCTACCACGCCCCGGTGCGCCATTGGCTGCGCAAAGGTGCCGATGGCTGGCGGCTGGACGTGGCCCACCAGATCGGCGAGGGTGGGACAGACCGGCGCAACCTCGAGCTACTCCGCCTCATCCACCGCAACAGCCGCGAGGAAAACCCGGAAGCCTTCGTGTTCGGGGAGCTTTTCTTCGACACCATAAACCACCTGCGGGCCCACACCCTGGACGGCTCGATGCACTACCACGGCTTCGCCAACCCGCTTTTAGAGTGGCTCAGCGGCAAGAACGTCTATGGCTGGGAGGTGCAGGTGAGCGCTTTGGAGGCCTGGCAGACGATGTGGGACCACTATGCCGGGCTCCCCTTGCAGATCCGCCAGACCATGTACACCCTCCTCGACAGCCACGACGTACCCCGTGCCTTCTGGCGGCTGCGGGGAAACGTCGAACTGTACAAGATGGCCCTGGGCGTCCTGCTCACCTTCCCCGGCGCGCCCGGCCTCTACTACGGCGACGAGATCGCCCTCAACCAGAGCAACCCCTACGGGGTCTGGAACGGCGACCCGATGTGCCGGGGAACCTTCCCCTGGGACGAGTCGAAGTGGAACCAAGACGTGCTCGAGTGGACTAAAAAGCTCATCCATCTCCGTAAGAACACCCCTGCTTTGCGCCGGGGCGGGCTCCTGCCGCTCGAGGCCCCCACCGGCGCGATCGCCTACAAGCGGGTCTACCAGGGCGAGGAGGTCTGGGTGTACGCGGCTCCAACCCGCGTGAGCCTCGAGCTGCCCCCCAGCCAAAACCTCTTGAGCGGGGAAAAGGCCAACGGGAAAATCGCTTTGCAGGGTCTGGGAATTTTCAGGGTTTAGGAGATCGAGGATGCCGCTACGGCTGTGCATTGATCCCGGCCACGGGTATAGCAACGCCGAACCTGGGCGCTACGATACCGGGGCCGTGGCGGGCGGGGTGGAAGAGGCCGACTTGGTGCTGATGTGGGCACGCACCGGGGAATGGGTGCTGGGGCAGCCCCCCTTTAGCATCTCTACCTGGCTCACCCGCACCCACGACAGCCCGGCCCCTCTGAGCACCCGCAATGAGCAGGCCGAGATGCGGGGCTGCACCCACCTCATCAGCCTGCACTGCAACTCCTCGACCGGCACAACCGCCAGCGGCACCGAAACCTTCCACCGCGACGCCTCCGACCGCTTGCTGGCCGAGATCGTGCAGCGGGCCGCCCTGGAGGCCCTCACTTTACGCGACCGGGGGCTCAAGCTCGAGCAAAATGCCGCCCAGGGCCGTCTGGCCATCCTGGACTTTAATGGCCCGGCCTGTCTGCTCGAGCTGGGTTTTATCACCAACCCCACCGACCGCTCGCGGATGCTCGAGCGGGATCGCCGCATTGCCTTCTGGCAACGGGTCGGCGAAGGTATTTTGCGCGTTTACGAGCTCTGAAGCTGCATGCGGTGCAGGGAACTGTAGGGACAAGCGCCCCGGCCAGCCCATCCAGGACGACCACGATACGAGAAATCCGCTGTTCCGTGACGAGGGGCGTATCGCCACGGTTTGCCACGTATATGGCTTGCCACGTATACGCCCTTACACAAGGGCCATTGAAGGCCGCTGTAAGTGTGCCCGCGATAGAAGCGATAGAAGTACCCAATTGCTCAGCAGGATAGTGCATACGGGGTGTGCGGCGGCGCAGCCTCCTCAGCCACCCCTGCTTCACCCGTTACGCTTCTATCCTGGAGACACTTAGCTCAGTCTCTCGATTCGCTCTTGGGCAACCGTCTACGCGAGCCGGACTGGGCCTTGGCGACCTCGACCATACCCTCGATGCGGGCGACCCGCCGGTCAATCTCGCGTACCTCGGCAGCGAGTTCCTTGACCCCTTCCGAGAGCCGTTTGATGCCTTCGCTCACCAGCAACACTTGTTTGATGCCCTCGAGCACCCGGTCAAAGGCCGACACCCTACACCTCCCGTAGGGTACGTAAGGTCGCGCGGAGTTCCTTCTCGGCGGAGTTGAGGGCCTGGCGGGCCTCTTTAGCCGCCGCTATCAGTTCATCGACCAGGGCCTCGAGCACGATCTCGCTTTCGGCAGCCTGGTCGGAGGGGCGGTAAGCCAGGGCCGCCCGGCGGATCATCTCGCCGGTACTGATACTCAACGCCTCGGCCCGGGCGTGGAGCGTGGCCTTCTCCTCGGGGCTGACCAACACGGCGAGCCGCTCGGTTTTTAGGGGCAAAGATCGGCCAGCCATAACAGATAATGCACGTGTGCATGTTAATCAATACGGCAAAACTCGAGCCCGGTGAGGATACTCCCGAAAAAAGCTACACTGGGGTCTATACAGTAGCAAAAGCTCGGGAGACCACGCAGGCAAGTGCGGTTGCTGGGGTCAAAACTTCCCGCGCTAGGAGGTGATGAGCCGATGAAACCCGGTTAAAGCCGCTCAAGGAAGTAAACCAGCCCACACCCCTACTTGTGTTTTTGCGCGAGGTTGAAGCATGAATTGGCAGTGGATTGTGAAGAAAGCACTGGTCTGGCTGGTGGCGATTCTCGGAGCGATCTCTCTGGGGTTCGTCGGTCAGTAATTGCAGATTGGTTCAGGATAGCTCGAGGGGCATCGGCTATACTGGGCCTTTGGTATGCGCGATGCTTTAGAGGCCCTCGAGTTTTACCGCATCCGCCAGGCTTTGGCGGACCGCGCTTCTACCTTTATGGGCCAGGAGGCAGCCCTCGCCATCGCGCCCAAACCCTCGCTCGAGGAGGCCCTGACCCAACAGGCCACCATCGCCGAAGCTCTCGGCTACCCCTACCGGCTGGGCGGGATCAGCGACATGCGGGCTCCGCTGGCCTCGGCCCGCGAGGGAAAACGGCTTTCGGGGATGGAGCTGCTGAGCATCGCCCACACGCTCGAGGCGGCCACCGCGCTCAAACACGAACTGCTGGAAATCGGCGAACGGCTCTCGGCCCTGGCTGAGCGCATCGGGGAGCACACCCTGTACCGCCGCCGGGTGGCGGAGAGCCTGGACTTCGACGGGGCCGTCAAGGACTCGGCCAGCCCCCGGCTGGGGCAGATCCGCAAACGGCTCAACCCGCTGCGCGACCAGATCCAAGAACGGCTCTACAGCATCATGGACCGGGCCGGGAACGCCATCCAGGAGCGCTACATCACCCTACGCCGGGATCGCTATGTGATCCCCGTCAAGGCGAGCTTCCAGCACCAGGTTCCGGGGATCGTGCTCGACCAGTCGGACACCGGGGTGACGGTCTTTATCGAGCCCAGCAGCGTGGTGCCGCTCAACAACCAGCTTTATAGTCTGCGGCTCGAGGAGGAAGCCGAGGTGGCCCGCATCCTCTTCGAGCTGACCGGCCTCCTGGCCCAAGACCCACAGATCGACCAGACCCTCTCGGCCCTCACCGAACTCGACCTGGCCCGGGCCGCCGCCGCGCTGGCCGAGGACTGGAAGCTCAGCAAACCGCGTTTCAACACCGAGGGCACCTACCGGCTCGAGGGAAGTTGGCACCCGCTTATCCCTGGCGCGGTGGCGAACGACCTCGAGCTTTCCCAGACCGCGCGGCTGGTGCTCCTCACCGGCCCCAACATGGGCGGCAAGACGGCCTTGCTCAAGACGCTGGGCCTGGCCGTCTTGATGGCCCAGAGTGGGCTCTACGTGGCGGCGAAGGCGGCCCACCTGGCCTTCCCCGACAAGGTGTTTGTGGATATTGGTGACGAGCAGTCGCTCGAGGCCAGCCTCTCGACCTTCGCCGCCCACCTGCTCAGGCTCAAGGAGGTCCTGGCCGAAGCCACCCCGCAGAGCCTGGTGCTCATTGACGAGCTGGGCTCCGGCACCGACCCTGAGGAAGGGGCGGCGCTCTCGCAGGCGTTTTTGGAAGCCTTGCTCGAGCGCGGAGCACGGGGTCTCATCACCACCCACCTCTCCCCGCTCAAGGCCTTCGCCCAGGAGACCCCCGGCGTGCAAAACGCCTCGATGCGCTTCGACCTCGAGCACTTAGCCCCCACCTACCAGTTGGTGGTGGGTGCGCCGGGCCGCAGCTACGCCCTGGCGATCGCCCGGCGGCTGGGGTTCCCCCACGATCTCAATACCCGGGCGGAGGATTTGCTCGGCCCCGAAGGTGGGCGGGTCGAACGCCTGTTGGCCGCGCTGGAAGCCGAACGGGAAAGCCTCAGGCAACGGCTGGCCGAAGTGGAGCAGCTTCAAGGCCAGGCCCGGCGGGAGCGGGAAGAGCTTCAGACCCGGCTGCGCGAGCTCGAGCAAAACCGCCAACAGCTCCTGGAGGAGGCCCGCCGCGAGGCCGAGGAGCTGGTGAGCGAGGCCCAAGAGCGCCTGCGGCAGGTGCGCCTTCGGGGCAAAAGCGAGGGCCAGGGCAAAGCCCTGCAAGAGCTGATGCAACTGCGGGGCCGCTACCACAAAGCGCCCAAACCCCAACCCCCGAGCCCCGGCGTGGTCGCCGGGGCCACCGTGCAGGTGCCCGAGTACAACGCCCGGGCCCGGGTACTCGAGGTGCGCGACGGCGAGGCCCTGGTGCAGATGGGCTCGGTCAAGATGAGCCTGCCCCTCTCGAGCTTGCAGGTGTTGGAAGCCCCCAAGACCCCCAGCGGCGGAACGCGGGTCAAAAGCAATTTCGATGCCGAACTCAACCTGCGCGGCATGACCGTGGACGAAGCACTATTAGCGATTGATGACTTCCTCACCGAGGCCAAGAGCCTGGGCGAGACCCCAGTACGGCTGTTGCACGGCAAAGGCACCGGGGCCCTGAGAAACGCCATCCGCGAGGCGTTGCGGCGTGACAAGCGGGTGGAGAACTTCCACGACGCGGTGCCCTACGAGGGTGGGCACGGGGTGACGGTGGTGCACCTGCGGAAGTAGCCGAACCCCCTCGCATGAGGGGGTTCATCGCTCAGTTTGGCTTTATGGAGCCGGACGGCTGTAGAACGGGAGCCCTGCCGGAGGAAGGTTGAGGACCAGCCCAGCCGGGGCGGTGAAACCGCCAAGTTCCGCGATTGGCGTTGGAGTTCCCCCTGCCCCAATGCCCGCCGCAGCAAACTTCAGAACCCGCTTATCCGCGCTTTGTGACCGGACACCTCCCAAACTCTGAAGCCGCAGGGCTCGAGGGCTTTGTGGGTTCACTCCCAGAGCCTGAGGGCCTAACCAGGGGGTTCCTTCAGTCACCCAGAGATCACCCTGGTTGTCGAAGGCCAACCCCCAGGGCTGGTTGAGACCCGTCACCACTTTGCTCGGCGCGGCTCCGTACGTCCCCGTCCCCCCAGTACAGGCGGGCAAGGGGTCGCAGTCTGGGGGCAAGGTGTTCTTATCGAAGCGGAGCAGCATTCCGCTCTGGATGCTCGAGACCCAGAGGTTGCCCATCGAGTCAAAAGCGAGATTGGTCGGGCGCAGGATCTGGGTCGAAGCCCCTTGCACGATGAGGGCTGGGCGACCCGAATACGAAGCAGCGTACTGGGACGGAGTGTACTTGAGGATCTCGTCGGAGAGGAACGAAGCCACCCACAGGTTTCCTGCCGCGTCGAAGGCCAGTGACGAGGGGCAGTTGAGATGGCCGCTCCAGGTGGTGATTGCCAGGTCAGGTTCTCCGCTATAACTTCCGCTCAACTTGCTCGCTTGGTATTTGACCACCGCATTGGGCCTGACCCCCGATCCACAGTCTGTTACCCAGAGGTTGCCTTGGGCATCGAAAGCCACATTGCTGGGGCCGTCTATCCCGCTACCCGTGATCTTGAGCCGGGCTGCCGGACTTCCCCCTGCGGCCAAATCCTGCGCAGCGTACATTACTACTTGGTTGCCCAAGTAGTCAGCGATCCAGAGGTTGCCTTGGGGGTCGAGAGCCATCAGTTCAGGGCCGGAGAGGTTCAGGTTCAGTTCCACCGGGGTGCCGCTGCCTTGGAGGTAACCCCGGAGTTGCTTCGTGGAGTTATCCACCACCCAGAGCCGGCCCGTTCCTGGTCGCTGTTGATAGGGTAGGTTTACCGTCGCCGGGCGACAGGGCGAGAGGGTAATGGTTGCGGGGCTGGCCTGATAGTACCAATCGGCCACGGATCCCTGCTGGACTGCACCCTTGGGGGTGAGGGTGTAGGTGCCCCCTGGAACGTCCCTTAGGGTCTGGCTGGTAGTGAGGGTGCGGTCAAAGCCCCCCGGCCCTTGAACCCGTACCGATCCGCTCAGGCCAGTGGGCAGACCGGTGAAGTTCACAGTCAGGTCGTTGCGCGTGGCTGGGTTGAGCGCGATGGTCGCTGTCTTACGGGCGCTGGTGCCCTCCACGCTCACGGTCACTAAAGCAGTGGCTGCGTTGGAGAAACAGGCTGGGGGAGTATAGGTCACGCTCGAGCCGGTGGTGCTCGAGAGTGAGCCAGGGCCAGCCAGTTCCCAACGAAGTCGCCCGCTCCCCCCGCTCAGGGTGGCCTTCAAGGAGATCTGAGCAGGTTCGGGGGGGTCCTTACTCAGCACGGTGGCGCTCTCGGGGTCGAGGCTCAGGCTCGGCTGGGTTACGCTGAGTTGCAGGATCTTGCTGTCGCTCAAACTCCCGCTGACCCCGGTAAGGTTCAGGGTATAGATCCCCGCCGGTACAGCTGACCCGACGCTCAGGGTAAGAATGCTGGTGCCACTGGGAAGGGGGTTCCGGCTGAAAACCGCCGCTACCTTATCCGGGCCGCTACCCACGATCTCACCCGAGATGCTTAGGGTTGCTGCGCCACCAAAGCCGCCTTTTTGCATCAACGTCACCGCGGAGGAACCCTGTTCACCCTGTTGCAAGGTCAGGGTGGTTGGACTCAAGGTCAGGCTGAACCCGGAGACTATCAGCACCAGATTCTGCATAGCAACCTGGCCTCCCCCGCTGCCACGCACGCTGAGGGTGTAGGCGCCCGGCGGAACTGCCCCGGCCACGCTGAGGCGGAGGGTGCTCTGGTCCCCACTGACAGCATCGGGATCGAAGCTGCCTGTCACTCCGGTGGGGGCGTTCAACAGTTCCAAGCTCACCGGACTGCCAAAGCCTGGGGTGCGGCGGAGGCTCACCTGGAGCGAACCTCCCTCGCCGGGCGCGACGACCACGGTGCTGGGGGTTAGCTCGAGCACGAAGCTGGGGGCGTCAAGCACAGTCAGGTTGAAGTTGGCCTTGCGAACCAGCCCACCTCCCCTGGCCTCTACCTCGATTGGCTGACCACTAAGGGTTGCGGCACCGGTTTGAGCCCGCAGGGTGAGGGCTCCCAGACTGCTGCCGGAAGGGATCGTCAGGGGATCAGCACTGACCCCCGCGGGCAGCCCGACCACACTAACGCTCACTGGGTCATCAAACCCGCCTACCCGTGAGATCTGCACGGCCAAGGTATTGCTCCCGCCTTTATAGAGCGAGATCTCGCTCCCCTTCAGCTCGAGCAGCAGATCAGGTTTGGGCACCACGCTCAGGCGCAGGCTTCGGCTGCGCTCTTTACCTCCCCCGCTGACCCAAACTGTGAGGTCAACCCCTGCCGTTAAGACCGCCGATTCGCTGGCGGACAAAGTCAGGCTCGTCTGGCTAGCTCCGCTCGGCAAAGCCGCCTCGCTATGGCTAATCCCACTAGGTAAACCCTCCACCCTCAGCGTGAGTGGAGCACTAAAGCCACCCTTGCGGATAACGCTCACTTGGATGTTCTGGCTCGAGCCCTGCTGTAAGGTAACCGCCGCGGGGCTGAGGGAGAAATCAAAATCGGGGGCGGGCAGCGGGGCTGTACATGCACTGAGCAGCGCGGAAGCGCTGAACAGCAACACCAGAAGGCCGAGGTGACGTAGGGAATTCTGGCTTGGTGATGGAATCATATCCTCAATCTCAGGGGTGACGCGTAAATCCCCCGTTATGGATCAGATCTGCGTCCAGGAGGGCCTAACCGACCCCGACTTTGCTTATCAAGGCTCAACCGTTTCGCTAAGAAACAGCGTCTTAACCATCGGCTTAACGCTGCGGGTTGCGTTACATTAGCGTGACCGAGGAGCAAGCAGAGCCTCGAGTCGATCCCGTGATCTAACAAAGACCGCTCCCCGGGGAGGGGAGCAGGAGCCGGAAAGCCGAACTGGAAAATCTAAGCCTGGATTTTGGGCGGTGGCGTCTCCTGCTGGGTCTGGGCCTGCCCCTGCTGGATGCCGAATAAGAACGAGAACTTGACCAGGTGCAACACCCGCTCGGCCTGCCCCGAGCGCACCAGATCCCGCACGAAATCCTCGAGCCCCGGCGGTTCGGGGAACTCCTTAAGCGCCTCCCGGTTGTCTTCCAGCATCTTCTCGAGCCATTCGCGAAAGTCCATGAAAGTATTAGACACCCAAACCCTGTGCGGGATAGCCGGTGGGGTCACATAAGGATCCGCCAACCGCAAACAGCCGGCTGAGTTCTTCGGCAGGTAGCCGTTAGCTGTTAGCTCTTTTCTCTAGCCCCGGTCCATCTCCCTGGCTAGGGCCGGGAAGAAAGCGTCTCGAGCCAAGCCAGAATGGCTTCCGCTGCCGCCAGGTTGGTGGCGAGGGGGACGTTATGCACGTCGCAGACGCGCATCAGCGCTTGTACGTCGGGCTCGTGGGGCTGGGCCGCCAGGGGGTCGCGCAGAAAAATCACCGCGATCACCTTTTCTTCGGCCACCATCGAGCCGATCTGCTGGTCGCCGCCCAGCGGCCCGGAGAGAAGGCGCACGACCTCGAGCCCCGCCTTCTGTTGCAGGAGCCGCCCGGTAGTGCCGGT